>NZ_JBGTCA010000284.1:0-35646 GCF_041749095.1 Aquiflexum sp. | reverse complement strand
GTTGGAATTGCAATTGATTTAGATTGTGCCAAAGTCCTAAGTTCGTTAAGGGATTTTGTATTTTCCTCTTCCATCATCTTACCCAGTTCTTTTACATCAGCAGTATTGCCTTTTTGTTGGGCCAATTGCCCTAAGCTGATATTCTCATATCGCATTTCGGCAGCATCCATCAAAAACTGAGCGTCGTTATCATTGTCAATTACCACGGCAGTTCTATTGTTTCCGGCCGTATTGTCTGCAGTCAGATTAGAACTATTCTCCTGTTCAGCAACATCTCTCGAATCGTTGGTTCTGTTTTCAGAACATGATGTTGCAATAACTAATGTGCCTGCGATACACAAAGTGTACATCAGGATTGATTTTAAATTTATTAGATTTTTCATAGTAATAATTGGTTTAGTTTTCATAAAATATACAAGGGTGCTTTCAGAGTCCTTTGTACATGTTGGGATATTAATAGTGAATCTCTTCACCACTGTGAGATTTCCAATTGTCCTGTAGGTATTTGGCATCTTCTTCATTTTTCGGGGTTACCGTAATGACCACATTGCCTTCTTTGATTCCGGATTCATATAATTTAGCCCTAGCTTCAGGTATACCTGAACCGACCAAGGCACCGATTAGACCACCGGCAATACCACCTGCACCGGCACCGACCAAACCTGCTACTAATGGCCCTGCTATCAGAATTCCCAATCCGGGAATAACTACACTTGTACCAATGGCAGCAATCACACCTCCTATTGCACCTAAAGTACCCCCGATGGCAGATCCTTTACCTGCATGTTCGGCAGCCTTGGTTCCTATTTCGGTCTTTTCAGCTCCTTCTTCCTTATAATCTCTTTCCCGTGTGTCTTTTGACATCAGCAAGTTGATTTCATCTTTCGAATAGCCTCTATCGTGAAGGGTATTGTAGGCATTTTCTGCGCTTTCGCGGTCACGGAACATACCTGTCAGTACTCTTTTATTCAGTCCTTGACTTTTTTCAGAATTCCTTTCATTTTGATCATAGTCTCTGTCAGAAGTCCTTTCACCTAGTCCTCGACTCCTATCCGAAGTACTTTCACCTAGACCTTGATTTCTTTCAGAGGACCTTCCTTGTAGAAGGTCATTTTCATTTCGTTGATTTTCCATTTTTAAGTTATTTAATATTATTTGATTGTAAATTGTATTTGATTATTAGCTGCATTGACCTAAAAGAAAGTAAATGATTACAAAGACAATTATAGTCCCGAAGCATCCCCCTCCTAATTTTTTGGCACCATAGCCTGCTATCAGGCCTTTAAATAATCTATTCATATGATAACAAATTAGACTGCTTCCTCTGCCGCTTCTACATTGATGGCATCCATAGCAACATCAGATAATTTTAGATCAGCTTCTTTTTCTTCTTGAAGGGTAGTTGCCAACAGTTTCTCCACCTCAGTCAATTTCAGCGTTTCTGCAAATTGTCGAAGTGTGCCGTATGTGGCAATTTCATAATGCTCTACCTTTTGTGCAGCAGAGATGATTCCGGCATCACGCATGGAGCCTTCCTCACATGATTCCATGATATCAGAGGCCTCATCTATTAAACCGTCCATAGCTTCGCATTTTTCTCCTACAGCTTTGACTTCAATCAATGAGAAAACCTTTTCCAACCTTGTAACATGTTCCTTAGTCTCTTCAAGATGAGATGACAATGCCTCATCCAACTCCTCTGAAGTAGCATTTTTGATCATCTTTGGTATGGCTTTTATCAAAGCTTTTTCTGCCCAATAAATGTCCTTCAATCCATCCTCAAACAACTTCATCAGTTGAGAAGATTGCATGGAAGATTTTTTGTCTGACTTGGATTTCTTAGATCCATTGGTTGACTTTGGCGAATTGGTTTTTTTACTTTCCATCTTTTTATGGGTATTGGTTTAGTTTAAATTTTATTTTTGGCTTTGCGGCTTTTTCTATTTTGATACAAAGGATTCTTTCTCCTCTCTTGACTTCTCACTGTCCTCATATACCGACCAACTCATGACGCCATTTGATGGAGCAGTTGCTTTGTCTACCTTTTCTTTCCTTTCTTCACTTAATTTTTTATTGGCAGTTTGGACGGATTTTTCAGTTCGCTCTGTGCCTTCTGCTTCTTCGTCTAACAAGCCGTTGGTATCCCTGACATGTTGGATGGGATTCTCTATGTATTGCCATTCCTCTCCCATCAATGGGCTTTCCCCTTCATTCCAAGGCCCTTTGACATCTTCGCCATTTGACATGTTGAAGTATTTGTTGCTATACTTAGGATCACTTTCCAGAATTCCGGGAGGAAAATTGGGTTTGATCGTGTCCAAAGCCGCTTGGAACATCTGAAAATGGGCCACTTCCCTGGTCATCAAAAATCGGAGCGATTCTTTTACATAAACATCGTCAGTGAATTTCATGAGGTTTTCATAGACCATTTTGGCACTTGTCTCGGCACCGATATTTAAGCGCAAGTCTGCCGTCAAATCCCCCATTCCCATGATATAGCTGGCACTCCAGGGATTGCCTACGCTATCAGTCAATGTGGGTGTACCACCACTTACAATGAAAAAATGTGGGTTGACCATGGCGTCGTGTATATAATTTTCTTTGGCTGCCTGACCGTCCAACATTTTTGTCAGGTCTGATTCATCGGCTGCATTTTTCAATTCTCCATTTACCCCGGTCAGCAACATCTGAATGGTGGCACCCACAATTTCAAGGTGACTGAATTCCTCGGTAGCTATGTCCATCAACATGTCATATTTATCAGGATAGGCTTTTCTGCAGCCAAAAGCCTGAACAAAATACTGCATTGCCGCTTTCAGTTCTCCGTTTGGCCCTCCAAATTGCTCGAGCAATAATTTTGCGAAGCGGACATCCGGCTTGGAAACTCTCGCATTAAATTGTAATTCTTTTACATGGTGAAACATAACTTTGTGGTTTGGTTAAAGTAAATGGTTAAATATTATTTTAGTTACCGTTTATAGGTTTTTCGAATTTGAATATTTTTGTTTTACAAGAGGTTCCACTTAGGATAATCAGATTTAATTACCTCCATGCATGATGAAAGCCATCATGTTAGAAGCCTCACTTTTTTTTCTCAGGATCATCATTCAATTCAGATAGGATTCCTTTTTCCTTGTCCGATGGCGATACCTTTTCTTTTTGGTCTGGATTGTCATTTAGCCTTGACAAAACACCTTTATCCAGGTTTGCACTTTCCTTCTTCTGATTTTTTTTCATAATATGATTTTGTATATTTTGAAAATATATACAATACAAAATTCAGATTTTTTATATTAAAATAATTACATGTTATTTTGAATATATTATGAAATTAACAGTTAAAAATGTTCTTGATACTTATTTAAATGTTGTAGAAATTTCAAAAGATATGATGAAATATCAATTACCTCTCATTTTAGGCTAATTATGTAGAAAGTCAGAAAGTCAGAAGAGAAGAAAGTCATGTGAGTGGAAACACTCACATGGGGCGGTAGTGAGTGAGACACTCACTTGGGCGCACCGAAAATTACAGGAGCATGAATTCTAACTTTTTTTGTTCAAGATCAACATTCAATTCAGAAAGGATTCCTTTATACTCGTCAGTAGGATATACGCTTTTAAAAAACGGATTTATTTTTTTCAGCCTGAGCTTTGCGCAATTCCCTCATATGCTTAAAATAAGATGGAGTGAGGCCGGTTACTTTTTTGAATTGATTGGAAAGGTGGGAGACACTGCTATAATCCAATTTGTAGGAAATCTCTGTCAGATTAAGCTCATTGTAGAGTAAAAGTTCCTTTACTTTTTCGATTTTATTGAAAATGATAAACTGCTGTATGGTTATTCCCGTGACATCTGAGAATAAGTTGGACAGATAAGTATAATCGTATCCAAGCTGATTGCTGAGATATTCCGAAAAATTGACTTTGAGTATGCTGTCAGAATGATGTATCAGTGTAATGACCTCATTTTTAACTTTATTGATGAGGATATTCCTTTTATCTTCAAGAAGCTCCAGCCCGATTTTTTTCAAATTGGTTCTTAGGGCTTCCATTTGATTCCGGGTTACATTTTCCATTATTTCAACTTCTCCCAAGGAAACATTTACAAACCTGATACCCAAATTCCGCAGTTCTTCCTTGACCACCATGATGCATCGGAGGCTTACCATGTATTTGATATGTAGTTTCTGATTGTCCACGATTTTTAGATTATGCCGATCATTAAGCGTTTAATAGAAAATTTTCTTTATTGAATGGAGGTTCTTGGTAAACTTGGGCATTCATGATTGCTTTTTCAAGAACCTTCTTCAATTTCTCGAAGCTATTAGGTTTATGTATGTAAACATTGGCTCCATGGATAAACGTCTCCTCCATGTCTTTTTCGCTGGAAGAGGTAGAATAGATGGCGATTGTAACATCTTTGAACCTATTGTCAGCCCTGATTTCCTTAAGGCAATCTATGCCGGTTTTTTGTGGCATATTGATATCCAAAAACAGGATATTTGGCAGATTTTCGGATTCAGTAGCGTACAAAAGTTTCATCAATTCCATACCGTCGTTGACAGTTTCAATGATAATTCCTGACTTTATTTCAAAAAACGCATCTTTGAACAGCAGTCGATCTGCTTCATCATCATCTGCAAGTATAATTTTAAGAGATTGATCGCTCATTTTTTTGGTGGTTTTGCGGGGAGGTATATATCAAAGATAGTTCCTTTATTTGACTCACTTGTAGCATATATGAATCCATTATGGTTATCTATAACTTTTTTTACAATAGCAAGCCCTATACCTGTACCAGGATATTCATCTTTGCTGTGTAATTTTTCAAAAACTTCAAATATTCTTACGCTGTATTTTTGATCAAATCCTATCCCATTGTCTGAAAACCGGATATGGCAATAATATTTATGGGCCAGGTTTTCATTTAATTGGATATCTTCTTTTTTTTCAATTTTGGAGGAGATAGAGATCTTAATGGGTATTGCAGGTTTGGAAAATTTCAATGAATTGACGATCAGGTTATTGATCAATTGCCTGAACTGAAAGTGAATCACGCTGATTTCACACATGTCTCCTGTTTCAATGACAGCTTTTTTCTCTTCCAGATTTTCTTTCAATTCCCATTCAACTTCCTTGACAATATCTTCGAGATGAATCATCTCAAATTTCCTTTCTGCAGAATTGAGACTTGAAAACGTCAATAGTTCCTCAATCAGCAACTGCATCCTATTGGCTGATTGTTGCATGTGACGAAAATAGACCTTCCCATCGGGTGTTAAATTGGGCAATTCTTTTTCAAGTATCCTGTCTGCAAAAGTCTGTATCTTCCTTAAAGGTTCCTGCAGATCATGACTCGAGATATATGCAAAAGCCTCAAGTTCCTTGTTGATTTTTCCTAGTTCATTGTTTTTTTCTGCCAATGACCTATTGGAATGGTCCAGTTGTTTGGTTCTTTCCTTTACCGCTTTTTCCAACTTCAGGTTATAATCCTGGGATTCCTTCATATCTTTTGCATAAACCTCCAACTCTTTCTTTTGCATCATTACAGTCTCAGTAATATCATTGAAAGAAAGCAGGATCAATTGTTCGCCATGACTTTTTTGAACAATTCGATTGGCGTTGAGCAAAAAGACCTTTTCCCCAATCCTCGGAAAATTGTGGGCCACTTTATAATTAACGAAAGAGGAATTTTTAGGAACAATATGCTCAAGCAATTCTCTTAAGCTCGGGATATTCCAAGCTTTGTCATCGAGGTCAAACAGGATTTCGCCTTCCATAATTTCCTTTTTTATTCCGAAGGTTTTAAAAAATGAATCATTGGATGTTTTTATTCTAAAATTATTATCCAATACAATCAATGGTTCGTGCAGGGTTGATATAATGGCCTTGGAATAATCATAAGATTCACTGAGAAGGTCATTCCGCGTTTGCAGTTCCTGATTGGTAGTGATGAGCTCCTCATTGGAAGATTCAAGTTCCTCTTTGGAAGTTTCCAGTTCTTCATTGACAGTCTGCAGTTCTTCATTGCTGGACACGATTTCCTCATTGGCGCTTTGCAGCTCCTCTATATATCCCTCATGTTCATGGGCAAGTTCAACGGCATCTTCATGAGAAGTTGCCAACTGTTCCTCAAGCTGGTTGATTCTGTTTTCCTGAAGCTTGACCTGCTTGGATTGCCCATCACCATTATCTTTTAATTCCCCCAGGCCCAAGACCTGCTCATGATTGGAAAAAACCACCAACAACAATTTCTCATCAAAATCCAATTGGATAGGAGCCACCTCAATACTGATGATATATAAGGTATCGTTGATTTTCAGTTCGATTCCCCCTTTTCTGATCCGCTGATTGGTTTTGAAGGATTTGGAAATCAGATTTCTCAAATGAAATGCAATATCTTTCCGGACCAGCTTGAAGATGTTCAGTGATGCCTTTCCTGATACATGGCTAAAATACATGTCTGTATTGCCTCTGAACTGCTTGATTTCATGCTGCTGATTGATCACTACCGAGGCAGGCAAAAAATCAGAAACTAAAATGGCGTCTATGGCCTGCGCCAGTCCGATGCTACTGTGTTTGGTATTGAATTCAGACAGACCTGAACCCGTCCCCTGATGGTCTGAACGGTTGGCGGGCAGTGTCTCTTTTATGGGCATACTTTTGTAGGGCAATGTAAACAGGACGTTATCTGTATTGCTTTTTTTCAAATAGATTTTAAATTTCTTGGCAAGCTGGGTGAATAAATGAGTGGAAGAACTGATTGTCTCTGCTTTGCCGAGCATCAGATAGCCATTATCGTTCAGTGCATAATGAAAAGTCGCAAGGGCCCTTTTCTGTGCCTGTATATCAAAATAGATAAACAGATTTCTACAACTGATAAAATCTATCTTAGAAAATGGCGGGTCTTTGAGAACATTGTGGGTAGCAAAGACACATATATCCCGGATTGATTTGGAAATCTTGTAATTGCCGTCGTTCTTGGAAAAGAACCGCTGCAATCGTCTTGGATAAACAGATTCAAGTTCACTTTTGGTATATATGCCAATCCGGGCTTTGCCGATGGCCTTATCACTCAGGTCAGTGGCAAACAACTTTATGGGAACAGGGTTTTCCATTTTTTCCTGGACTTCCAGAATCATCATGGCAATGGAAAAAGCTTCCTCACCGGAGGAACATGCCGGCACCCAAATGCGCAGTGTCTCTCCTTCTTTTTTTGATTTTAGAAGTTTGGGAATCAAATACCCCTTCAGATATTTATAGGTATCTGAATCCCTGAAAAAACTGGTCACATTGATCAATAAGTCCTGATAAAGAATATCCAGTTCTTCCTTTTGATCATCGACCAGATTCAAATAGGTTTTGAGGTCATCTATCCTATTGAGCAGCATTCTTCTCAAAATCCTCCTTTTGATGGTCCTCATTTTGTAAACTGTGAAATCGACACCCGTAAACTTGAGCAGACTGAACAGTATAGCCCTTAGGTCGGGATTGGAATCAGCAATCTGATCTTCCTCTCTGCCCCTTTGTTCGGTATTTATAACCAGAGGATGTTTACTCAACCTGTTCAGCTCCTGGGCAATTTCTTTTGGGGACAGAATAAAATCCACAATGCCTGCTGAAATGGCCGATTTGGGCATGCTGTCAAATTTGGCAGAACTATCCTGGGCAAAAGTGAGACCGCCATTCTCCTTGATAGACTTCAGGCCTATAGTTCCATCAGTTGCACTTCCACTCAACACGATCCCGATGACATTTTCATCATGAGTCTTGGAAAGAGAGGTAAAAAGAATATCAATTGGCAGATTGAATTTGGGACTTTCAGGCCTTGGTTTCAGGATTATATGACCATTTTGTGCAGAGATCTCCTTGTCGGGAGGTATGATATAAAAACAATCAGGACTTATCAGTACTTTGTCCTCCACCTCCTTTACCACCATAGAGGTGATTTTGGACAGCAGTGGGGCAAGCATGCTCTTATGGTCAGGCTTGAGGTGCTGTACATAAATAAATGCCATGCCCGTGTTGGGGGACAGATTCCTCAACAATTCAGAGACAGCTTCGAGTCCTCCGGCCGACGCACCAATAGCAACTATTGGAAAAGCAGCCTTCCCGGCCGTATTTGAAACCGAATCCCTGACCTTGATTTTATTCCCGGATTGTTCCATGAGATAATTTTTGAAAAGGGCAGCTAAATGATCCACTTGTAAAAATTAAGTGACTCAATCAACGTCTGATTCCTAAAGATACCAATATTACGCTTTCGTTCCGAATGCTTTGATTTAAATGTGAAAGATGTAAATATTTTATTTTTAGTTACAATATTCCCTGACTCAGAGAGTAACTCAGAAACTTAGAAATTCAAATAAAAAATAATATTTTTCATAAATGAAAAAATCCTTTACCACCACTCTTGAAAATTTCCATACCAACTTATGGCACTTCCATATCCCGGTGCCTGAGGACATTGCCCTATCTTTTATTGAAGGGAATAACAAAAGAATTCTCTGCCAACTGAATGAACTTACCCCCTATCCTGCTGCTTTGATGAAAAGTAAGGAGTATTGGTTTATATTGATCAACAAAACTTTGAGAAGCCAACTTAAAATCGAAGAAGGTGAAAAACTGACTGTCAACATTGAAAAAGACCATTCAGAATATGGGCATGAGATGCCCGAAGAATTACAGGTGTTGTTGGATCAGGATGAATTGGGAAGTGAGTTGTTTTATGCACTGACAAAAGGAAAGCAAAGAAGCCTTGTCTATCTTGTCGCCAAGGTCAAAAATCCCAATTCCAGGCTCAACAAATCCCTCGCCATTATCGAGCACCTGAAAGATGTAAAAGGACAACTGGATTACAAGTTGCTGAATGAGAAAATAAAGTATTACAATAATTTGGGGAATGTTAAATAATGGTACCACAAAAGTGACAAAAGAATACAAAAGTTCCTGAATATCGACCTTTGGTGATATAATCTTTTGTCCCCTTTTGTTTCTTTTGTGGTTCAAATTTAAACAATGGTAGAAATAAATATCAGACAGTTACAAAAGGATGAAACGCCACCATACTATCTTTTAGAATTGGCTGATCCATCGCGCAGGATGATAGATTCATACCTTCCGTATTCGGAAGTTTATTTGGTAGAATCCATTGAAAAAATAATCGGGGTATATGTATTGTTTCCTCTTGACCAAAGAGAAACGATTGAAATCAAGAATATTGCAGTACTCCCTGAATTCCAAGGAAAGGGATTGGGGAAATTGATGCTGGGGCATGCCGAAGAAATCTCCCAAAACATGGGATTTTCGAAACTTCGGATTGCCACGGCCAACACCAGCATCGCTCAATTGAAGTTGTACCTTAGTAGGGGATTTTTGCTTCTCGAAATAATTCCTGAATTTTTTATCGATAATTATGAAGTCCCGATTTTTGAAAACGGGGTTCAATGCAGGGATTTGATGGTATTGGAAAAGAATATTTGATGTAAAAATTTTAATTGGAAGGGGCAAATTGTTCGAAGTCAGAAGTCCGAAGTTCGATGACTGCTTACTGAATACTGCCTGCTGTAAACTGCCTACTGTAAACTGACCACTGCCTACTGAGACTGATCACTGCCTACAGAGCACTGAACACTGCCAACTGAACACTGCTTACTGAGACTAGAGATCTTTTGTGCCGTAAATTTGAAAAAACTGGTTTTCTGCGTCCACGGTACCGATTAGGATGATTTCTGCATCTTCCGGCAATATCATGCTGGGTTCAGGGTTGATATGCATTTCTCCATCATGCTTTATCCCGATAATGGTACAGCCTGTTTCTTTTCTGATGGAGGATTCTTTAATAGTTTTTCCGGAGAGTTGAGATGGCACTTTCACTTTGATCAGATCAAGACCTTCTGCCACCATCAGAATATCACTTCTTTGAAGGAGATTCAAAATAGTATTGGCACCCATAGATGCATATGACATCACAAAATCCGCCCCTGCCCTGTGCATCGTCCCGAGATTTCTTTCTAAAGTGGACCGCGTGATAATTTGGATATCGGGGCGGAGTTGCCTACAGTATATCGTGAGATAGACGTTGACATCGTCGTCATGGGTTGTAATGATCACCGAAGGAGATTCCATAATCCCTGCCTGATTGAGTACTTCCAGATCAGCAGCATCCCCAACTATGGCGTTTTTTATTCCTTTAACCCTGAGTGGATCTTTTTCCACAATTTTATATTGAAGATTACGGGCAGCCAATGCCCTACCTGTAGCCCTTCCAACCCTTCCTCCTCCTAATATCAATACAGGTGATGTAAATTCACATTTTACACCGAAACTATGGTTGTACATGTCCATCTGAGCGCCGGAACCTGCCAATACCAATACTGTACTTGAATTTATTTTTGTTTCAGGTCTAGCTGCCATGAATTTCCCTCTCTCCCAAACCCCCACCACACTCACACCTACTTTTTGTCTTAGCTCAGTTTCTATTAAGGTAAGCCCCACCAACGATGACCCGGTTACCAAAGCTTCCGCAATCTGTAAATCACCAAAACGCCCAATCACATGGGCACATGCATCACCCGCATTGGCCCTTCTTGATAGGATTAGCCCCATGATTTCCCCCAATTGAAGTACATTATTGCTACCTGCAAGTCCCAAAATATCCACTGCGGCTTCCGTATTTGCTGTAGAGATGATGATGACTTCTTTGCTGATACCCCTAACAGTAAATGCAACATTGGTATTTAGAACGTCTGATTCCGTCGTTGCAACAAGGGCCGCATTTTCAACCCTGGCATTCTTATAGGTCTGAGGGTCCACCAAGTCCCCCAACATCACTTTTACTCCCAGTTCACCAAGCCGCAATCCTTCAGTGAGATCGCCCACCAAGACCACATAATCATATTTAAACCTGTTCAGTTTTTTGATCAGTGCTTCTGAAACGGGGCCATATTTGGTTAAAATGACGTGCCCCTTCATTTCAATGGGCAATTCTCTACGCACCCTAGCTTGCTCCTGGGCCTTCATCCAAGGCGAATAAAAGAAATTGATAAAGGTAAAAGGAAACAAAACCAACAAGAACAACATCCCTGAAAGTAAAACCAAAATAGAAAACGACCGACCCAAATCAGTATGAAATGTGATATCCCCAAATCCCAAGGTGGACATCACAGTAAGGGTCCAATAAAAGCCAGTCAACCAGGAAAAGGATTGCCCTTCCCTTAGCATCAAAATATGAAAGATTATTGAATATACTGTGATCATTACTAGCAGGATCAACAAAAAATTAAATAAAAGCCTGAGATTTCTCCGATCAGGTTTGTTCTGCAAAAAAAAAGTCATCTGGGAAGTAAGGAATTTCATGCTTTGAAAGTATTGAGTTTGGGGCTAATTGTAATTTCCATAAGAATAAACTTAATTCTGCCACTTACCAAATTGTCCTTCAATTACTATTCAACCAGATATTGATTGATGACTATTCCCGATTTTTTCGGTATTGGAAATGGATTGATATTGGATATGTCAGCATTCAACTTAGTTTAAATGGCTTCGGTCAAAATTACTGAAATCCATAAAATATCAATAAAACCATCAAATTATCATCTTGATATTGGTTTTTATTCTGATTTCAAATAAACTGTTTGACCTTTAGCGGCAGATTGCCTGGCAGCATCAAGAATCTCGGCAACTATCATATTATTGCCCAATGAATACAGACTATATTCCTCCACATTAATTTTACCACGTATCACATCTGCAAAATATGAGAATGGATCAACATAGACTCCCAATTCTTCGGGAGTTACCTCCAAAAGCTGCTCTTCATTTGAGGACCAGCTTCTTATCCTCATTTTTGATCTGTTTTCACTGATCACATGTCCGGAAACCCCATAGACTTCCATGTCCTTCCTGTCAAAAGGCCAGTTCCAGGAAGCCTGTATGATGGCCTGCGCATCTCCGTAATCCAAAATAATGGTAGCTTCATCATCCACTTTGGGATAGACTTCAGGTTTAAATGTATTGGTAATTGCAGTAACTGAGATTGGCTTCCTGCCCTCCATCAAATAAGTCATGATATTGGCCCCATAGCAGCCAAAATCTATCAGGGCACCTCCACCGTTCTGAACAGGATCTGTCAGCCAATCCAAAAACTCCTTTCCAACCCCAATTTCTTTTGGACCTCTATGACCATGATGAAAAACCGCTTTCCGGATCTTACCAAACGTAGCCTTGTCCTGTAATAATTGATAGGTCTTTTCGGTGCTGGCATACCATGATGTCTCAAAATTGGTCAAGAGATGAATGCCATGTTGTTCAGCCAATGCTTTCATTTTTACGGCATGTTCATAATAAGCAGACAGGGGTTTTTCAACCATCACGTGGATTCCACGGGGTGCCGCTTTTTCAACCACCATCAAATGGTCATAAATAGAACCAAATGCCAATACAGCCTCAGGCATAACTTTATCCAACATCTGATCGGCATCGCTAAAAAATAGGTCTTTTCCCAAATCATATCGTTTGGCAAACGATGCTGCCAATTTTTCATCCGGTTCATAGATACCCACCAATTCAACATCTGATTTATCTTTCCTGTTGAATATCCATGGAGAGTGCCCATGTGACAGCCCCATCATGGCCATGCGAACAGGTTCTTGGGAAGTTTGTTGTGCAAAAACTGTCTGATGCTGAAAATTGAACATCATAAGAATAAGGAGTATAAGGGAATTTTTCATGGTATGGGATTTTGGGCTGTTAGTTTGGAGTATTATTTCTTTTTGTTTTGATTGCGCCTATCTGCAAGTTATATCAGTTTTTATTAAAATCAGGATTAAAACTATCTTAATCATAGGCTAAAGCTCCAATTACTGCATTTGGCACGCTGATAACGCTGATGGAGCTGATTTGCACTGATTTTTTTACCTGTGGACATCAGCAAAATCAGCGTTATCAGCGTTCTATTAAATGATTCAATCAAGCTTTTAGATTTGTAAACTATTATCCATAAGTTTTCACTATTTTTAAAATATGAATCAAATCCTAATCCTCCTCCTGATTTTACTGACAAGCTTCCAATCCATTGCGCAGGAAGATAATTTAAAGGTGCTATTGATTACAGGCGGGCATGACTTTGACAGGGAAGTGTTTTTTGAGATGTTGGACAGTTTTCAAAATATAGAGTTCACAGAAATCCTACACCCAAAGGCCAATGACTTTTGGCTGGGCAAATATGGTGATGATTTTGATTTGGTACTGTTTTATGATATGGTCCAACAGATTACCGAAGAACAGAAAAAAGGATTTGAAGAAAAGGTAGAATCAGGAATAGGTTTGGTCTTTCTCCATCATTCCCTACCCTCCTATCAGGATTGGGAGTTTTATCAACAGGTGCTGGGGGGACGATATGTAGAACCATCCACTGATAACAGCAATCCTTCAGGATACCAACATGATGTGAGATTTAATATCCAAATCACTGACTCCAAACATCCCATCACCTCAGGAATTAAGGATTTTAAAGTTTTTGATGAAATCTATATCAATGCCCCTGTCAACAAAAATATACATGTATTGGCAAAAACCGACCATCCGAAAAGTATGAATCCTGTGGTTTGGTGTCAGCAAATCAACCCTAAATCCCGATCAGTGTATATCCAACCTGGACATGGCCCTGAGGTGTTTTCAGATAAGAGTTACAGGAAATTGGTGATTGAAAGTTTGATTTGGGCGGGATTTCGATAATACTCCAGGACATAAATTCATACAAAATAATTATTTTGGTCTAGAATCCACTTTATTTAAAATTTGGTCTTTAAATTTATTTTTGAAATTCAATTGTTGAATTTTTTTCGTCCTTCCATCCATTGAAGTATGTAATTCCGGTGTTCTTCCCATGGCATTTCATCCACATCTTCTTGGCTCAATTCATCACTTTGAAGAATCAAATAGAAATCACCATTAAATTGGTTGAAGGAATTCCAAATTCTATTGGCACTATCTATCTTTTTATTATTTTGTTTGAAAATCCAATTTCTGACATGCCTTAGGGCTTTTTCAGGAATATCTTTGTGGATTTGAATATCATTTCCTGAAATATCAGATAAGGCTTTTTGATATCTGTAATGCTCCTTGTCGAAAATTAAGAATGATTTGTCTTTATAAATCTGATTCCCAAATCTTTTACAACCAATATCCATTCCCAATTCAAATGGCATGTTAAATCTGGCAAGTTCATTTTTTTTACTTGCTTGCATTCTGGAAATATCATGGATGCTAAATTTTGCTTTTTCTATTAAAATTTGAATATTACTTATCCGTGATTCGGCGGAATTTTTTGTTTCAGAAAGTAATGGATTATATCCAAGATAGGTGAGGCAAAAATAAATTGATTTTAAAATGGGCTTATAAGCATTGTCAAAAGGGCAATTGATAAAAACATTTTTCTCAAAATCCACCTATTATTCATTTAGAATTTATAACAAGAACTTTTTCAACTGACCCATCCGGTCTATGAATTACAATTCTATCAATGTTTCCAGTACCAATCATTTTTTTTACCTCCTCCAATGCATCTGCTTTGGTATTGAGTGTGGCAACTGCTTTTGGACTTCCATCCCTCAATAATATCCACTTCCCTTGACTAGCCACGACGTGAGCTTTATTTCCAGAAGCACCAGCTTCTTTGAATCTATTTCTTATATTTAAAATTTCCGTAGTATTCATATAACAAATTTAATACAATATCTGAAAACATATAAATCATTCTATTATTGGGTTATATGGTTTTGAACGAATAATCTGAAAAATAACAAAATTATTATCAACAATGAGTGATCTAATTCAATTATTTTGAAACCAAGACAGGGTATTTTCCCAAATACTCAACCGGTGGTGTATGCCACTCTGAAAGTCTGCTAACCTTGGTCTGCATACAATGGTAGATAAAATCATACAGTAGGTGGCTGACTTCTGATGGAAGGTTTAATCTTTGCGGTTGGGAAGGAGCGAGATTTCCCCAAGCACTTGCCTGTTCTTCCTTTGCAATTTCCAGCATGGCATATTGTAACGGTAGCCGGGCTGATTTTACCCTGCTTAAAATCTCGGGTTCCTTTTTCACTGCTTTCTCAGCTTGATCGAATATGTCATTGTAAGCCTGAATAAGTTCAGGGGACAGAAAACTGTCTTTCTCCTTTACAGGACTACCGAAAATGGACATTTTCCTACCTGTAAATCCCTGATTATTGTCATGAAGCAATTCAATATATTGTCTTACATAAGGTGCTGCTTTTCCATAAAAAGCAATTAGAAACCCATTCATTTCCTCTTCAATATTTACATTCGGATTCCAAAGCAATTTGGCCAAAAGATATGCCCTCAGTTCGGCAAACTCACCGCCACTCTGAATATTTCCCTGCTCAAAAACGGCACTGACACGGTTTTTCCTTAAAAACTGCACATTGGGCTGAAGGGTCCTGAGATTGGGAAAAGGAGAAACCAAATGGGAAAACTGAATGGTATAATCCCAAACCAGGATATTGTCGGTGATTTTCCCCCATCCTTCCAGGTCATTGCTAAATGCCCTATCACCTGTTTCCATTGGCTCATTTCTGGTACTTTCAATGCTGCAGAGCATGATGTTCACATTTTCCCTTGGGACGATATCCTTGGGCGGAACCCGGGTGTATTGATAAGCAAGCGTGGAAATGACTTTATCCGGAAAGCGTTCAGCCACCTTATTGATAAAGGTCAACATTGATCCCATTCCCAAGGCAGGGTATTCACTTCCGTGCGTGGCGTACATTTTTTCCTCAGGTGCAAAAGCGGCATATTTGGCATCTAGGGCAGCGCAATGTTCACATCTGCAATAGTTCACATTGTCATTTTGGCTGACAGACCAATACTTAGCCTGGGGCTTTTTGTCCATGGCGGCTTTCAGGTTTTTGCTGACGATTTCCAACACTTCAGGATTGGAAAGACAAAGTTGCGACTCGGGCTGCACACTTTTGCCGTCCCAAGAGGGTATCAGGGCAGCATGACGCTTCCCGTCATAATAGCTGAAATATTCAGGATTGGACTCGCCATATTCTTTGGGGTCCAAAAAAGTATGGAAAGTATGCACCCAATATCCCCATTCAGAGGGCGATGTTCCCCTTTCCCCATGGGAATGTAGTCTATGCCAATCCATATGGACCGGGTCGTAAACATCATTGTAGAATACTTCCCGGAATGAAAACACAGGTACCTGCAAATCTTTGATCGGACCGATTTTAACCGTATTATGTCGAGGGATTACCTCCACACTTGATGAATATTTCTTACAGCCCAAATAATCCTCCAAAAAAGTATGAACCGCATAGATAACCCCTTTTTTAGGACCTCCTGAAATGATCAGCTTCTTTCCGGTATTTTGGATATACAGCCCCTCCTGCCCCAACTCCATGTAGGGTACATGAGCGGTTTCAGGACGGTTGCCCCGTCCGATAAGAATCTCATTGGGACTTGGGAGCCCATCATCATGTGCAATAGGGATAGCATATCCGGAAATCCTGTGTAGATAGTCTTGGAGAATTTTAGCTGCCTGTATTTCCTGAACCTCAGGAGCTTTGGGAATGATGATTGTAAAATCAGAATTACCGTTTTTGATCAAAGTGAGATCTTGGGCCATCGATAAAGTAAAGCTGGTAAATACCAGGAAAAGGCAAGTAAGTTTCTTCATAGTTTTGGGGAATTGCGCGGTCAGGGTTTTACTCTTGAATAACAAGAATCAAATTACCAGCTATAATAGGATTAGCAAAGAAGTTATTGGTGAAAAGGTAAAAAACTGATTTGGAGGAGAATATTTGACCGGATTTCATAACCTCAATGGTTTTTAGAGTAATTTATATAAAACTCTCAAAATATTTCATGTAACCCCCATACTTCAAAAAAACCTACCTTTGCATCATGTCAGAAACTACCGATCAGAAACACGCCGGATTTTTAAATCTTTTGGGAATCGAATCTTTTAATGAAATGCAGTTGGATTTTATTCAGCAGGCCAAAGAGACCGATAACCTGATGCTGCTTGCACCCACCGGTTCGGGAAAGACTTTGGCTTATCTCCTCCCCCTGATTGATTGTTTGGATGAAAGTCTCAGAGAGGTACAGGCACTGATCGTAGTGCCCTCAAGGGAGTTGGCCATACAGATCGAGCAGGTTTTTAAGTCCCTGAAAACAAACTTCAGGGTAAGCACATGCTATGGAGGACATTCTGTGAAAATTGAACAAAACTCCTTGGCCGAAGGTCCTGCAGTTGTCATCGGAACTCCGGGCAGGTTGTCCGACCATGTCCAAAGGGAATCCTTTGATATGGAAAATATCCGTCTGATTGTATTGGACGAATTTGACAAATCCTTACAGATGGGTTTTCATGAACAACTGAGGGGGATATTCAGGAAATTATCCGGTACTGAAAGACATTTGTTGACCTCTGCCACCAAATTGGACAGGATGCCGGATTTTATTCCTTTCAGCAGACCACATCAGGTCAATTACCTCAAAGATGAGGCTGACTCCAAACTGGAACTCAAACTTATCCATACTTCAAGCAAGGTAAAAGTAGAGACCTTGATGCGCCTTGTTGCAGCATTTCAGCATGAAGCTTGTCTGGTTTTTTGCAACCACCGGGATGCTGTGGACAGGATCAGTATTTTGCTGACAGCTTATAATTTTGAACATGGCGTCCTGCACGGTGGGATGGAACAGATCGACCGTGAAAAAAACCTGATAAAATTCCGAAGTGGTGTTTACAACCTTTTAATTGCCACAGACCTTGCATCACGGGGCTTGGACATTCCCGAAATCAAGCATGTGGTCCATTATCAATTGCCTCCAAGGATAGATGCCTTTACCCACCGCAATGGACGGACTGCACGGATGCATGCAGAAGGTCAGGGATATCTGATTTTGGCCAATGATGAGGAACTTCCCGACTATATTGATAAATCAGTGGAGGAAATCGAAGTGTCGGAAACCTTACCCCAACCCACTCCTACCACCCTCGCCTGCCTATATATCAGTGCAGGAAAAAAAGACAAAATCAGCAAAGGGGATATTGTAGGTCTCCTGACCAAAAAAGGTGGCCTTGACGGTTCTGATATAGGTCTTATTACTATTTTAGATTTTGCTTCCTACGTAGCCATCAAACGTGACCTCGCCAAAAAAACCATCTCCAAGATCAATAACGAGAAGTTGAAGAAGGTGAAAGTGAGGGTCGCGGAGGCGAATTAAGTGTGGGGGCGAAGAAACCTTTGAGGTCTTCCCTACCCCGACGTCAGGACCTCGAAGGTTTTTCCCTCTTAACCCAAACCCTTCCTCTGAACCAAATAAACTTAACCCAAACCCTTCCTCTGAACCAAATAACCTTAACCCAAAAACCTTCAAGGTTAAATAAAGCTCAAAGGTTAGGTAGTCTCATGTTTGAGGTCTTCCCCACCGCGACGTCAGGACCTCGAAGGTTTTCCCTTTTAACCCAAACCCTTCCTCTGAACCAAATAAACTTAACCCAAAAACCTTTGAGGTTAAAAAAAACCTCAAAGGTTTGAAATAGGAAAGTTTACTATTTATATACTTTTTAACTTAACACAATCCTAACTTTTACTAAATATGAATATCTAAATTAAGATCAATGTTAAGCTAATAAACTGCATTTATTTGCCTTAAAACGGTATTTTTGGAAACTTAACACTAAATTAATTCACCTTTAATTAACTTTTACTTAACCTCCCCTGTAGGTCAAAAGTTTAGCTTTGTTAAAACTTTTAAACTTAAAGACATTACACATTTCTACAAACAAATGAAAACCTTAACAACAAAAAGAGTAGGATGGTTGCTGACCTTATTGCTAGGTTTGACACTATCTGCCTTCGCCCAGGAAAGAACGGTAGAAGGAAAAGTATCGGATCCCAGTGGTCAACCGCTACCGGGCACAAGCGTTCTGATCAAAGGTACCACAAAGGGTACTGTGGCAGATTTGGACGGTGTATTTAACATTGTAGCCAATGCGTCTGACACCCTTTCTTTCTCCTTTATTGGATTTGAAAAATTGGATAGAGTGGTCGGCAATGCAAACATCATAAATGTAACACTGCAAGAAGGCTTTGAGATGAATGAAATTGTCGTCACCGCCCTTGGAATGGAAAGAGATGCCAAGGCCCTTGGATATTCTGTTCAAACAGTAGATGGAGACAGATTTACTGAGGCTAGGGAAACAAACGTCTTGAATTCCCTCAGCGGTCGGGTTGCAGGTGTACAGATCACCAACGGTTCAAGTACTTTGGGTGGATCTACGCGGGTTACCATCCGTGGGGAATCCTCATTGAATATCAATGCCAACCAACCCTTATTTGTGGTGGATGGTATTCCAATAAGTAATAATGTGGTCGGATCTTCAGGAAGAGGCGGTCTGGAAGTGGATTATGGCAATGCCGCAGGAGAGATCAATCCTGATGACGTTGCTTCCATGACAGTCCTTAAAGGCCCGGCAGCAGCGGCACTTTATGGTTCAAGAGCAGCAAACGGTGCTATTCTTATCACCACCAAATCAGGAAAAGGAAAAAGAGGATTAGGTATTACCATCAATTCCAACACCACTTTTGACAATCCTTTGGTCATGCCCAAGTGGCAAGACCGATACGGGCAAGGAAATAACGGTCAATTTGCATTTGTCAATGGTGCCGGGGCAGGTATTGCCGATGGAGTTGATGAGAGTTGGGGTCCTGATATGAACACAGGATTATCCATTCCACAGTTTGATTCCCCAAGGAATGTTGCGGGTTTTAGAGGCGGTGATTTAAATGCACCATCAGGAAGCACTATCAATTCAACTCCTTGGGTGCCCCAACCAAATAACATCAATGACTTTTTCAGAACCGGTGTGACATTGGCAAACAATGTATCTATTGCAGGGGACACTGAAAAGGCAAACGTAAGGTTTTCCTGGACGAATCTTGATCAAAAAGGTATAGTTCCCAATACAGACCTTAAAAGAAATACCTTGGCATTGAACTCGGGTATACAAATCATTCCAAACAAGCTGACCATCAATACTACTGTCAACTATCAGAATACAAACTCCGGCAACAGACCAAATATCAGCTACGGAACTGAAAACCTGATGTACTTATGGATTTGGTATGGAAGACAGATCAATACCGGAAACCTGAGGGATTATTGGATGCCGGGAATGGAAGGCATGCAGCAATTCAATTACAACTATAATTATCATGACAATCCTTACTTTACTGTCTTTGAAAATACCAACGGTCAGCAGAAGAACAGGATTTTTGGAAATATCGTATTGAATTATCATTTCACTGACAAACTCAGCCTTATGCTAAGGACCGGTGTGGACAATTACAATGAATTGAGAGACAGAAAAAGGGCATTCTCCACCCAAAGATTCCCAAGAGGTAATTACAGAGAGGACAATGTGTATTTCAACGAAAGAAACTCAGACTTTTTGCTGACTTATTCAGAAACTACCAATACTACCTGGACTTACAACATTGCACTTGGTGGTAACTTAATGTCACAGGAAAACAGGTTTCTTCAATTGGTGGCACCTGAACTGTTGATCCCCGATATCTACAACTTTACCAATACAGCAGTTGCTTTACAGACTGAGCAGTTTAATTCCCGCAAAAAAATCAACTCACTTTACGGTTTTGGACAGATCGGGTATAAGAATATCCTGTTTTTGGACATTACAGGCAGAAATGACTGGTCTTCTACCCTTCCGGTAAATAACAATTCTTATTTCTATCCCTCAGCGACTCTAAGCGGTATTATTTCTGATATGATAGAAATGCCAAGAAATGTATCATTGGTAAAAGTAAGGGCGGCATATGCAGAAGTTGGAAATGATACTTCTCCATACAGTTTGACCAATGTGTTCAACAATCAGATTGCATGGGGATCTGATCAGGCCAAGACAGAATCCTCTGTCCTTTCCAATGCAGAATTGAGACCTGAAAGAACCGCCTCCACTGAATTTGGGCTTGATATCAGATTTTTTCAAGGCAGGTTGGGATTGGATTTCACGTACTACAATAATATTACCAGAGATCAGATTATCCCTATCACCTTGGACATTGCCACGGGCTACAATAGTAGAATCATCAACGCCGGTAAAATCCAGAATCAGGGAATTGAAATTGTGGCATTGGCCAATCCAATTAGAAAAAACAATGGCTTCAGATGGGATGTTGTGGCCAACTTCACCCGAAACAGGGGCAAAGTATTGGAACTGACTGAAGGTTTGGATACATACACGCTGACAGACCGGAACGGCGCATTTGTACAGGCAAGGATCGGTGAGAGAATGGGCAATATGTATGGAGTAGGATTTGCAAGGGTTGAGGATCCAAGCAGTCCATTTTTTGGAGAAATCATCCACAACAGTACCGGAACGCCACTTAGAGACTCCGAATTGGTCTTACAGGGAAATTACAATCCTGATTGGATGTTGGGTATCCAAAATAGCTTTAGCTATAAAAACTTCTCCTTCGGATTCCTCTTTGATGTCCGATATGGTGGGATAGTAGTCTCAAGAACCAAAACCATCGGAAGTACCTCCGGTCAATTGGAAGAAACCCTCTTCGGAAGAGCAAACGGCTATGATCTTACAGTAGAAGGCAATGGAATTATCAGCCCGGGGGTGATATCTAATGGCGACGGGACATTCCGGCCAAATGATATTAAGATCACTTCACGAAACTGGCATAACCGATATTATGAAAGAAACAATGTGGAAGCTGCCAAATATGACGCTTCATACATCAAACTCCGGGAAGTAATCTTCGGATATAACCTGCCCAAAAAATGGTTTGGAAATCTTCCGATTGAAGATGTGCGATTGTCTGTGGTTGGAAGAAATCTTGCCCTTTGGACAGAAAACCCACATTTCGATCCGGAAACATTGTCCATGTCCGGAGGAACACTTCAACCGGGAATTGAAAACATGGCTTTCCCTTCTACCCGAAACTTCGGATTTAACCTGAATGCTAAGTTTTAATCCACCAATCATCTGAAAAATGAAAATTATGAAACTGAATATCAAAAAACTTTTCACTGCAATACTGGCCCTTCAAATAGGCTGGATTGCTTCCTGTACAGGAGATTTTGAAGAAGTCAATTCAAATCCCAATTCTCCTGAAGTTGTTCCTTCCTCGTTGTTGCTGCCCACCGTTATCAGAAGCACGGCAGGGCAAGTAGCAGGTCAGGCATGGGGAATTGGAAACGTAGTGATGCAATACACTGCAAAAATCCAGTTCACCAACGAAGACCGTTACAACTGGGGACCATTTGGCAATCCTTATGGTACTTTCTACAATTCGATGAGAGACCTGAACAATATCATTCAGATATCCGAACCTCTCGGACAGAAAAATTATGTAGGAATAGCCAAGGTACTTAGGGCTTTTCAATATGCCTTTATGACCGATGCCTATGGAGAGCTCCCTTATTCGGAAGCTATATTGGCCAAAAACGGGGTCAATTATCCTGTATTTGACAGTCAGGAGGCAATCTATGAAGGAATCCTCAGGGAACTAAGGGAAGCAAATGAACTTCTGGGAACGAGCAATGAAGCAGTAAGAGGCGACATCCTTTTTGGTGGTGATATTGTTAAATGGAAAAAATTCGCAAACTCTTTAAGGTTAAGGGCTTTGATGCGTATTTCATTGAGAAAAGACCCTTCTGCTGAAATGCAACAGATACTTTCCAATCCTGCACAGTTTCCGATTTTCACCGGAAACAATGATCATGCATTGCTACAGCATCTCGCAGATGTCCCTAATCAACATGACCTATTTACTACCCGATCAGGATCATTTGATGAATACAGGTTAAGCAAAAACATGGAATTGACGCTCAAAGACCTAAATGACCCAAGGTTATTTGCTTATGCCCAGCCTACCAATCAATCCGGGGCAGGGATTATTGGAGGTTCAGAAGATTATCAGGGTGTACCCAATGGACTTTCCGATGAAGAAGCACTGCAATATTCTCCATCAGGAGACCCTGCGAGAGGGGGTTCCAATTATATTTCCAGAGTTGGTTTTCTTTGGTCATGTAACCAATGTACCTCTTTGGCCAATCCTGTAGGATATCAAACCATACTGATGAATTATTCTGAATTACAGTTTATTTTAGCTGAGGCAAGAGAAAGAGGATTCATCACCACAGGGAGTGCCGAAGAATATTACCTGAACGGTGTCAATGCTTCATTTGAATATTATGAAAGCCGGTATAGATTAATCAGCCTACCACAGATCGCAGATAGATTGCAAATTGGAAATGACTACTTTAACCAACCAAAAGTATCTTACACCGGAACACAACAGGAAAAACTTGGAAAAATAGGCACCCAAAAATGGCTTTCTCTGTTTTTCTCAGGATTGGAAAACTGGTATGATTGGAGAAGAACAGGTTTTCCTGAAATTGTCCCCGGTCCTGCGGCATTCGAACCAAATGTACCAAGAAGGTTTATGTATCCTTCTTCTGTTCAGGCATTGAATGAAGATAATTACCGGGCTGCCATCACCCGACAAGGTGAAGACAATATATCCACCAGGGTTTGGTGGGATGTTGTACGATAATTGAGTAAGTTAAAACTTAAATCCCCTGCCTATACCAAAAATTGGTATGGGCAGGTTTATTGCAATAATACCTATGAAGACCAATAGAAGAGAATTTCTAAAACAGGCAACAGTTTTTTCAGGCGGCATGGCACTTTGGGGAGGAATCCCCCAAGCCATTCAAAAAGCAATGGCCATCAGCCCCGAACAGGGAAGCACATTTTATGATGCCGAACATGTGGTTTTTCTGATGCAGGAAAACAGGTCTTTCGACCATGCTTTGGGCTCACTTCAAGGTGTTCGGGGCTTTAACGACCCAAGGGCCATCAGGCTTCAGGGCGGATTGCCGGTTTGGTTGCAAAAAGATAAAGACGGAAATACCTTCAAACCATTTCATTTGGATATCCAAAACACCAAAGCCACTTGGATGAAGGATATTCCCCACTCATGGGAAAATCAGGTAGATGCCCGAAATGAAGGAAAATACGATGGATGGATTGAAGCCAAGCGACCCGGCACCAAAGAATTCAACCATGTGCCATTGACCATGGGATATTATACCCGTGAGGATCTTCCTTTTTACTATGCATTAGCGGATGCCTTCACGGTCTGTGATCAGCATTTTTGTTCTGCATTGACGGGAACGACCACTAACCGCATGTATTTTTGGACAGGAAAAAGCAGGGATCCCAAAACAGGTCTTTCGGTTGTAAGAAATTCAGAAGCCACTTATAATAATGAAGTGGACTGGGAAACCTTTCCGGAAAGATTAGAGGAAAACGACATCTCTTGGAGAGTTTACCAAAACGAAATCAGTCTTTCCTCAGGATTGGAGGGGGAAGATGAAAGTCTTTTGGGAAATTTCACAGACAATAATCTGGAATGGTTCAAGCAATACCATGTCAGGTTTGCCAAAAGCCATTATCCATTTTTGCAAGAAGCAGAAAACCAATTAGTACAGTCCATCGCTGATTTGGAAGCAGCAATGAATTCCAATCCTTTGGAAGGACAAGAAAAAAGTTTAGACGAACACAAAGCAAAATTGGACTATGTGCGTGATGCCTTGGTCAAATACCATCCGGATAATTTTGACAAGCTACCTGAAGCAGAAAAAAATCTTCACCAAAAGGCTTTTTCCATCAATGATTCAGACCAATATTTTCATGATACAGAATGGATGGAATATGAAAAGGATGGTGAAAAATTCAAAACTAAAATCCCAAAAGGAGACATCTTACATCAATTCAGAAAGGATGTAAAGGATGGCAAATTGCCAACAGTAAGTTGGTTGGTTGCTCCCCAGAAATTTTCTGACCATCCGTCTGCCCCTTGGTATGGGGCTTGGTACCTTTCGGAAGTAATGAATATCCTGACTGAAAATCCTGAAGTCTGGAAGAAGACCATATTTATCCTCAACTATGATGAAAACGATGGATATTTTGACCATATCCCACCTTTTGTCGCCCCTCATCCTACCGATAAAGATTCCGGGAAATACACTTCCGGCATCAGCACCAAAGATGAATTTGTGACCTTGGAAGAAGAACTTTCCAAGCCTGGAATGAAACCTGAAAATGCACGTCAAAGCCCAATTGGTCTTGGCTACAGGGTTCCTTTGATCATTGCATCTCCCTGGACTAGAGGAGGCTGGGTAAATTCGGAAGTCTGTGATCTGACCTCTTCTCTGATGTTTTTGGAAAAATTCCTAAAACACAAAACCGGAAAAGACATCAAAGAAGAAAATATCAATTCCTGGAGAAGGACAGTTTGCGGGGATTTGACCTCCGTTTTCAGACCCTACAATGGCGAAAAAATCAGTCTTCCCAAATCTGTTCAGCAAAAAGCTTTTATGTCCATGATACACCAAGCAAGTTTTAAAGACATGCCCAATAATTTCACGCCCTTAAAAACCGAAGAAATCAAAACTGTCAAAAAAAATGGGGTTAGGTCTCCTATTTTGCCAAAACAAGAGACTGGGATCAGAAACTCCTCTCCCCTTCCTTATGAACTTTATCTCGATGGGACAATTGATCTTTATCAGCAAAGCTTCCGAATAGCTTTTAAAAATGGGAAAGAAATTTTTGGAGACAAAACAGCCGGAGTACCCTTTCAGGTGTACAGTCAAAACAAATACTTGGAAAATGGCCAATGGAAATCCATAAAATCCTGGGATTTTGCATTGGAAGCCGGTACTGAACTGGATTTCGAATGGCCGCTGGAGAATTTTGAAAACAATCAATACCATTTGGAAGCTTATGGCCCCAATGGTTTCTTCAGAAGTTTCAAAGGTGAAAAAGGAGAGTTATTGTTGGAGGTTAACACCACCTACGACATTTCTGATCCCAAAAAAGCACAGCTTCTCATTCATTTGGAAAACAAGGACAATTCAAAAACCGTCAATTGCATTCTTGAAGATCAGGCATACGGAAAGGAAATAACAACATTCAGCATTAAGTCAAACGGAAAAAAAACCATCACCATTGCTACTGATAAAAGCTTCGGCTGGTATGACTTTTCTCTAAAGATCAAAAATGAAAGCAATTTTGAAAGAAGGTTTGCCGGAAGAATCGAGACAGGATTGGCATCCAAAACAGACCCTCAAATGGGGAATTTAACGATTGACGATGATAATTATAACGTGTGAACTTTGGAATCTCGAGAAGGTTGATATGGATGGTTAATTAATTTACAGGTTTGGATTAAAGAATGTGAGTGAGACACTCACATCGGCGAAGAATGCAAGTTTTATCCACCAAAAAAGTATAAAGACCCTAATAAAGTTTTTTCCTTTTTAAGGCTTATCTATCTCATGAAAAATACTTTGTTGCTATTTACCCTTCTTTTGCTGATTTCTTGTAAAAGAGAGGAGTTTACACCAACTTACTCCAGTTCTGCTTTTACTTTTCTGGACTCCCTTTTAAATCTTTCAGCTAATCAAATCATTTCAGATGAGGATAGACTGGTTTTGGAAGATGGTTGGGAGTTTTATGGGTGGGATACAATGCCTGGCAAGACTGCTTCATTTCCGGATATATCTCTTGGAGAAAAGATCCAACTCCCCCATAAGATTTCACATCCAAACAGCAATGTCTGGTATTTAAATAGATTGAATCAGTCAGATGGATATCTGTGGATCAATGCAGATGATGGTGCCCAACTTTGGATCAATGGAGAAAGGGTCTTACAAAATTCTGAATTGTTTTTCCCAATCCCAAAAACTGAAACTCTCATGGAGATTCATGTCAGGGTCATCAATAATGCGGCATCAGGTGGACTTAGACAGGTATTTTGGGTGAATAAGGAGATTTGGGAAAAGTCTGTGAAGGAAAGGGAAGACAACTTCAGCTTAACGATAAAAATAGCCAAAGAAAACCTTTGGATGGAAGGTAATTTTCCAAAAAACTGGAAGGAATATCCCATTTGGTATAGCTCTCCGGTTCTCATTCCCATTAGCAAAGATAGTTTGATGCTGAGATGGACGGGGGAAAAAAATGCCAAGGCAAAATTACATTTCGGTCATGACCCAAATATGGTTGTGAATACAAAAGAAGTAATGGAAGAAAATGGAATCTATAGTGCGATTGTTTCTTCTAAAAAATGCCATTATTTTCATTTCGAAATGAATAAGACGGTTTCACCTCTTTTTAAAGCCACATTAGCTCCCTCTACAAAATCTATTTCATTCGCTGTATGGGCAGACAGTCAAGGAGGATGGGAAACTTTTTCTGAAATCGCTAAACAGATGAAAAACAAAAATCCTCAATTCACTGTAGGAATTGGTGATTTGGTGGGAAATGGAGGGGACTCATGGCAATATGTCAAGTTCCTCAGCCAATTACATGAGGTACCTGTCCCCCACTATCTTTTTCCGGGCAACCATGATTACGACAACAGTTATAACGAGTGGGTTCCAACCAATTTCATCCAGAATCTAAAATACAAAAACCAGAAAAACTATCAGTTTTGGCAAGAAGGTCCCTGTGCATTTATAGCCCTGGACCCCAATGAAAACTTTCCTGTTGGCATCAATATACAATCAGAACAATATGACTGGTTCCAGAAAACCATCAATTCTGATGCTTGGAAAAACGCGCATTGGAAAATTGTATTTGTCCACCAACCACCTTTCAGCCAAGGTTGGAAAGGTTACAAGGGAGAGAAAAGTATTTTGGATTTATTGAAGCCCTTTTATGAATCAGGGCAGATTGATCTTGTTGTTTCCGGTCATACCCATGATTATGAGCGTCTTATTTTAGACAACAAAGCCAATCAAACAGCTTTTGTCATTGTCGGAGGTGCGGGTGGAAACCTCGAACCTGAAGCTGAACAGGAGCCATCTCCGAAAATGGACAAACTTATCAGGGTGCATCATTTTGGATGGATTGTGGTGGATCAGGAGCAATTGGAATTTGAGGCAGTTGATGTAGAGGGTAGGGTGATTGATAGGTTTGTTTTGAAAAGATGAAAAGAATGTGAGTGGAGATGGATGTGAGTAGGAGACACTCACATCGGCAGAAGAAATGAAACTGATTTTACTGATGCAGAAAGATCAATAAATCAGTGAAAATCAGATCAATCAGCGTTATCAGCGTTCTTCATCGTTCCTCAGGAATTCACCTTTAAGGCCAAATCTTTATACCTGTTCAAATCAGGCAAAGGAACTTTCTCCTCTTTGGCCAACTCATCCCAGGTTCGCATTTTTAGGGAAAGCTCAAAAAATTCGTCATTTTCAAAAGCCTCAGCCTCTTCTGAAGTCATTACACCACCTAGATATTCCAAGGTCTTTCTACTCGCTTCCGACAACTTCTCATAGTATTCGGGGTATTTGAATGTCAGATACCTTTTGGCCTGTACATGATTCTCGACCAGCTTGGCGATTTTTTCAGGAAACCCCAATTTTCTTAGAAAGTCAGCACCCAGCTTTTCATGGCTCATCACTCCATATCCACCCATATTTTCAAGATCCTGATCCAATGCAAAGAGATGTCCAATATCATGAAAGAAAGCTGCCAATATAACTTCTTCATCAAATCCCTCCTTTTCGGCCAATTGAGCAGATTGGCACATGTGTTCGATCTGGGAAACTGGTTCTCCGATATAATCGATCTGCCCAAACTTTTCATACAGTCCAAATACCTCCTCAATTCTTTCCTCCTTGGTAATATTCATATCAAATTGTTTATAAATACTAAATTATATTAAGACTATTGATTAAAGAAGCTATTTCTGTTAACAAATAATTAACTATCAGTATTTATTGCTATGCAAAATAAAAGGCCTATTTAAATCTATACCTGACAATCTCCTTTAATTTTCAGATTTGTAAGTTACTTTAAAATTAACAGAAGGATAATCATCATTTTAATTGTTGAAAACATCAAAAGTTTATTTTTGCTAAACATTATTCCGTTTTGAATTAAATAATAGGTTGAGTCTAACCTTTCACCCTTTTTATCATCAATCGATACCCGTTCACAAATATGGAAAAATCAATAAAACTGGCAGTCTTTGACATGGCAGGCACTACCATCAAGGACAACAGTAATGTTGCGGCTGCATTTCAGGAGGCTTTCCTTCATCATGGTTTTGACAAGGTTACTTTGGAAGAAGCCCAAGAAAAAATGGGCTACCCAAAACCATTGGCTATCCGTGACATTCTAACCCAAAATATATCCATCCAAAGCGAAGTAACAGAGGAATTGATTTCAGCTGTGCATGATGACTTTGTAAGTAATATGATTGAATACTACCGGAATACGCCAGGTATATCTGCCATGGACGATGCGGAGGAAGTTTTTGCCGAACTCCAAAAAATGGGAATAAAAGTAGGATTGGATACCGGATTCAGCAGAGACATTACAGATGTGATTTTGGATAGGGTCGGATGGAAAAATACCCCTTTAATCGACATCACAGTTTGTAGCGACGAGGTTGAAAGAGGCAGGCCATATCCGGAATTGATTCAGGTCATGATGAAAAAATTCGGAATTACCGATCCAAAGCAAGTAATCAAAATAGGGGATACAGAGGTGGATGTCAATCAGGGGCATAATTCAGGATGTCTTATGAGTATTGCCGTGACAACAGGTGCCTTTACCGAAACCGAATTACGGAAGCATCATCCTACACATGTGGTTCATTCTTTAAGGGAAGTGGTGGGTTTGGTTAAGGGAAGACATAAGATGTGAGACTTGAGATGTGAGATACAAGACGTAAGACATAAGAAACAAAGCCTGGACTGAATATCGGGGAGGCTAGAAGTGAGATACGAGATTAGGTTAACCTTTGAGGTCTTTTTCCAGACCTCGAAGGTTTTGACTCATGAAAGGAGAGTTGCGAGACTTACCAGCAGGATCGAGAATCATAAAAAATAACCAACAACCCAACCAATGCTCCACATCCCATCCATCAGCAAGCGACTGGCAAAAAGCAGTAACTTTACGATGAGTTTGTTTGCTGCAAGTATGGCGTTTCTGACCTATAGCAGCATGTATGCTTTTAGGAAGCCATTTGCAGCAGCTACTTTTGAGGGTGAAGTATTGTTCGGAATGGATTTAAAAGTTTGGTTGATTTTGGCTCAGACTTTTGGGTACATGGCAAGCAAATTTTACGGCATCAAAATGATCTCGGAATTGCGCCCTGAAAAAAGAGCCCTGCTGATTTTATCCCTGATTGGGATATCATGGCTTGGGCTGCTTGGGTTTGCCATATTGCCTGCACCTTTTAATGTCCTTTGTTTTTTGATCAACGGATTTCCATTGGGTTTGATCTGGGGACTGGTTTTCCATTATCTGGAAGGAAGAAAGTTTACTGAAATGATGGGAAGTATCCTGGCCGTCAGTTTTGTATTTTCCTCCGGTTTGGTCAAAACCATTGGCAAGTACCTGATGGATGAGTGGCAGGTCAGTGAAAGTTGGATGCCTTTTTGGACAGGGGGTCTTTTTGTCCCTCTCCTATTGATCTCAGTAATTCTATTGAACCAAATCCCGGCACCTACTAAACATGACATTGCTTTACGTTCGGTCCGGACACCCATGTCCAAAGCAGAAAGAAAAGCATTTTTTAAAGCTTTTAAGCCCGGTATTGTCATTTTGGTTTTGGTATATGTTATGTTGACAGCTTTAAGAGACCTGAGGGATAATTTTGCAGTGGAAATATGGGAAGCATTGGATGTTGTGGTCAATCCCGCCCTGCTAACCCAAACCGAGGTTCCCATTACATTGTTTTTATTGCTTATGATGGCCTCATTGGTTTTGATCAAAAACAATAAAATGGCACTTTACATTAACCATTGGATCATTATATCAGGTCTCATTTTGGCAGTTGTTTCGACAATTTTACACCAAATGGGGGTTATCTCTCCTTTTAATTGGGTGGTAAGTACCGGAATAGGAATTTATATGGGCTATATCCCTTTTAACTGTCTCCTATTTGAAAGACTGATCGCTGCATTTCGTTCTGCGGGAAATGTGGGATTTCTAATGTACCTGGCTGATAGTTTTGGATATCTGGGTTCAGTGGGGATTGTGACCATCAAGCAATTTGGCATTTTGGAGGATATGAGCTGGTACAATTTCTATTCACAAGCAATTCTCATATTTCTGAGTCTAAGTGTATTGATGATATTTTATACGCTATTTTATTTCAAAAGAAAATTGAAACAGCCTTCTATTGAACTCCAAGAAAAAGCTATTTTAAAGACAAGTTTTTAAACCAATACCATAAAATGTATCAATCAGCAATAGTAATAGGTGCAGGAATAGTTGGACTTGCCATCACCCGTGCCCTGTCCAATAAAGGATGGAAAGTGAGAGTGATTGAAAGAAACCCGAGACCTGTGGGTGCATCTATCCGGAATTTTGGAATGATCTGGCCTGTTGGTCAGCCACAGGGAGAAACATTTAACCGGGCAATGAGGTCAAGGGAAATTTGGTTGGAGATGAGCAAAAAGGCAGATTTTTGGGTAGAAGAAACAGGATCCCTTCATCTGGCTTACACTGAACTGGAAAATGAAGTGATTGGAGAATATGTACATGCTGTGCAACATTTCAAATCTGCCCATCATCTTAATTCTGTTCAAACAAAAGAAAAAAGTTTGGCAGCCATAACTCAGGGTCTGAAAGGGGCGCTTTGGACAGAGGAGGAAATGATTGTGGATCCCCGGCAAGCCATTTGGAAAACTGCTGATTATCTGGAATCCTTGGAAAATATCACATTTGAATGGGGTAAAGCAGTTTCTCAAATTGACGGAAACAAAGTGTTTTCAAGTAAAGAACACTGGGAAGGTGATTTGATAATAGTGTGTAGCGGAGCTGATTTCGAGACCTTGTATCCGGAAGTCTATTCCATCACCCCAATCACCAAATGTAAATTACAGATGATGCGTTTGATAAATCAGCCTGATAACTGGCGGATAGGCCCTCCGCTTTGTGCAGGGCTTAGTTTTATCCACTACAAAGGCTTTCATGTCGCTCCATCTCTCGCCAAATTGAAAGCAGTGTATGAAGACCAATTTCCGGATTTATTGGAATTGGGAATTCATGTGATGGTATCCCAAAATGGTTCAGGACAACTGACCATTGGTGACAGCCATGAGTACGGTCTGCATTTGGATCCTTTTGACCGACAGGACATCAATGATAAGATTATTGGATTTTTGAAAACTTTTGCTGCCTTTAAGGACTGGTCGATGGAGTCTTCCTGGCACGGCATTTATCCAAAAATGACCAATGGAGCCACAGAATTTATCCATCAGACAGATCCCCAAACTTGGATTGTCAATGGTTTGGGAGGTGCGGGAATGACCCTTTCTTTTGGATTGGGAGAAGAGGTGGTAGAAAGAATTCTTTAAAACTTTAGACAAAAAAAGAATTACGCTTATTTTTCAGTATGGAAAATGAAATATTGGTTCAGATCAGCCAAAAAATCAAAAGTATCCGAAAAGATAAAAACCTGACCATTCAGGAAATCGCAGACCGGGCAGGGGTGACTAAAGGTCTGATATCGCAGATAGAAAATTCTAGGACCATTCCTTCCCTATTGGTTTTGATGCAGATCATTAAAGGCCTTGAGGTGGATTTGAATTATTTTTTTAATGACCTAAGTCTTGATGGAAGGGAAGCGCCGATTTTGATATTAAGGAAAGAAGAATACCAGAAATTTGAGAAAGAACCTGCCTCAGGATATGAATACGAACGTATTTTTACACGAAAAATCAAAACCGGGGCAGTTGACTTTGTCCTGCTTGAAATACAACCTGGATCGGTTAGGGATTTTGTGACTACAGATGCTTTTGAGTTCAAATATATCCTTCAGGGTTCTGTGAAGTACGTATTCAGGGACACTACCATAGATTTGCATGAAGGGGATTCCATGCTTTTCGATGGCAGGTTGGAACATAACCCTGTAAATGAAAGTGCTGTTCCCGTAAAGATGCTGGTGGTTTATTTTTTTGAGAATTTGGAGTAGAAATCAATCAGACTCCCATTTAAATCATAAGTTCTCAATTCTAGTTTTTCACCGACAACCTGAACAGTACAGTAATGGAATCCCCTGAAATTTTTGGCGGCAAACCAGGTTCTTGTCGGGGCATTGTCCTCTAGATTCCCTCCTGTACCGCCTGCCTGAATATAGGTTACCCCATTTTCCACATCAACCTTCCCTGCTTTGATCGTATGAGAGCGCATGTAGGTGTGTAAGTGCCCATAAAAAACCATATCCACTTCATTGCTTTCTACCAATTGAACCAAGTCTTTCAGTTGGTCATCTCCCTGATTTCCTGGACCTGCCCAAGTATCCCCATAGTCATCTTCATCGGATGTGTATGGCGCATGGTGCAGTACCACAAATTTCCATTTTGCACTGCTTTTATTCAATTCATCCATTAACCAATTGTATTGCTCCCCACCTGATTGCAATTCCATTTTCAGATTGCTATTGAGCATCCAAAATGACGCTTCTCCATAATCAAACCTATAATATCCCTTTTCCCCGGAATGAGGATGATATTGACTGTACCAAAAAAGATCTGCATCTCCATTGCCGGGAACAGTGGCTATAGGTACCCGGGAAGTCAATGGTCCAATACCCTGAAAATACTCCATGGTCCATTCAAACTTATGGTCTTTTTTTCCTCCATCTGATAGGTCACCAAGATGGATCAAAAAATCAGGACGCTCATCCCACAGCATCTCACCTACTCTATGATTGATATGGGGACGGCTTTCTGTATCGCTTATAATACCGAACAGAAACGGCTCACTTTTGGGCTTTACAGTCTGAAAAGTCAGAACCGGTGTAATTATCTTTTCACCCTTACCGGATTCAAATTCAACTTGATAATAGTAAGTTGTGCCAGGATTTAATCCGGTCAATTCAATGGAATTGATGGTGCTTTCAATGGATGGGACTGATTTCATTTCGACTAATGGAAGTTTTTCTCCATAAGAAATGGTGGATTTGGAAGGCTTATCGGTTTCCCAAACTATTTGGACAGTGTCTTCTTGAACATGACCTAAGTAAGGACCTGCCATCAAATGAAATTTTTCAGGGAATAGTTTCCCCGATTCGATCTGATTTTGGATTTTATCAAACCTTTCTATGATCATCCCTGCGTCCATTATTCCCTCATAAATGGCAGACTGCTTCAATAAATCATGCAATTGCATGTGGGGTTCATTTGTCAAAAATGACCTCAAATAAAAACTAGAGGGTTTCTTCAAAATATCGACATCCAATTCCATTGTCTTTTCTCCCTGAACAAATACCGTAGATTTAGTTCCATCAAAACAGATAATGATATGTGTCCAATATTTTTTCCAATATTCAGCAGTTTGGCTTGTTGAAATCCAGTCTTCCTCCTGTTTGGCTTTAAGTTGGATTTTGTTATTATAGATTTCAAAAATCAACTGCGGTGATGAACCATCAGTCCAAATGGCATCCATTCCGACCGGCTGATTGACATGGTCAAGAATCAAAAATTCAATGGCAAAAGGCTTGGTGAAAAAATCCTCTGAAACTTCAAAGGGCTGATAAACTCCCGAGACGGGCTGATTAATCCCAATTGAAGGATCAATAGAAATTTGTTGTTCAACCCTAAAACCCTCCAACTTTTTAAATTCCTCAGAACGTGTCCTTCCTTTTCTTGGAAGATCTGTTTGGTTCCAAAACCAAAATTCCTTCACAGGTTTGAGTGGTGGTTCAATTGTCATAGAGGAATTGAATACCTGTATAATCAGGGTAAACCATAATAAATTATTTATCATCAAAAATAGATTTTATGTTTAGCAATACTAAAATAAAATCTGAATTAAATGATGAATAAATTGTTAAGTAAGTGTCAAGAAAAAGTCCGAGTCTAGGTTTCAAATCAAAATGGATTTGAAACCTAGACTCGGACTTTATGAATTCCAGCTAATGTTAGTAAAACTTAAAGCTGCTAAGTACAATTTCTTGCTTTTGTATTCGGAATCAACTTTCTAAAAGTTGGGCAATGATCAATACCGATAAATAGCAGCCAATCCGCTTTCTGTAGGAAATTTTTCAGCAGGAATCACAACGACTTTACCGCCCATTTTAAGCACCAATTCACCCATATCATCCAAAAGATCGTCCACTCTTGGGTTGTCAAGATCTTTTTTCTGGGTATTTCCTGTCTCTATGTTGGTTATCCTTGCTGCAATTACTTTGTTAGATTCTACTAAAAGTGTATCAATCCTTCCTTCTACTGCTGCAATGGCCAATTCTTTGTAATCATCACTGCCTTTGCCATCTGCCCTCGCCTGCTCAAATTTCTCAACCAATATGTCAAGGGTCTTATTGTATTCAGGTTCCATGACCTCCCAAGCCAATTCTATCAGTCTTTCTTCCGGAACTGATTTGGGGTTTACTTTTATTCCATTGGAAACCAGCAAAGGATTTTCACTTAACTTCTGAAAGAGATTATGGTGTTCCGGAAGTGCTGCCAAAATAAGTGGCAATCCGGAAGGTTTGGAATAATGCTCCTGAACCGACTTTCCAATTTCTCTGAAAAAAC
>NZ_JBGTCA010000283.1:0-29672 GCF_041749095.1 Aquiflexum sp. | reverse complement strand
ATGTAGAATTGAATCCGACTTTGGATCCTGCTGCATTTATGTACAAAGACTAATTCCTCTTACTTTATCGATATTTTCATGTTAAAGAAATTAAATTTCAATTTCTTTTTGATTTGTATTTTCCTTTTTGTCAGCAATTCTAATGCTCAGGAAAATATCACATTAAAGGGAAATGAGCTCTTTGGGTCTTTGTCAGCAAGGCAAATCGGACCTGCTGTAATGAGTGGACGCATCAGTGACATCACCGGGCACCCAACCAATAATAGAGTTATTTATGCCGGTGCGGCGGGTGGAGGTGTTTGGAAATCAAACAATGGTGGTACAACTTTTAAATCCATTTTTGATAATCACAATCAATCCATTGGAATCATTGAAGTTGACCCTTCCAACCCTGACAATGTAGTATGGGTGGGAACAGGTGAAACATGGGCAAGAAACAGTGTTTCTTTCGGTGACGGTCTTTATAAAACCACAGACGGAGGCAGTACTTGGAACAAAGTCGGATTCGAAAACTCAGATCGGATCAGCGGAATTGCCATAAACCCCAATAATTCGGATGAATTATATGTCGGTGTTTTGGGAGCATTATGGGGAGATAGTGAGGAACGTGGTGTTTACAAAACCTCCGACGGAGGTCAGACCTGGACCAATGTTCTTGCAGGTATGAAAGATTCAGGTTGTTCAGATTTGTTTATGGATCCAAAAGACCCTAACACTTTATATGCCGCTTTTTGGCAGGTACGGAGAACTGCTTATTCATTCAGTTCAGGTGGGCCCAACAGTGCACTGTATAAAACTACCGATGGTGGGAAATCCTGGGACAAAATCCACAATGGATTTCCAAGTGGAGATTTGGGAAGAATTGCAATTACAGTAGCTCCATCCGATCCCTCAATACTTTATAGTGTAATTGAATCCAAAGAGAAAAAAGGCTTATATCGTTCTGAAGATGCGGGCAAATCCTGGGCTTTTATGAATGGTGATTTCGAGCTTACCGTAAGACCCTTCTATTTTTCAAGAATTGTTGTTGACCCTAAAAACCCTGATGTAGTTGTAAAAGCAGGTCTGTATGGTTCTATTAGCCGTGATGGTGGCAAAACATTCAAAAATCTTGGCTCCATGCATGCGGATATTCACGACATTTGGTTTGATATCAAAGATTCCGATAGATTCTATGTCGCCACCGATGGCGGATTATATCGAACATGGGATGGTGGCAATACTATGGAAATGGTAGAAAGCTTACCTGTTTCGCAGTTTTATCATGTTAGTGTGGACAATGATGAACCTTATAAAATTTATGGTGGACTACAAGATAATGGTTCGTGGTTTGGACCATCATCAAGTCCGGGTGGTATAGAGCCGGGAGATTGGCGATCCGTTGGTGCAGGAGATGGATTCAGGGTGTACAGACATCCAACCAAGAAAATTGTATATTCAGAAATGCAGGGGGCTGACAACATTTGGCGTTACGACGTGGAGAAGAATGTCATTAAAAACATCAGGCCATTCCCAAACCAAGATGAACCAAAATATCGATTCAACTGGAATACACCAATTCAGATAAGCCCTCACCACCCTGACAGGATTTATGTAGGAAGTCAGTTTTTGTTAAGGTCAAATGATATGGGCAACAATTGGGAAAGAATATCACCTGACCTGACTACAAACGACCTATCCAAGCAAAATCAATCGGCATCAGGAGGCATATCTACGGATAATTCAGGTGCTGAAAACCATACTACTATATTTACCATTGCTGAATCACCTTTAGACGAAAATATCATTTGGGTGGGCACAGACGATGGTAATGTTCAGGTGACCCAGGATGGTGGCAAGAATTGGACAAATGTGGTTGCCAATATTCCTGATTTACCCAAAAATACATGGACCTATCATATTCAACCCGGAAATTTTGGAAAAGGTACCGCCTATGCAGTATTTGAAGGGCATGCTCAAAATGATTACAAGCCATATGCTTACAAGACTATTGACTTCGGAAAAACTTGGTCTTCCATAATCAGCGAAGACGTACATGGATTTGCAAGGCATATACTTGAAGATCTCGAAAATGAAAACCTCCTTTTTCTCGGAACTGAATTAGGTTTGTTCGTAAGCATTGATGGAGGACAGAATTGGTCAAAATTCGCCAATAACATGCCAGCTGCTTCGGTACACTACATGGCCATGCATCCAAAAACCAATGATCTTGTTCTAGCAACACATGGAAGAGGTGTTATCATTATCGATGACATCAGCCCGTTGAGACAGATCAAACCTGAAATGCTGAATGAGGAAGTTTATTTTCTTAAATCACCTCCAATAGTCATGTGGGAAGAAAGTAATTTTGGTGGATCTAGTCAGGCAATCACTTTTGTGGGACCCAATCCAGACAGGTCAGCAAAAATCATTTACTACCTTAAGAAACGACATACTTTTGGCGCAATGAGTCTTGAAATATTGGATCAAGAGGGGAATAAAGTAATCAGCCTTGACCCTGGCAAACAAAAAGGAATCAACATTGTCAGATGGAGTTTCACAGGAAAAGCACCAAAGGTGGCAAAGGGTAAAACTTTTGCTATTGGAGGATCTGGAGCACCTAGAGTACCTGCAGGGACTTACAAGGTGGTCATGAAAAAAGGCAAAGAGCAATATGAGTCTACAATAGAACTTGTATATGATCAAAGGTCAGAGATCCCTCTTGAAAGCAGAAAAGCCCAGGAAAAATTGACAAGGGAGTTATCGGACATGACCCAGGATCTGGCATATTTGGTTTACAAGGTTGACAGTTATTTGGATTATGCAGAAAAAATCAAAACCAATGATCCAAAATCAAATAAATCAATGACTACTCTAATCAATGAACTGAATAAACTCAAAGAAAGATTGGTCATCACCACCGGAGACAATTATGTTGATACTGCCGAACCTGAACTCCGGGAAAAGATTTCCAAGCTATATGGATTGGTAATTTCTAATTTTGACAAACCTTCTTCCAATCAGGAAGAAACCAAAAATACCTTAAATAAAACACTGAAGGATTCCCAAAACACTTTCGAGTCGGTTATTGCCAAACATCAAAAGAGTCTTGACAAATTTGCCAAAAATGCAGGTTTAGAATCTCTTAAAATTGATGATTTTGGTACCTTTATCGAAAAGTAATTCTGGATTGACTTTAAAATTTCTATTAAAAGTCTCTGAACCAATATAGTTCAGAGACTTTTTTTTGGTCTTAGATTCAGACTTTTTTATCAGATTACACAATCGGTTTTCATGAATAAAAACTAAATTTTTATATTGTAGGATGTTAAATTCCAAAATTCCACCAGGACCAATACAGGAAAAATGGACGCAATACAAAGCCGGTTGTAAACTCATCAACCCCTCGAATAGGAGGAAATATAAGGTCATCGTGGTGGGAACAGGTTTAGCTGGTTCATCAGTTTCTTCAAGTTTATCAGAACTTGGGTTTCAGGTTGAGGTCTTTACTTTTCACGAATCTCCAAGAAGGGCACACAGTGTAGCTGCCCAGGGCGGTATCAATGCGGCCAAGGATTATAAAAATGACGGAGACAGTATCTGGCGAATGTTTTATGATACTGTCAAAGGCGGGGATTTCCGTTCGCGGGAAGCAAATGTTTACCGGATGGCAGAATGTTCCCTGGGTTTAATTGACCAAGCTGTAGCACAGGGCGTCCCTTTTGCACGTGAATACAGCGGCTATCTCAGCAATCGATCATTTGGCGGTGTGCAGGTCAGCAGGACCTTTTATGCCCGTGGACAAACAGGACAGCAATTGCTGCAAGGTGCATATCAGGCGCTTATCAGACAATCGGAAGTCGGCCTGTTGACCATCCATACAAGGCATGAGATGTTGAACCTTATCCTGGAAGAGGGGAAAGCCAAAGGGATCGTAAGCAGAAATCTTGATACCGGTCAGATCAAAAGCCATATGGCCGATGCGGTGATTTTGGCCACAGGTGGATATGGGAAAATTTATTACCTCTCTACTTTGGCAATGAACTGTAATGCGACTGCCATTTGGCGGGCCCATAAAAAAGGGGCATTTTTTGCAGCGCCAAGCTGGACCCAATTTCATCCTACCTCACTTCCCCAAATGGGTGAATATCAGTCTAAATTGACGCTGATGTCTGAATCCCTAAGAAATGACGGAAGGATTTGGGTTCCTAAAAAACCAAAGAAAAACAGATCCCCAAGAGAAATACCCGAAGAAGAGCGGGACTATTATTTAGAGAGAAAATACCCTTCATTCGGCAATCTTGCTCCAAGGGACATTTCCTCAAGGGCTGCTAAGGAACAGATTGATGCCGGTCATGGAATAGGCCCACTTAGAAATGCAGTCTATCTGGATTTTGAAGATGCAATAAAAAGAGACGGGAAAGATGTCATTGTCAAGAAGTACGGTAACCTTTTTGACATGTATAAAAAAATCACAGGAATGGATGCTTATTCTGAACCAATGATGATTTCTCCCTCTGCTCATTTTTCCATGGGCGGATTATGGGTAGATTACGAACTGATGAGCAATCTCGAAGGACTTTTTGTGCTTGGAGAAGCCAACTTTGCAGATCATGGGGCGAACAGGCTTGGTGCCAATTCACTTTTGCAGGCCTGTGTTGATGGGTATTTCATTGCTCCCCATACGGTCATGAATTATCTGGCAGGTGAAAAGCAAATCGAAAACCTGACTACTCCAAACGCTGAAAAATCAATCAAAGAAACAAAACTTCGCCTGACCAGGCTTTTATCGATTCAAGGTAATACCACAGCAGAAGAATTCCATAAAGCATTGGGGAAAGTACTGTACACCAAATGTGGTCTTTCGAGAAAAAGATCAGAATTATTGGAAGCCAAGAAAGAACTGAAAGCGCTCCAAGAGTCATTTTACAAAGATCTTGTTGTGTCAGGTTCATCAGATGTCATCAATTTCGAGCTGGAAAAAGCCGGACGGGTCGAAGATTATCTTGAACTGTCCCAATTGATTGTAGAAGATTCCCTTCAGAGAGAGGAATCATGTGGCGCACACTTTCGTGTAGAACATCAAACAGAGGAGGGCGAAGCAAAACGAAACGACGAAGATTTTAAATATGTATCTGTTTGGGAAAGCACACTAGAAGGTGAATATTTATTACATAAAGAAATGCTTGAGTTTGTATCCATCAAAATCAGTGAAAGGAGTTATAAATGAGTAAAATGAAATTGACTTTACATATTTGGAGGCAATCTGATGTGCACGCCAAAGGCCAATTTGAAACTTATGTACTTGATGACCTTGACAGCCACATGTCAGTGCCTGAAATGCTTGATCATTTGAATGATAAATTGATAAAGGAAAGAAAAGATCCAATTGCTTTTGACTCCGATTGCAGGGAAGGGATTTGTGGACAGTGTGGATTTGTTATTAACGGGCATGTACTAAGCCCTGAAGAACATGCCACTACCTGTCAGACCCATTTAAGAAGCTTCAAAGATGGAGATGTCCTTTATCTTGAGCCTTTCCGCGCCAGAGCGTTCCCGATTAAAAAAGATCTTTGTGTGGACCGAAAGGCGCTTGACAGGATAATCGCAAAAGGGGGCTATATAAGTGTCAATACAGGACAGGCACCTGAGGCCAACGGAATACTTATTAGCCATGACCAAGCCGAAAGAGCCTTTGATGCTGCTGCATGTATAGGATGTGGTGCATGTGTTGCGGTATGTAAAAACGCAAGTGCCGCCCTTTTCACCTCCGCTAAAATCAGTCATTTGGTATTGCTACCTCAAGGGAAACCGGAAGCCAAAATGAGGACTATAGCTATGGTGGAACAAATGGATAAAGAAGGGTTTGGTGCCTGCACTTTTACAGAAGCCTGCGAGGCAGTCTGTCCCCAAAGTATTTCTATTTCTCACATTGTCATGATGAACAGAGAATATTGGAAAAGTGTATAACTTAAATGGTTATCCGTTTCTTTGCCATTAAATCAATATTCTACTACAATCAAGACGGAAGACGGAAGACCGATGACAGATGTACAGAACATTTCAGTTTCCTGGTGGGAATTATATTGAAATACCATTTTACTAGCATCATTGCGTACAATCATGATAACTTGAAACTGATTAAAATAATAACATGATTTCAATTTCATACATTACAAAAATCTCAAAATCGTATCATAATTTTTTGTAATCAATATTCTAAGATTCTCAATTGTAAAATTGAGGAACAATTCTTGTATATTGGCACCTGTAATTATTAGATATTAAATTATGTACAGGTTATTACTTACTTGCCTTTTTTCGGTATTCATCATTGGGAATATCAGTGCTCAAAGATCAAGGGATCATGTTTCAGCGGGTTTTGGATTGGGAATGATGTATGGAGACAACTCAGGCATTTACAAATTCTTGCAGTTCAAAAATTTACCGGCTTTTTCTGTAGCTTATTCCAAAGAAATGTCAGATAAAATTGACATAAGAGCATCAATTGGCGGTCAAATAATCAATAGTGGAGAATATAGGCCATTAAACTCACCCAAAATAGTGGAATGGGGAAACAACGAGCAAGCCTATTTTTTTAAGGGGAATGCTTTTTTTGCTGATGTAATGCCTATTCTATATCTTAATCCAAATCAGTCCGGCCGGGCCGGTGAACCTGTGAACTATTATATTGGTCTTGGTCTTGGAGGGCTTTATTCCCAAAGAGCCCAAAGAGTCCTCCGTGATGGTGTGATTGAAAACGGTATGCTTGTGGCCGGAGCAGTTGAGAGATCAAATCAGACTTTGGTGACTCCATATGTCCCTATTAAATTAGGTATGAGTACCAACCTTGAATACGAATGGGACTTAGCATTTGAGATGAATGTCATGGGTCTTGCAAGTTCTGAAATCGATGGTAACATCATGACCAACAAGCTTTTCAATCCAGATGTACTTGTCAATTTTCAGGTAGTACTCAGGAGGTATTTCAGAAGATAATTCTATTATTATTTAGAATATATCTTCCGCAAAAACAACTATTTGTTTTCCTCGGTCAGTTCATATTTAAGAGTTTTTCCTTTTTCTACTGCAGGAATGCCTTCTGTCATCCAAAGTGGTGCCGGCGCACCTTTTAAATAATGATCAAAAAACTGAGAAAGTCTTATGGAAAGGTCTTTTCTGTTTTTTCGAAGCTTTAAATTATGGTCTTCGTCATTGTATTGCAGCAGCCAAGCGGGTTTGTTCAATCGCTTTAATGCCATAAACATTTCGATTCCCTGATACCATGGCACCGATCCGTCATCATCATTGTGCATGATCAGAACCGGTGTGGTTACCCGATCCATGAAGAATAATGGTGAATTTTCCAGAAAATAGAGTGGTTTTTCCCATAATGTACCACCGATCCTTGATTGGGCTTGTTCATATTGGAACATTCTGCTCATACCGGTTCCCCATCTGATGCCACCGTAGGCAGAGGTCATATTAACAACCGGTGCACCTGCGCCAGCTGCTTTGAACATATTGGTTCTCGTAATCAAATGTGCCACCTGATAACCACCCCAACTCTGTCCTTGAATAGCCATATTTTCCACATCTACATACCCTTTGGCCACTATGGATTGAACACCTGGAATGATACTGTTATAAGCACTTGGTCCTGGAAGTCCAAGATCATATTTGATATCAGGTACAAACACCAAATAACCATTGCTGACAAAATAGGTGATATTGATCGTAGAAGCACTTGGCGCCGGAGGCCTGTAATTATGTAACCCATCAGAATTTCTTTCATAGAAATATGAAATCATGGGATATTTTTTATTGGGATCAAAATCTTCAGGTTTGAAAAGAAGTCCTTGTAGCGGTGTCCCATCATTGGCAAGAAAATCCACCAATTCAACTGAACCCCATTTTACGTTTTCCTGCTGGGGATTTGCTGACGAGAGTTTTCTTAAAGAAGCCATATTGATATCTGTGGCATAAACATCAGCATATTCCTTAAAAGTGGATCTTCTTACCAAAAATCTGTCTTCATTTTCAGCCTTCGTCAATCCAAAGTAGCGGTGATCCGTAAATAATATCTCTTCAGGTACTTTATTTCCTAAAACATCACCCTTGAAATACCCATTCTTTTTGTTTGTTTCATGAAATGCAGATAGAATGAATGGCTTAGCTGGATCTATACCCTCTTCATCTTGATCCAATTTTATCCTTCTGAATGAAATCTTCGACTTTCTTCCTTCTCCTTGAGTGAGATTGACAGGTTGGCTTTTTCCCGATGGATCAATTTTCCAGACATCATATTTATCATATACCAGAAAACCTACATCTCCTTTGAGCCACCCTGCGGCTCCATAACTTGAAGGCAAGGAAGGCGAATCGTGCTGTTCATTGTAAAAACTTATATCCAATGCCTTGGTTAGATTAATGAGATTTTTGTCCAAAATATCATAAGATACCCAAGAACTGTCTCTATTGTCATACCAAAAGATATATTTAAAATTCGGCGACAGTTGAGGATAACCGGGAACATCTTTTTGAATAAGAGATTTTCCTCCGGTCTCAAGGTCAACCAAATATAAGTCCCGCCCTATCTGAATATTCCAACTATAATTTCTGCGGTATGGAGAATCATCCAGTCCGATTGCATATCTCGATTTTGCTTTAGCATCTGTATTGATTTGAGAAACAGTTTCATCAGCTATCGGATGTATTTTTTTTGTTTTGAGATTATACATGGTCAGAAATGTTTTGTTTTCATCCCTTTCCCTGTTCTTAAGCTGCATCGGCTGGATTTCATTTTCCTGCCAGCCCCAGATATCCAAACTTACCCTTTCATCATCCAGGATAGTAGTGTCCTCTACATAAGAAAATGAAACGTAATCCGAGGCTGTTCCAAAATATAACCTGCTTTCATCATCTGAAAAAAACAATCTCCCCTCTTTGCTTACCCTTCCCTCTATTCCTGCAAAATCTTTGGCGGCAACTTTTTGGTTAGTTTCATTTTGGATATCATACAAAAATAGATCGTAATATGGTTTTTTTGATTTTAGTGAATCCTCAGTTGTCAGGTAACTCAAAAATTTGTTTCCGGAAGAGAAAACAGGATTAAAGTAATCTGGTTTTTTAACATCAATTATTTTGGAAACTCCGGTCTTGAGGTTAAGCAGAAAAATCCCGGTATTCTTTAGTGTATCTTCTTGTGCCTTGATATAATAAAGAAATTCCCCATTTTCAGAGAACCCATAATTCTTGACCCTGTGGTATTCAAATTTTGTAGGTCCCTCCAAATTCATAACAAGAAGCTTGGTGCCGTCACTTTTTCTTGGCCTTTCTTTTGGCAGATTGTTGACACCTGTGGTATCAGCGTTAACACTTTTATCTTCTTTTTTTTGAAGTTCTTTTTCAAAATGGATGGCTATCCAATTCCCTTCTTTTTCAGGAAGGGAAAAGGATTTGATCCGTGCATGCTTCTCTATCTCCTGATTTTTAAGATTCAGGATAAAGAGACTGTCCTTTGGCATATTATCCGCTTTTGTTTTTTTCAGCTTCAAAAAGCGGACACTGTCGTATTCCGGGACTATCTTTCCTATTGCGAATTCACTGTTATTTGAAAAATAAAGCCGATTGGCTCTTGGGATAATAATTTTTTGACTTTCATTTTGATGTGAAACAATCTCCAATCTACCGTCTCCTTCCTGAGGATTGATTTCAAATCCTGCCCAAGATCCGTCTTTTGAGATTTTCTCAGAGGATACTGTTTCCCATCCATCATAATCCAAATGGTTCAATGACCTCTTCTGTTGGGCACTTAAACTCCCCATTGCGACAAAAAACACAAAGGCAACCCGGATTGCAAAATTTATTTTATTCATTTCAACAGTTCATATTTTACCCAAATTAAAAAAAGATTAAAATGTTCCTTATCAGTTTTATTCCAATGGGATTATTAGGGTTTATTTCAAAGTGATTTCTCTTTCAACATATCCACCTCTGGTGGATAGGAGTTTCAATGTGGCTTTAACAGGATCTTTTTGATTGACCTTCACCCTGAAAATTGCCTCTTTGGTTTCCCCTGATTCTGTATAACCCGCAAAGATAGTCTTATCATATAAGTCCGGAGATGTGATCTGTACTATGGCATTTTCATGGCCTTTTGTCAAGTCCTTGTCAAATTCCAGCATCAACCTGTCTTCTTTGACAATTTTGACTCTCTTGGCCTGTTCAAGAGCAACGGGAAGATTCCCTGAATTTATCCAGGTCACAGTCACAACATGTTCATTGCCGGCTTTGATGACTTTCACATCCTTGATTTCTATTTGGGGCAAATCCATGGCCATAGCCAGATTAAACAGCGATTGTTTCCTTATCCAGCCTTCCAATTGCCAAGGCGGCCCGTTCTGTGAAAAGAACTTTGGATGAAATCCACCTATTTCCACTTCGCCCAATTGAGGATGGTCAAATTTCTCCCAGGCTTTAAATCCTCTTGACTGATTTTCTTCATCATCCCATCTAATGGCATCATAATCGTCATAAACACCATCTCCATCATAATCTTTCATGGCACCATTGTTCCACAATTCATCTCCGTACCAAACAGCACCATAATAGAAATACCCGAAATCCGGACCATGACCAAACAATGGATTTGGCTTAAGTGGATCTCCGGTCAGTCGGTTCACTTTCCCCCTTGTACTGTAAGTCTCATAAACATCTCCTGCCCAAGGATAGCCGGTAATCGTCATTCCCAAGCTGTCATAATATTCATAAATCAAACGGTCCTTTAAGAACATCGATTCTTCACTGGATGAAGTGGATGGTGGCCTTAGATGCATCGGAACCCTGGTATCCAGGGAATTGACCACAGAAATATTGGGATGTGAAAGTAACCAAAGTACTGTTGACCTAGTCTCAATTTCACTCAGAGGATATTCTCCTGCTCCAAATTGTGTATATCCTCTTCCGGTTGCGTCTCCCCTATTTTCAGGTCTCCAGTTTTCAGGATAGTTTCTGTGAAGATCCAGTCCACCGATTCCATCTTCATTGTATTTGCCATCACCGTCATTGTCGATCCCTTCTGAGTACATCAAATAATCTCCCTTCCCATCCAGGACCCGCTTCATCAATCTGCCCTTAGGGTCTTTTGGATCGATGATGAAATTTGCTGTTTCCTTTTCCTCATCAGTGACAGCTTTTTTCCGCATCATGTGGATTACGCCATCACCGTTTAGGTCCTCCTCAGGATCCTCATCGTACAATCCATCACCATCCACATCGTATGGCCTGACAGTGCTTCGGTTTCTTTGCTCAGAAAAGAGGTACATATTTGTTCCATCAGGATTGTTCTGGGGGCGGACATAAATAGTCTTAGTGTCAATCAATTGGGTGATTTTTGGATCTTTGCCATAGTTTTCCAACAGATGATTCGACAACCAAAAAACTGCTTCACTTGCTGTCACTTCTCCCCCATGTCTCCCCCCTTCAAAATAGGCCGCAGGCTTATCTGTGTGTTTACCGGTTTTTTTGTTGGTAATGGTCATTTGTAATATCGGTCTTCCTTCAAATGACTTTGCAACCTCATACAGTTCGGTTATGTCAGGATACTTCTCAGCCCAAAGTCTGTACCAATGGTACATGACATCAGGAGTATGGTAAATGTCAAAAGTCAACTTTTCTCCTGCTTCGTACTGCACTTCAGGGAATTGATGTTTCTTGAAAAAAGACTGACCATGCCTTTCCCCTGAAATGGTATAAAATTTGGCTTTTTCATCTTGCTCAGGCCATTTTTTCCGGTCAACATATGATATTTCTTGGGCTACAGAAATTCCGTATGCGAAAAGTGAAAAACCTGTCAATAAGAGTAAATATTTCTTCATGATTGTTGTTTGTTGTTAAGGTTAAAATTAGGAGTTGCCATTTCCCCTTCCTAACCGCTCAAAAAAAAAAATCCCCAATGAATAATTCATTGGGGAAAAATAAACTAATCAAACAACCTTATCATTAATAACCAATAGTCAATTCAAAATTCATGGCTTCATATTTTGCAAAACCCGGAACAGGTATAGCACTGGGCATCTTTCTTAATACATAGCCTACTCTCTCTATCAGACCTTTATCAGCCTCTTCATTCAATACTTTATAACCGGTTAATTTCCCCTTATCATCAATACTTACCAAAACCCGTAATTCGTCTATTTCAGCACTCTTTTTGGTTCTAAAAATAAAGGCAGAGCTTTTATCCAACATTTCAAGTGTGGATTCTGACCATGTCCATGGGGAATAATAAAAATAATTGTTGTCAGAATCTTCTTCTGAAATGGAAGAAAGATTTACAGATTCACTCAAAGGAATGATGGAAACATTTTCTGGAACTCCATCATTGGAAGAATTCATGGTTTTTTTGGAATTGCCATCCTTATCGTTCATGCCGGATGCGAAGATTTGTTCCTGTAAGAGGAAAGCTGTTCCAAAAAATAAAATCAGAAGTGCGAGTAGCTTGTTCATGGGTTTTGCATTTAAGTTGGACAAATATACAGATAAAATATTTTCAAATGCAAATATTTGTTGTTCAAATATTTTTTTGGACACAAAAAAGTCTTGCCAGCGGCAAGACCCTTTTTAGAATATAAACCCAAATATAACTTTAGAGATTAAAAGTTTCTAAAATTAAGCTGCTCAAAATCATATAAAATCGGGTTTTTCAATTATTTATTTGACAAAAACAATTATTTACCAAATTTTCTATAATTCTCAAACAACGCTACCAAAGTAAATGCATTTTGCCCATTTTTACAAATTGAAAAATTTATTTTGGTATTTTTTAAGTATTTCATAATTTACCAGCCAATTAATTAACATAGCCTCAAATTAACCCAAAAAAAATGGACAAAATTTTAGATATTGATAATGTCGATCTCAAGATCATTTCATTATTAAATGACGACGCAAAAACTCCCTACACCGAAATCGCCAAGAAAGTCTATGTTTCTTCGGGAACCGTGCACGTCCGAATGAGAAAACTAGAGGATATGGGAATTGTAAAAAGCGCAACCCTCAATATAGATTTCTCAAAATTAGGCTATGATATTTCAGCATTTTTGGGGATCTACTTGGAGAAAAGTTCTCTTTATGATACCGTAATTGGCAGATTAAAGGAGATTTCCGAGGTGATCAATGCATACTATACTACAGGCAACTATAGTATTTTTGCCAAAATCATTTGTAAGGACACTAATCATCTCCGTACCGTACTGGATAAAATCCAAAAAGTTGAAGGCATTGACAGAACCGAAACTTTGATTGTCCTTGAAGAAAGCATCAATAGACCCATTCAGTTTTTTGATAAAAAAATTGACTGAGGTCAGTAAATTTAGATTAGGTAGCTAAAATCAGCGTAATTTGGATTAAATCTAAATTAAATTATTTTAAGATTAATCCATTATAAAATATGATTTTATTATAAAGGTCAGAATTTTAAATTCTGACCTTTTTTATTTTTAGATACCTGATTTATAATATGTTACACTGATTTTTTCCCATAATTCATAGAAAATCTAAATCCCCTTGAACATAATAATTTGGTTTAATGTTGTATCTTCGCACAGCAAACTGTAATTAGTCTAAATAACTCAACAACATGAGCAAAGACAATCAAATTTTAGAGGAATTTACATCGAGAGAATACGAACATGGCTGGTCAGTCGATCTGGAGGCGGATGAAGCTCCTATCGGACTCCATGAAGGAATTATCAGATGGATTTCTGCAAAAAAAGAAGAGCCCGAATGGTTATTGGAATGGAGGCTCAAGGCTTTCAGGAATTGGTTGACAGTGACCGAACCTGAATGGGCTAATGTTCATTATCCAAAAATAGACCTTCAGTCATTAAAATATTATTCGGCACCCAAACAAAAAAATAAGCCCAAAAATCTTGAAGAGATAGATCCTGAGTTACTTCAGATCTATGAAAGATTGGGAATATCGTTGAACGAGCAAAAGAGATTGCAGGGAATAGCTGTAGATGCTGTACTTGATTCGGTGTCAGTGGGCACCACATTCAAAGTCACACTTTCCAAATTGGGAATAATTTTTTGTTCTTTCAGTGAAGCTGTAAAAGAACATCCTGAATTGGTAAAAAAATATTTAGGATCTGTAGTACCTATCAATGACAATTATTATGCTGCGCTGAATTCCGCTGTTTTTTCTGATGGGTCGTTTTGTTACATCCCAAGCGGTGTCAGATGTCCAATGGAACTTTCAACTTATTTCAGGATCAATGCCGCCAATACCGGACAATTTGAAAGAACATTAATCATAGCTGAAGAAGGTTCATATGTATCATACTTAGAAGGATGTACTGCTCCGCAAAGAGACGAAAACCAACTTCATGCCGCCGTAGTGGAAATCTACGCCGCCAAAAATGCTGAGGTTAAATACTCCACAGTACAAAATTGGTTCCCTGGCGATAAAGAAGGAAAAGGGGGGATATTTAACTTTGTAACCAAAAGAGGAATCTGTGCAGGCGACCATTCAAAAATCTCCTGGACCCAAGTGGAAACAGGTTCTGCTGTTACATGGAAATACCCATCCTGTATATTAAAAGGAGATCATTCCGTTGGAGAGTTCTACTCTGTCGCTGTAACCAATAACTACCAACAGGCAGATACCGGGACCAAGATGATCCATATCGGGAAAAACACCCGATCAAGGATTGTTTCAAAAGGAATTTCCGCAGGTTTTTCCCAGAATTCTTACCGTGGACAGGTACAAGTGATGAAGAGGGCAGCCAATGCCCGTAATTTCTCCCAATGTGACTCCTTATTGATGGGAAGCAAATGCGGTGCACATACATTCCCATACATAGATATTCAAAATTCAACTGCACAGGTAGAGCATGAAGCCACAACATCCAAAATAGGGGAAGATCAGCTTTTCTATTGTAACCAAAGAGGTATTTCCACTGAGGATGCAGTTGCATTGATTGTAAATGGATATGCTAAAGAGGTGCTTAACCAATTGCCTATGGAATTTGCTGTAGAAGCCCAAAAACTTTTGGCGCTCACATTGGAAGGTTCAGTTGGGTAGTAATTGAAGATTTAAAAATTTTAAAATTTTAAGATTGAAATGTTAGTCATAAAAAATTTACATGCTTCTATAGAAGGAGCCCCTATTTTAAAAGGAATTAATTTGGAAGTAAAAGCCGGTGAGGTTCATGCCATCATGGGTCCAAACGGCTCCGGCAAATCGACTTTGGCATCTGTATTGGCCGGAAGGGAAGAATATGTAGTGACAGAAGGCGAAGTTTTGTTCAAAGGAAAGAATCTTTTAGACCTGGCTCCTGAGGAAAGGGCAAGAGAAGGTGTGTTTTTGGCATTTCAATACCCTGTAGAAATCCCTGGAGTGAGTACGACCAATTTTCTTAGAACTGCTGTCAATCAGGTAAGAGAATACAGAGGACAGGAGCCTTTGGATGCTGTCAAATTTCTTTCTGTAATGAAAGAAAAGATGAAACTGGTAGAAATCGATCAGAAATTAATGAGCCGTTCTTTGAATGAAGGCTTTTCGGGTGGTGAAAAAAAGAGAAATGAAATCTTTCAAATGGCGATGTTGGAGCCTACATTGGCCGTTTTGGATGAAACGGATTCAGGCTTGGATATTGATGCGCTCAGGATTGTATCCAATGGAGTCAACCAACTCAAATCTTCCGAAACGGCTACAATCGTAGTGACACACTATCAAAGGTTACTTGATTATATTATTCCTGATTTTGTACATGTATTGCACGATGGCAGGATTGTAAAGTCCGGCACCAAAGACCTTGCCCTGGAGCTGGAAGAAAAAGGATACGATTGGATCAAAGAGGAAGCGAATACCACCTCCGTCTAATTGTCTTTTCCATATCTCAATCTCAAATTATCCATGACTACCCTAACTAAAAATAAAATTACCGAGCTGTTTCTGAATCATGCTCCTTCTTTTGGTACATTTCCTCAAATCAGAGAAAAAGGAAGATCATTAATTATAGAAAACGGTTTACCCGCACTAAAAGAGGAAGAATATAAATTTACTTCCATCAGTAAAAAACTTGAACAATCAATTGATGATTTTTCTCCTTCCACAAGGTCTGAATTTATCCGGGAAATTGTTCTATCCCATGTATTTGAAGGATTTGACGGAGACCTTTTGGTGTTCAACAATGGACATTATGACAAAACTCTTTCATCCGTTAACCAATCGGGACTCGAAGTTTCTACACTGATTGATTCAGTTCAGGCATCATTGGGAAAAATAGCCAAATCTGAAAAAGATCCTTTTGTCAGCTTGAATGATATTTATTTTGAGGATGGTATTTTCATAAAAGTGAAGAAAAATCAGAAAATTGAAAAGCCTGTTTTTTTCCTTTTCTTTAATAAAACCAACCAAGGCCAAGTCATCAGTCCGAGAATTCTGATCGAAGTAGAGGAAAATGCAGAGGTCTCTTTTTTGGAAAATACAATTTCACTGGATGAGTCTTCCTACTTTAGTAATGTGGTTACAGAAATTAAGGTAGAACAGAATGCCCATGTACATTATGACAGGCTTCAATCCCAAAACAGGAAATCCATTTTAGTCAATAACTTCGAGACTGATGTTCATAGGGATGCCTCCTTTACTTCATTAGTGGTATCATTATCAGGAGATATGGTCAGAAATAACCTGAGTCTAAATCTCTTGGACTCGGGTTGTGAAGGCAATATGTATGGACTTTATCTTTTGAATGGCAAAACCCATGTTGACAATCATACCAATGTTGACCATACAAAACCACATTCCGAATCAAACGAACTCTATAAAGGGATATTGGCAGACAGTTCAAGAGGGGTCTTCAACGGTAAAATATTTGTCCGTCAGGATGCGCAAAAGACAAATGCCTTTCAACAAAACAACAATATCCTTCTTTCTGATGACGCAACTGTCAACACCAAACCTCAATTGGAGATTTGGGCAGATGATGTAAAATGTTCTCATGGTTGTACCACAGGTCAACTTGATGAAGAAGCACTATTCTACCTACGCGCTAGAGGTTTGGGAAAAGAGCAGGCAAAAGGTATGCTTTTATATGCCTTTGCAGGTGAGGTTTTGGAACATGTGTCCGATGAAAGCTTTAAAAAGTATTTGACCGGAATTGTTCAGGAAAGATTGGGCAGTAATTTTTGATTGAAATATGCCCATAAACACAGATAAAATAAGAAGTTTATTTCCTGTCCTTCATCAAGAGGTCAATGGAAAGCCTTTGATTTATTTGGACAATGCCGCTACTACCCAAAAACCTCAGGCAGTATTGGACGCATTGACTAACTATTACCAGCACGACAATTCCAATATACACAGAGGTGCACATACTTTGGCTGACAGAGCTACAAGGTATTTTGAAAAAACCCGTACTGTCATCAAAGAATTTATAAACGCCAAAGAAGAAGGGGAAATAATTTTCACCAAAGGCACCACTGAAAGTATCAATTTGGTTGCAGCTACATTTGGCAGGAAATTCATTACCAAAGGTGATGAGATCCTTATATCCACTATGGAGCATCATTCCAATATTGTTCCCTGGCAAATGCTCTGTGAAGAAAAAGAAGCTATATTAAAGATCATTCCCATCAATGATTCCGGGGAAATTCTCATGGATGAGTTTGATAGTCTCCTGAATGAAAAGACCAAATTGGTCAGTATAGTACATGTATCCAATGCATTGGGCACTATCAACCCTGTAAAGGAAATCATCAAAAAGGCACACCAAGTTGGGGCAAAAGTACTTTTGGATGGCGCACAATCCACGAGCCATCTTGATGTAGATGTACAGGATCTGGACTGCGACTTTTTGGCCTTTTCTGCCCACAAGCTTTATGGACCTACAGGATTGGGGGTTCTTTATGGCAAAAGGAATATTCTCGAATCCATGCCACCATATCAGGGAGGTGGAGAAATGATAAAAGAAGTGACCTTCGCAAAAACAACATACAATGATATACCCTTTAAATTTGAGGCCGGAACACCGAATATTGCCGATGTGATCGCTTTTCAAAAAGCATTGGAATTTATCAATAAACTTGGTAAATCTGATATCAAGAAACACGAGGATGATCTGTTAAGTTATGCCACTGACCTCCTTGGAGAAATACAAGGTTTTATTCCTGTAGGTACTGCGAAAGAAAAAGTAAGTGTTATCTCATTCAATATCAAAGGAATGCACCCTTTTGATGTAGGGATGATGCTTGATGCTAACGGGATTGCAGTTCGGACAGGGCATCATTGTACACAACCCTTGATGCAAAGATTTGGAATCGAGGGAACCGTAAGAGCTTCATTTTCTGTTTACAATACCGAATCAGAAATAGATCAATTAGCAGCTTCTGTTGCGAAAATTGCAAAAATCAAGAATAAATGAGCAGTATTCAGGATATTCAAAATGAGATCATAGAGGAATTTGACATCCTTGGAGACGATAAGGAATCGACCATATATTACATCATGGAACTTGGTGCTCAACTGCCTGAGTTTCCTGAATCAGAAAGGATAGAAGAAAATATCATCAAAGGCTGCCAATCAAAAGTTTGGTTGACTACCCAAGAAGATGAAGACAAAATAATCTTTCTTGCTGATTCAAATACTGATATTACCAAAGGTTTGATCAGTCTATTGATCAGGGTTTTATCAGGAAGAAAACCTCAGGAAATCCTTCAAGCACAGCTTGATTTTATAGATAAAATAGGGATGGGAAATATCATCGGATCCCAAAGGTCCAATGGATTGGCTGCCATGATCAAACAAATGAAACTGTATGCTTTGGCATATCAGACCAAACAAACTATCTGAAAAAATGACCGAATCTACATCAGAAAATATTGAAATATCCACTCAGGAACTCAAAGACAAAGTCGTCAATGCCATCAAACAGGTATATGACCCTGAGATTCCTGTAGATGTATATGAATTGGGGTTGATTTATGAAATCAGTGTCTATCCGGTCAACAATGTATATGTAATGATGACATTGACTTCGCCAAACTGTCCCGCTGCGGAGTTTATACCTTCAGAAGTAAAAGAAAAAATCCAGCAAATTCAAGGCGTCAATCATGTCGAATTGGAGCTTACTTTTGACCCTCCATATTCTCAGGACATGATGTCTGAGGCCGCTAAATTAGAATTAGGTTTTCTATAAGAATAATTAAAATAAGAACAATATGTATCCAGAGGAACTCATTGCACCCATGCGTGCAGAATTGACAAACGTAGGATTCCAGGAATTCAGAACATCCGAAGAAGTGGACAGTCATTTGAAAGACCACAAAGGCACCACATTGATAGTCATCAACTCAGTATGTGGTTGCGCAGCAGGTGCAGCAAGACCGGGTGTAAGGTATGCATTGGATCAAAGTCCAAATAAACCTGACGTATTGGCCACGGTTTTTGCCGGTAATGACGCTGAGGCAGTAGCAAAAGTAAGGCAACACCATTTACCCTACCCTCCTTCTTCTCCTGCTATGGCTTTGTTCAAAGATGGTGAATTGGTTCACTTTATCGAAAGACATCACATTGAGGGCAGAAACGCCAAAATGATAGGTGACCACCTTATTGAGGTTTTTGAACATTTCTGTATTTAAAAAATGCCCTTCGGGGCTTTTTTTCTGCTAAAAAAATATAGTACCATAATTATTCCCTTCCAAAATTATAATGGGAATGATTTTTATTTGCTTTCAAATTATTATGATTTAAAGCAGTGGTCTATTCATTGATTGATCATAAAAGTTTTTCCCATATCCTTTTTTTGTCAACACATACACTGTAATTTGGGTTATTGATATAATAAAACATTTAAAAAACGCCTTAATTCACTAACTTAAGCACTTTAATTAAGTTAGATCAATTTAAACAATAATCTGAAAAATAAAATAATATACTTATGTCTGAAATTGCTAAGTTATCATATGGAGGAAAGGATTTTGAACTTCCCATTGTAGAAGGTACTGAAAATGAAAAAGCTATCGATATAGCCAAACTCAGGGGTCAGTCCGGGCTAATCACCATTGACCCGGGATTTAAAAACACTGGATCTACCACAAGTGCAATTACTTTTTTAGATGGGGAACTTGGCATCCTCAGGTATAGAGGTTATAGAATAGAGGACTTAGCGGAAAAATCAACTTTTCTGGAAGTGGCATATTTGCTTATCTATGGAGAATTGCCTTCCCAATCAGAATATGAAAAGTTTACTAGGGAAATAACCACACATACTTTAGTCCATGAGGATATCAAAAAAATACTTGATGGATTCCCTTCCAATTCACATCCTATGGGTGTACTTTCTTCTTTGATCTGTTCGTTGACAGCATTTTATCCTGAGTCTTTGGATCCTAACAGAAATGAAGCAGAAGTAAATCTGAGCATCGTCAGACTATTGGCCAAAATGCCAACATTCGCTGCCTGGGCCTATAAAAACGAGGTTGGACACCCGGTCAATTATCCGGACAACAGCTTGGATTATTGTTCCAATTTTATGAAAATGATGTTTGCCCTACCGGCAGAAATTTATGATGCTGATCCTATTGTGGCCAAAGCACTTGATCAATTGTTGATTTTGCATGCAGACCATGAGCAAAATTGCTCCACTTCCACAGTCAGGATTGTAGGCTCATCTCAGGCAAGTATATACGCTTCCATTTCAGCAGGCATCAATGCTCTTTGGGGTCCATTGCATGGCGGTGCCAACCAAGCCGTCATTGAAATGCTGGAATCCATCAAGAATGATGGTGGTGATACCAAAAAATTCCTGAACAAAGCAAAAGACAAAGATGATAATTTTAGGTTGATGGGTTTTGGTCATCGGGTTTACAAAAATTTTGACCCAAGGGCAAAAATCATCAAAAAAGCAGCAGATGATGTTCTATCAAAATTGGGGGTAGACGATCCTGTTTTGGATATTGCCAAAGAACTGGAATATGCCGCCTTGAATGACCAATATTTTGTGGACAGAAAACTTTATCCCAATGTGGATTTCTACTCAGGTATTATATATAGAGCTTTAGGTATCCCAACGGACATGTTCACCGTTCTTTTTGCAATGGGACGTCTTCCCGGATGGATTGCACAGTGGAAAGAAATGAGACAAAACGGTGAACCTATAGGAAGGCCACGTCAAATTTATACCGGTGCCAATGAAAGAGATTATGTCTCAATGAATAGAAGATAATATAACTAATTATTTAACTACAAGCTCTGAACTCTATTTCAATGGATGATTTCAGAGCTTTTTTTATTCCCCAAAAATATCGCAGGCAAGTGGGAATTAATAAAGAAATTGCTAAGTGTCCGATGACCTACGGAAGAAGGAAGTTTACCAAACATCCTGCATCAAACACACTTCTTTTCAATCTAAGTTCTTTTCTCCCTGAACCTCGGTGGAGGCTTCTTGGTTTTTCTTCCTACTTCCTTCCACCTGAATAAAAAAACAAATCACCTCCTAAAATCCAGATTCACGGAATCTATCATTTCCACCCTCCTGCCCATTTTTTTCTGAATAACTTTAAAGTGGTGTTCTTCTTCCTCTGAAACCAATGAAATAGCCTCTCCTTCACTTCCTGCCCTTCCTGTCCTGCCTATCCTGTGGATATAATACTTTGGTGATCTTGGCAATTCATAATTGACAACATGGGGTAAAAATTTGATATCTATCCCTCGTGCAGCTAAGTCAGTTGCCACAAGAACCCTGATTTTCCCTGCCTTGAATTTGGTCAATGAATCGGTTCTGGCACCTTGGCTTTTATCTCCATGAAATGCAATTGCTTCAATTCCATGCTTTTTGAGTTTGTTGGCAACATTGTCGGCTGTTCTTATTGAGGAGGCAAATACCAATACCTGCTGCCAATTACCTTCCTGGATCAAATGACGCAATAAGGGTCCTTTATATTCCATGGGCACCAAATAAGCGGATTGGGAAATCAGTTCCGGTGCAATCTTATCCTGTTCGATTTCGATCTTGACAGGATGATGAAGAAGCTTATTGATCAATTCCTCCACGGATTCCTCCATGGTTGCGGAGAAAAGGATATTCTGTCTTTTTTTGGGAAGCCTGGAAAGTATTTCATCCACCTCCAATTTAAATCCAAGATTCAAAACCTTATCCGCCTCATCGAGGACCAATATCTGTAATTTATCCAGTTGAATGGAATTTCGGGCTACCAAGTCCAACAACCTTCCCGGTGTGGCCACCAAAATCTCCGTGGCATGAAGATTCATCATTTGGGGATTGATGGAAACACCGCCAAAAACCGCCATGGTTTTTATCCTTCTCGGTAAAAACTCAGAAAAGACCTTGACCACTTCCTGAACCTGGGCTGCAAGTTCCCGGGTAGGCACAATCACCAATACGGGAATATCCCTGTTTTGGGGAACATCTTTTTCCAACAGCATCTGAAGGATGGGTAAGACGTAAGAAGCTGTTTTCCCCGAACCTGTCGGGGCAATGCCCAACAAATCTTTTTTCTGAAGGATAGCCGGAATGGCCTGTAACTGAATAGGATAAGGGCTGTCATATTTGGCTTTGCGGATCGCTGCCAATAATTTTTCTGACAACCCAAGTGAATCAAATGTCATGCAATCATATTTTGGACAAAGGTAGGTTTAAATGCCTATTAATTTGTCCTCTTAGGATTTCTTCTTCAAACTCATCAAATATTCCAACAAATCCACCATTTCCTCCGCTGTCATTCCTCTTTCCAGGCCTGCCGGCATCATGGAATTTTCCATTTGTTCGATGGAGGCTATATCAGAGGTCTTAAGGCTGACTGAGGTACCCCCGGGCATTTTCAATTCCAAATCTGTTTCTGTCCTACTACTTATAATACCGCCATAGGTATTGCCATCTTTAGTCTTCAAAATCTGCCCTTCATATCCAAAACTGATGCCTGCATCGGGATGGATGATGGCAATATATTGCGCTTCCCTGGAGAGTTTACTTCCTATCTCAGTCAATTTAGGTCCAAAATCCTTTCCTTCTTCACCAACTTGATGACAAATAGCACAGCTATTATTAAAAACAGTTTTACCATTTTCTACTTCTCCGGTCATAGCCATCAATTCATTCATCGGCGGAAGGTCACTTCCTTCACCATTCCCCAAATAATTGGCAGCTTCCAGCCTTACTGTCCTTCTCCAAGCCCTACTTAATCCATTCACTGCAGAAGCTTTGAGATTGTCAGGGAATTTTTCTTCCCTCAATAATTCCAAAACTCTATCCTCCCCTGAGTAACTCGCTCCCAATGCCGAAGCTGCTTCCCTCCTGACATTGATAGGACGGTTTACATCAAATGCTACATTCTCCAAAAGATCTATGGATTCCTTCGTACCAATGCCCCTAAGCGACACCATCATATCAATGACAACTTTTTCCTCTTTACTTTTTAATTTCCCAACTATCAAATCCTTACCGCCAAGTTGCATCAAAGTAGAAGCTGCATTTCTGCCCAGGTTATTCCCACTGTTTTGGATTGCCAAATCCAGGAGTTTTGCATTGTATTCCTTCAAACCAAATTTACCGACCAACTCCACATACTCCTGTTTCCCTTCGGAATAAGTGATCAAATCCCTTAAAGCAGCCATGGCCACAGATGACCTTTTGGTATATTGGGGATCCAAATGAGCAATGACCAATTTGTTGATTTCTTGTTGATCGGATTCTTTATTGTTCAGCATATTGATCAATGCCTTGGATTTACCTTCCACATCGGGATTAAAGTCAAATGCCCTGAAATATCTTAACCTATTTTCCAATGGTTCATCCTGTGCAACTGCCAAAGAGGCCAACATCGGTATGGAGGCTCCGGTCCTAGATCTCCAAATGATATCCTGATTTGCTCTTTCTCTTAAATCGGCATCTCCTACCGCATCTTTCCAAGCTGCAAAATAAGTATCCCACTGATTATGGGCACCAATGCCCAAAGCCTCCAAATACCACCTGTCTTCCCCATCATGTAGCATGGCAAGCTTTGCCCATAGTCCGGGGGATTCTGGAGATGGGTGAAAGCGAAGTGCAATTGCAGCTTCTCTTCTAACTTGTGGATCTTTACTGTCGGACAATTTGGCTATGATTGGAATCAGATCCAAATCAAGTTGCCGGGCTGCCCTAAGGCCTGCTATCTGAATATCAGGGTTTGAATCTTTGATGGCCATGTCCACATATTTCTGTCCTTTCCCTTCCATTTTGGCCAATACCCAAAAAGCCCTTGCTCTCATTCTTGGATTTTCATGGTTTGCAAACATCTCTGCCAAGCCTTTTTCTGCCTGAGACCCAAAATTCTGAAGGGCCATCCAAGCCTGATATCGCCAGGAAAGGTTGGGATTCTGCAACGCATCCAATGCACCTTTGACATTTGAAAGATCATAATTAGGAATTTTGTAAGGGGTCTTGGGAGGTGCGATTCTAAAAATCCTTCCTCTAATCAAATCACCCACCTGATGACCACCGACTCCCGGGTCATACCAGTCTGCGACAAAGAGAGACCCGTCCGGTGCTATACAAACATCCGAAGGTCTGAACCATTGATTCTGATCTCCTACCATAATATTGACGATTTCTGCCGAATAGCCTGCACCGTCCTTTTTGACAGGATAGGATCTTACCACATTTGGACCTGCATCAACATGGATCATTTGATCCCAAAATACCTCAGGAAGCAATCTCCCTTCGTAAACCAAAATACCTGTAGGTGACCCTGCCCCTGTCTGTAAAAGGTTGGGTACCACACCAGGATCATTCAAATGCCAATGCTGAAGAGGAATTTCTTTTTCTTTGTTGGTTCTGTTTGCAGTCCAACTTGCATTGGTCATTTCATCTTTGTATCCGTAGTTACCGAACTCCATGACATAGTTGATCCTCACTCCTTGATTGCCATCATCATCATTATCAGACTGCCAAAGAGTACCATAAGAATCCACTGCCACCTCATAGTTGTTCCTGAAATTCTGCCCTAACACCTCAATGTTAGTAAAGTCTGTATTGCACCTGAAGACCAAACCTTGTTTGAAATTTTGGGTATTTATTTCAACTCCATGTATGTCCTTGACAATCTGATTGTTTTTATCTCTCAATTGGCCACCTGAATTGCCAAAGTTGAAATAAAACTTTCCATCCGGTCCAAACACAAAAGCATGCATACCATGGTCATGCTGTTCACCGGAAATCCCCTGAAAAATGATTTCCTTTTTATCTGCCTTATCATCCCCATTGGTATCTGTAAACATCCACACATAAGGGCTTTGCGAAACGATGACCTGATTGCCCATTACCCAGATTCCCAAAGGAGCATTGATCTCAGGCCCCTGATAGAAGACCGTGCTTTTATCATGGACACCATCATTATTGGTATCTTCCAAAATCACAATTCTGTCCCCTTCGGGATTGATTTCATTTCCCGTGATCTCCGGGCGGTAATTATAAGCTTCCAGCACCCAAACTCTACCTCTATGGTCAATATCAATATTTGTTGGGTTGGTGATAGTAGGTTCAGAGGCAAAAAGTTTTGCCTCCAATCCTTCTGCAATGGTTATTCCGGAAAGGGCAAATTCAGGTAAGTGCCTTTCCTCTTCGGTCAATGTTTCAAAATCCGGAATTATGACAGGTTGGTTACAGGAATAGAAAGAGAAAAACCCGGCCGTCATTAAGGCCAGGAGAATCAGTTTAACAGGTTTTTTCATAATTGGTTATTTTGGGAAAATTGGGGTGTATTTAATGTCTAAAGATAATCTTCTTTATGTAATAGGTGTTGGTTTCATCAAAAAAAATGGCGGTTCAATTATCCTTTTGAAGGCAAGTAGAAGTCTCTCCTGCATGACCGGCCGGTGTGAATACCCTGACTTTGGTATTGCCCTCTATCGGCATGGGTGCGGAATATTCGGGAGAATTCATATCCGGTTCAGTTCCATTTTTGGTGTACCTTATGATGAGGCCGGGGGTTTCAACGTTTACGTGCATCAGTCCATCATGAACCAAAGTTCCGGGCTTTGGTAACCTGACATTGAAGCCCCCGAATAAATAGTCCAACCTTGGGATTTCCCTTTGACCTACCGCATTTGCAAACCTGTTCCAATCCTTTTCCCTTTCTGCAATCCTGTTCTCAGTATTTTCAATCGAGGTCCAACTTGGGTCAACTGCCCAGGCCCTTTCTACCAATCCCAGCATTTTGGGCAGCAGAAAATATTCCATCATGTCCTGACCTTTGACTGTTTCTGTCCAAAGTTGCCCTTGAATTCCTTTGATGTTTTTTTTACCCCTTTCGTCAAGCTTTACTTTTCCTTTTGCCAGTTCGACAGGGTCAATAGGTCTTCCATACATGTCTTTTTCATTGGATATAAAATGATTCAGGGGAACTGTTCTCCATGATGTATTTAAGTCCACATATCCGGACCACTGATGGCCGGGTTCGTCAGGATCCATATTATAGGCCAAGTCAAAGTAAATATTGGAAGAATTACAGACAATCACCTCATATCCGGCATTTGCCAATTGGTAAGCCATGTCCTCACCTCCCCAACCTGCGACTGAATTCCAGGCATAAACCCTGAAATTTTTATCAGCAAATTCAGGATTTGGTCTTGAAACTTCTTTTCCATTTTCCTTTACCATCTTTTGCCCTATTTCTTCCCATCCTGCAACTTGAAGTCCTCTGTCTTCAAAGATTTTATTGACTCTTCTATAAAAATAATTGGTCAAATCCTCAATACTATCTATTCCTTCATTCTTTGAGATAAAATCAGCACAAACCGGTGACGCTGACCAGGCACCATGAGGAACTTCATCCCCACCGGTATGGAAGGTATTCAATGGAACTCCAGCAGATTGATACCTTGCGATCATTTCATCGACTATTTTTTCATAAAAATTATAAGTAGATTCCTGACAGATACACAGGGTATTTCCCCGAAAATTCTGTGCAGAGAGATATTCTGACCTGTCCTCAAAATCCTCCAGCAAGTACTCCAAGGCAGCATCCATATCATTGTCTTTTTTATCATGGTAGCGTTTTCGCATAGCAATGATGGCTGCCCTTGAATGTCCGGGAACTCCCAATTCAGGAATTACCTCAATATGCCTGTCATGGGCATACTTCAGAATCTCTTCAAAATCAGAAATGGAATAATAGCCCGTTCCATTTGGAGAATTTTCATAATCAGGACCTGAACCATAATATGGCCAAAGGAAATTTTTCTCATCCCTTGAAAACCCCCTTTTGCTTCCCACATCGATCAGTTCCGGCAAGCCGGGGATTTCAATCCTCCAACCTTCATCATTGACCAAGTTGAAATGAAATACATTCAATTTATAAAATGCCATCAAATCCAAGAGTTTCATGACCGCTTCTTTGGTCTGGAAATTTCGTGCTACATCCAAAAACAATCCTCTGTATGGAAAACGGGGTTCATCTACGATCTTGATTTTTGGGACAATTAACTCAGTCTGGGGTTCTTTGAAATTATCAACAGGAAGCAAAGCCAATAAGGACTGAACAGCATAAAAAACACCTTTGGGATGATTTGCCTGTATCTGAATATTATCTGATATTTCCAATTGGTAACCTTCAGTATTCTTGATGGATGGATTTTTTTTGATCTGGATTAATGCATCAGATGATGTTTTAGCTGAAACCTTTCCCGTGAATGTAGATTTTAGCCTATTGATCAAAAAATCAGCTTCCTTGGAAAATTCCTCTTCAAAGGATATTCCAAAATCACCGCTAATTTCCAATTCCCCTTCACTCCATTCCAGACTTTTGGGTGTGGGAATGATGGGGGAAAATTCCCTTTTGGTCAATAAGGTAAGTCCTTTTGATTGTTCAAATAAATTCCTCCCAACCGGTATAGGAAGCGAAGTACCCTCTGCCATTTTGTATAACTCACCTAAGCTGAATTCTTTTACTGTATAATTATTGATTGGATGTCCCATCTCTTCTTCACCAAAGACCATAAAAATCCTATTAGGAGCATGACTGTTTTTGACAAGGAAATTGTCCGATTGATAAGAAAAAGAATAGCTTTGATCAGGCCTTAAAAGAGGGAAATCCAGAGTTGGCTTTATTCTGAAAAAATCACCTGACAAATGTTCTACCAATATATTTTCATCTAAACTCTTGGGGTTCACCGATAGGAAAACAGTATTAAAATAAATTTCCCAATCAGGATGTAAAAATGTTTTTCCGCTATTGGTAATGGTAAACTTTGCAGTATGGGACTGATTTGGCTGTGCGTTGTTTTCTTCCAGTTCCCAACTTAGAAATATATCTTCTACATTGATTTCATTTTTGGAGGATTGGCATGAAAAATAAAGGAGTGATAAGGACAGAAATAGTATTCGATAATTCATAATCCATAGCTTTTGACCTCAATATAATATTTTATCTTTTGGAACAAAACAAACACTATGGGAAGTGTTGGGATTTTTATCACAAAAAAAATAACCTATCTTAACCTTCAGGAACTCAAAATTTAAAATTACAATTTTTTTACAATTATGAAAGAAGATCTGAAAAAGACGAAAACTGCGATTCTGTTTTCAGATATCGTAGGTTACACGGCATTAATGGGTGAAGACCAGGATCTGGCTTTTGAGCTTGTCAATAATAACCTAAAAGTTCATCAGGAAATTTTGGCCAAATACAACGGGAAGCTGATCAAAGAATTGGGTGATGGCATATTATGTTCGTTCACTGATTCCCATGATGCTGTTGTTGCCGCTTATGAACTGCAGAAACATTACATTAAAACCAAAGAATTAAGCCTAAGGATTGGAATACATTACGGAGAAGTAATTTTGGACAGGAATGATGTATTTGGGGATGCAGTAAATATAGCTTCTAGGTTGCAGACATTAGGGCTGCCAGGGTCTGTTCTTTTTTCGAAAAAAATTCAAGAAAGTATTGGAGAATCTGCAACTTTTAAAGTTGTTTCGAAAGGGCTTTTCAAATTAAAAAATGTAAAAGATCCCCTAGAAATATTTGCATTGGCAAACGAAGGGTTGAAGATTCCCAAAAGAGGGGAAATGTTAAAATTGCTTGAGAGCCGAATGAGAAAGTTTATGGTTGGAGCAGTTATATTTTTAACTATTTGTTTGACTGGATTTTTGATTTATCACAACATATATATCAAACAATTTACTGAGATTGAAATTAAATCTATTGCTGTACTACCATTTAGCCAAATCAACGAAGGAGATGAAAATATTAGAATTTCAGATGGATTGACTCTTGATTTAATCTCTCACTTATCGCCAATATCCTCTTTGAGAATAATCTCAAAATCAAGTTCAGATACTTACAGGGAAAGTGATGAATCTCTCGAGCTAATAGCTGAAAACCTTCAAGTCCAATATTTGCTACATGGACATTTGAAAAATTCCAAAGACTCAATTTTTGTCCATGCAGAACTTTATGATTCTTATAATAAGGAAACTATCTGGCAGGGATTTTTAAAATCGGAGAGAGCAAACTTTTACCAGATATACAGCCAATTACTTAAAAATGTGGTTTCAGAGATTGGACTTAAACTGACTCCAGAAGAGACAATTCAATTAGAGAAATTATATACAAAAAATATCAGTGCTTTTGATTATTATTTGTTGGGGAGAGAATATTTCTATAAATATAATATTCATCTGAACCAATTT
>NZ_JBGTCA010000282.1:0-3501 GCF_041749095.1 Aquiflexum sp. | reverse complement strand
CTGTCTGGCGGCATAAAAATGCCGGAATCTGCAAAACGTCCACTACTACCGCAACTTCCAGAGCTTGATAACTTTCGTGGATATCAGTTACCAAAGGGACGTTCAGTGCTTTCCCTACCCTTTGCAGCACCTCCAAGGATTTGTCCATCCCAATACTCCTGAATGATCCGGAAGAGGTCCGATTAGCTTTATCAAAAGATGCCTTGAAAACATAAGAAAACCCAAATGATGCAGCGAGTTCTTTTACTATACTCCCGATTTCAATGCAAATATCAAAACTTTCTACAGCACATGGTCCTGCAAACAACACAGGTTTTCCTTTACCAAGTATCACTTCGTCAGTGATCTTCATTGAGTGGGTAAATCTATTCATGGCCTTTATGGACTAAATTTTCAATAATATTGGATAACAGACCTTTGGATTCCAAGATCAGGTCGGCAACTTCCCTGAAAACTCCTTCCCCTCCTTTTAAAGAGGACACAAAATGGACATGGTTTTGGATATAGGGAAGTGCATCAGATGGACAGGCCGATAGCCCGACCCGGGTGAGGATGGGCAAATCTATCAAATCATCTCCCAAATAGGCAACTTCTGAAGGTTCAATTCCATGTTCTTCCAAAATTTCCAAAAGTTTCCCCCCTTTATTTTTTATTCCATGAAAGTGGAAATCAAATTTCAATTCATTACAGCGATCTGATACTACCTTAGAATCCCTCCCGGTGATTGCTCCTACCTTTATGCCATTTTTTTTTAACAAATTGACAATGAGTCCGTCCTTTACATTAAACCTTTTGTATTCACAACCATTGTTGTCATAAATAATACCGCCATCAGTCAATACCCCATCCACATCGGTAATTATTAATTTTATAAGTATGGCTCTTTTTTTAATGTTTTCTGTTAGTCCTGATAGATAATGATCCATATTATTTCTTTTTCTTCCAATGGATAGAATAAAGGTCCAATCTCCTTTGTCCTAAGTTCCTCACAGTTCCTGCTTTTCTTTGCTTGGTCAACAAATCCAAATCGACATCCGCCACGATTGTGGTTTCGGCATTCACGGAAGCTTGTGCCACTACTGCATCGTGGGGAAAAGAGAAATCAGAAGGGGAATATATAGCAGCTTGTGAATATTGGATATCCATGTTTTCTACCCTTGGAAGATTTCCTACCGAGCCGGTAATGGCTACATAACATTCATTTTCTACTGCCCTTGCCTTTGAACAGGTATCCACTCTAAGGAACGCGTTTTTGGTATCCGTCCAAAAAGGTACGAAAAGTATATCCATTTCCTGTTCTGCCAATATCCTTCCCAACTCTGGAAACTCCACATCATAACAAATCAAAATCCCGATTCTTCCTGCATCGGTATCAAAAACCTTGATTCCGTTTCCTCCTTGGAAACCCCAATAGGCTTGTTCATCAGGAGTAATATGAAGTTTGTACTGCTTTTCTGTGGTTCCATCTCTTCGGCATAAATAGCAAACGTTTCTCAGTTTTTTGCCATCGTATTCGGGCATGCTTCCTGCCACAATATTGACATTGTATGAAAGTGCCAAATCTCTCATCCTTGTCACAATCTCATCTGTATAATCCGCCACATTTCTGATGGCTTCGGATGCATCCATATCATTGAATTCCGCCAAAAGTGGTGCGTTAAAAAATTCCGGAAGCAAGCAAAAGTCAGCTTTATAACCGGATACTGTATCCACAAAAAATTCCACTTGCTGCATCAAATCATCAACATTGTTGAATCTCCTCATTTTCCACTGTACCAATCCCAATCTGACTATGGATTTTTTATTACCAATTAGTTTCTCATCTTTCTCGTAATAGATATTGATCCATTCCAATAAGGTGGCAAAAGCTCTTGAATCTTTATCCTCCGGCAAATACTTGGTGATTACTTTTCTTACGTGAAATTCGTTTGCAAGCTGAAAAGACAATACCGGGTCAAAGATCTCTTTACTTTTCACCAGGTCAATATATTTCCGTGGGGTAACCTGATCGGCATATTTGGAATATCCAGGAATTCTACCCCCTGCAATAATAGATCTTAAATTAAGGTTTTCACAAAGTTCCTTACGTGCATCATAAAGTCTTCTCCCGAGGCGCATGCCCCTGTATTCCTTATCTACAAAAACATCTGTACCATATAAGGTATCACCTTCATCGTCGTGAGTATCAAATTTTCCAAACCCCGTGATCTGATCATAGGTGTGATTATCCCCGAATCTTGCATAATCCACTATGATACTCAAAGCAGCCGCAACCACTTTTCCATTGTCTTCTATACAGATCTGTCCCTCTGGAAATACCTTTATTTGGTTTTTTAGCTCTTCCCTAGTCCAGGCACCTCCTGGTTCTTTATATATGGTGACCATGATGTCACGTATGTCTTCATAATCGGAAAGTTTTATATTTCTAAGTTTTAATCGGTGTTCTAATTCTTCCTTCTGTTTACTCATGCCGCAAAATTAATTAAAATTCATTCATATGCTTATTATGCAATTACCAAGTGAGGCAACATATTATCTTTGGAAATAATTTGTTTCTTGAAAATACTTTTTTTAGCTAGCTTGTAATTAAATCAAAAAAAGAAAATAAGGCCTTTATCTTAAATGAAAGAAAACACAGCAGCTGTAAATAATGGAGGATCCTCCAGTTTTTTGGATATTATACATCAGATATTAGATGCCCGAATTTTCACAATAGGAGATTCCCGATTTACCATAGGTCTATTGTTTACACTGATTATTTCTTTAATACTGCTATTTGTATTATCTGAATGGATCAAAAAAATACTTGTTAACAAAATTTTGGTCAGGTACAAAATCCAAATGGGTACCAGACAATCTGTGGGAGCAATAGTCAAATACATTTTGATCATTGCAGGTTTGTTTTCAATCTTACAGACGACAGGTATTGATCTCAGCGCGTTTGGTATTTTGGTTGGTGCGCTGGGTGTAGGTATCGGCTTTGGCCTTCAAAACATTACCAACAATTTTATCAGTGGGTTAATAATCCTTTTTGAGCAGCCCATAAAAATAGGAGATAGAATAGAAGTGGGCGATATCGCCGGCGATGTCATCAAGATATCAGCCAGGTCTACAACCCTAGTCACCAATGACAATATCAGTGTGATTATTCCCAATAGTCAATTTATTGATAGCCAGGTGATCAATTGGTCACATACTGACCGAAATATCAGATTCAACTTTTCAGTGGGCGTTTCCTATAAGGAGAATCCCATGAAAATTAAAGAAATTCTTGTTGAAGTAGCCAACAAAAATGCAGGTGTGTCAAAAATTCCGGCACCTGATGTGCTTTTTGATGCTTTCGATGACAGCAGCCTTAACTTTAATTTACGGGTTTGGACAAGCGAATACATCAATAAACCCAATGTGTTAAAAAGTCAGCTATATTATGAAATTTTTCGTAGGTTTGGTGAAGAAGGAATTGAAATTCCTTTTCCTCAAAGGGATATACATATTATTTCT
>NZ_JBGTCA010000281.1:0-4147 GCF_041749095.1 Aquiflexum sp. | reverse complement strand
CCCCTGTTGGGAAGTTCCTCAATGTATCGTTGAAAATACCATTGTCCCCGCTCGATGTCTGTGGGTTTTGTCAAAGCTACAACTCCGGAAGTATGGGGGTTGAGATGTTCTACAAAGCGTTTGATTGATCCTCCTTTACCGGCCGCATCCCTTCCTTCAAAGATCACAGCAACCCTCAGTTGTTTTTTTTCAATATGTTGCAAAAGAAAGGCGAGTTCTGTTTGTAACAGTTTCAATTCCTCCTCATAAGCAGCCCTTGCCAATCTTTTTTTGAGTTTGATTTTGTTTGCCTTCGCAACTGCTACCAGCTCTTTCCTGGTTTTTATGGTGGTTAATTGTTCTGCTGTAAACATAAAAATTCATTAACTTGATCACTGATTAAATTTTAACATTTAGTTCGACATAAACAAGAGATTATAAAGCATTTATACTTATGTAGTTTCATGGAGGGATTTGTTATTATTGATCAATTTTCTAAGACCATCCAGGTGTAGCCATCAGCAGGAATATTGATTTTAATTAATAAGTCTTGGTTATGGCTCAATTGATATTTTTTTGACTTTTTTCCCTCAATACTGACTTTGACTTTATTTTGAAGCCCTGTGTAATATAGCGGTAATTCAAGTTCTTTTTCCATGTCTTCCTGTGTTGGATTGAAAAGCATGACCAAGGCCTTTTCATTTCCTCCAGGATCCACATGCATCCAACCGTCCCAATCCCTCCCATCTGCCCTTCTTAACCGGATAATATCCGCATTTAAGATTTCCCGGTATTTTTTGTACCAATCGATCACTTCGATGACCGTTGCTTTGGTTTCCTCGGTATCGTATAATCTTGGTCCCCGATAACAGGCTTGTACTCCGGCACCATAATATTGCATCATCAATTGCCTGTAATCTTCCAAATGTTCACTCAATGGTTCCAAGACTGCATCCTCGCCTCCTCCATGATAGGCAGTAAGTGGTACGAATCCCCAACCCATGGAAGGTGTTTTTTCCCAAGTGCCATCATAGATATTTTGTCTGTTGAGGATTTTTTGTTGTGCTCTTGGCAGAGAAAAATTCACTTCTCTATAGCCAAGTCCTATTTTATGGGTGCCATCCAAAAAATACCAATCAGGAGCATTGATATAAATCCCTTGGGCATTCATCCAATGATACAGTTCTTTTTGTAACTGGAATTGAATCCATTGGGAATCGTGAAGCCCTTGATGTCCGGGATGTGAGGTCGAAGCACAGACATCTCCCGGAAAGGGACCGTCATTTTCAAAAATATCAAAGCCGGTTTTTTCGAAGAAATATTTGAGTTTATCCAGATAATCCAAACCCCATTGACTGGCCAAACAGGGTGCATTGCCGAAAAAGGCACCTCCGGGATTACCAGTAATTCTGCTGATGACATCATGTTCGGGACTGATGCTTCGGGAACTGAACAATGAATACCCCCCGATTTTTACATCTCTTTCATGGGCATAATCCGCCAATGCTTTCCATCTTTGGATGTTGGCTTCTGAGTTGTCTTCCATATTGATATGGCTACCAAAACTCAGGATCAATGCTTCATAGCCTGTATCCACGCATTGGTCAATGGCAGTTCGGACTTCCTCATCATTTTTGCTCACCAAATGCATAAAGATGGGATTCTGCAAAACCCAAGGAGCTATGGCGCGGTACATCTTCCTCCTTGCCAGTCCATTCCTTTCCCTATCATAGCTGTCCAATACCAATTCATAAGTCCTGATGGATTTAAAATTTTCCCCTGGTTGTAATTTGATATCAATACCTTCTTCCGGATAGGCTTCCATGATGCTTGGGGTAAGTAAATTGTAATTCACTTGTGAGGTATAAGCAGGATCAGGTTTCCAATGGGTGGCCTGATTGCTGAGTTCAGCGTGCATGGCATTGTTGAAAGCGAAATTGTTTTCAATGTAAAGTTGATGTGGTTTTTTCATCTTTTCTGTATTTCCTTCCACTGCGGATTCTTCTTCCACCAATCCCAAAACCTCATTGACAATCTGATTGATTTCTATGGATCGGTTTGTTAAATTTTCCATTGTGAGGTATTTGGCAATTAGAGGTAAGTCATCAAAAATCTCATAATGGATTTTCAGTATAAGTCCTGTAAAAGCGGGATGGGAATACTGAAAGGTCACTTTTTTTCCAGTTGCTTCCTTTTTATGGCTTGTCCAGAAGTTCATTTGAGTTGGAAAATGTGGTGTAATTTCTGTGACTGTCATGGCTTCATATTGGAAATCCTCTTCTGAAGCTTCCATTTCCTCCAACCATTCTTTTTTGAAATATGCCCTTTCTTTTTGTCCATAAAGCCCTCCGACACGGTAGGTTTTTCCATCCAAAGTAACTATCGCCTCAGGCATGAGGGTCCTTAGCAACTGTGTATCGGTCATCAGGTTGGTAAAATCAAAACAAGCGATATTAGGTCCCAAAAAGAAAGCCCGCTTTACCAGACCATTGCTGATGGTGATTTCCCTGTCATTCGTGATCATCACTTCCGCTTTCCTAAATTTTCCATCAATCAGCCAATCTTCAGCAGTATTTTTATTATATGGCGAAAAGCATGACTGAAATATAAATGAAGTGAAAAGTAGGAAAACCAGTAAAAGCTGTGGATGATTATTGGGCTTCAATTGAATATAAATTTCGGTAAGTGGTGACATTAGAAGGAAGGAATAATTTATTCAATTAGGATCTTGGCACATAATATATGATAAATACTCCCAATAATGCCACCAATCCTCCAATGATATCAAACTTGTCGGGGGAGAAGCCATCGAATTTCATGGCCCAAAACATGGACATTATTATGAAAATGCCCCCATAGGTTGCATAGACTCGGGCAAAATCTTGTGTCTGCAAGGTAGCTACCACTCCGTACATCGCAAGGATCAGCCCTCCCAACAATCCAAACCATAAGGGTTTGTCTTCCTTAAGCCAAAGCCAAATCAGGTAACCACCACCGATTTCGCAAAAACCGGCCAGTATAAAAATGGAAATTGATTTTAAGAGATACATATCAGTTCAATAAGGTTGTTTTAGCGATAAATTTTTATTTTCACCAAGTTAAAAATTTAGAACTTGAAATTCTACGTAAATGAGAACCATCATTCAATCCATACTTACCTGCCCGAATTGCGGCTATCAGTCAAAAGAGACTATGCCCACTGATGTCTGTCAATATTTTTTTGAATGCGTAAACTGTCATCAAATTTTCAAACCCAAACCTGGGGATTGTTGTGTGTATTGCAGCTATGGAACAGTAAAATGTCCTCCCATGCAAGGAGAGGGAGGTTGTTGTTAAAAATTTATGATATGTTCTTTGGCGAATAATTTTGATAAGTAAGGATTAATATAATATAAGTTACTCTAATCCAAAAGTTAATTTTAAAATCAGTTTCTTAACTTTGATAAAATTTTTTTTATGAGCAGAGCATGGACTAATAAGGCTATCGAAACTATTAAGGCTGATTATCAGCGTTCTTCTGATACCCATCTGATTAAATTTAATCTTGATGGATATAAAAATATAGACTTTTACCTTAAGGATGAAAGTACCCATCCTACCGGTAGCCTGAAACACCGGTTGGCCCGTTCCTTGTTTTTATATGGGCTTACCAATGCTTGGATCACGGAAGGCACTACGATTATCGAATCCTCTTCGGGCAGTACTGCGGTATCCGAGGCATATTTTGCCCGCTTGCTTGGACTGCCCTTTATCGCAGTAATGCCCAAAAATACTGCATCTAAAAAAATCCAGCAAATAGAGTTTTATGGTGGAAAATGTCACTTTGTAGAAACGAGTGATCTGATCTATGCTGAATCTCAACGCTTAGCTACTTCGCTCAATGGTCATTATATGGATCAGTTTACCAATGCTGAACGGGCTACTGATTGGAGGGGTAATAATAATATCGCTTGTAGTTTGTTTGAGCAGATGGAATTTGAACGTTTTCCCATTCCGGAGTGGGTAGTTATGAGTGCAGGTACTGGAGGTGACGATGCCTGAAATTCACTGACCATTTTTGGTAACTGTGCACTTTGTATATTGCATAGATTACATCTGGATTCTGAAGCTTTTGTTTGGCTTTAAAATGATGGGGCTCGATGCCCCACCATTTTAATTGCGTCGATTG
>NZ_JBGTCA010000280.1:0-3253 GCF_041749095.1 Aquiflexum sp. | reverse complement strand
TCCGTCTAATCTAAAAATAATTTGAAAAAAGCTCGGAAGATTTGCTGATTCAGTAGAAAGTTGAAATGATTCGACCATTTCCAAAATTCTTTCATCTTTTACAGACTCCTTGATAATTCGGATAAAAGTAACTAAAGCCTTGATTACATTACTTTTTCCACTAGCATTGGCTCCATAGATGGCTTTGGTTTTCAGCAGATTTATGTCTTCACTTACCGGAAGTACATTCACGCGGTCAAGTTGACTGTTCTTGGACTTGATCTTTGCCGCCGTCATATTCAAGGTCTGCATGTCCTTGAAAGACCAAAAGTTTCCGAAGTTGAATTCCTCAATCATATTGATAAATTATTATTTGTGTATTTTTCACGAATTTACAAATAAGGATTCAACATTTACCACTTTTTCCCATTTTTATCTAAATGGCCCAATAAAAAACATAGAATATCCCAACCTGAGGTTATTGGGAAAGAAGCCCAATCCATCAGATCACCAGATTTTCCTTCCTAAACTCAGCCAATTTTTGATTCTTGAGTGAAGCTGCTTTGCTGATACTGATAAACTCTTCTGCCAATGCCCTGAACAAGAGTTGAGAAAAACGGTTCGAATGCTCTACTCCTTCATACGCTACCGGTTCACTGGATCTGTAACCTAACTGTGTAAAAACAATGTAAAACTGTTTGAGGTAATTTTCAGATATCAATCCTAAATCTTTTGCCCTATACACCAATGCCTGCATCGAAATCCCATACTGTTGCTTCATGGCGGCAAGTTCTTGAAAAGACAATTTAGACCTATTCCCACCCAATTCTTTTTTCATGGTTGCAGCAGGGATTAACATGGCTGCCGCAAAAGCATGACAATATTTTTCCTTTTGCTTTTCTTCAAGCCCATTCACATCTAAAAGGAGATGCGCTAATTCATGTAGCGCAGTAAAGCGCTTTCTATCCAATTTGTTTTCAAACTTGGATCTGTTCAAAACAATCAAAGGGATATCCTTGCCATTCACCCAAGTAGAAAAGCCGTCAAATGACTCGGTAGAATCAATTTCCAAAACCTTTACATGATGATCTTCGAACAACTCTATCACATTGGAAATAGCATCTCTACCTAATCCCCAAGCATCTCTTAACTTTTCTGCGGCTAATTCAATATTGGCCTGCGAATTGATTGCCATTCCCTCAAGAGGATTATCAAACTTGGTTTCAATCCCCAATATTTCCTCCAACTCAATGTAGCGGCTAAGTTCATTTTTGGCGATTTCCACGATCCTGTTTTTTTCTTTAGTGGGATAATTTTTCAGTTTGCGGAATTCGATCTCTCCAAATTCCACTTCAGTATTGGCATGGAAATAATCAGGTCTGACCTGCAAGGCATCTGCCAATAAGCCAATCATTTCCGAATCAGGGATGACCTGCCCCTGTTCATATTTACTTAAGGCTTGTTTGGTAACAAAGTTATTGATCCGGTCTGCCAGACCTTGCAGGGATAAGCCATTCATCAAGCGGGCTGATTTGAGGCGTTGGGCTAGATATTTCATTGAATATCGTTTTAAGATTCTTTCTAAATGTAAACACTAAGTTAGAATAATAGGTTGACATTTTTAAAAAAATATACATATGTTGTCAACCAAATAAATGCTGATTTTAAAAAGATTGTCGAAAATTTCATGGCTTGTTGATACATATTGTATTACTTTACGTTTGATTTTTGAGCCAAAAACTTTTACAAAAAACCAAAAATGGCAGCGGCAGAACAAATTAAGACTTTAATCAAATCTTTTGGAGAGGGGGATGAATCCCGCTTTTTTGCTACTGCTATGCAAATTGCTGCCAGTGAAGCCAGGAAAGGTCATGTTACACTTGCTGAAGAGTTAAAAAAACTCATAGACAAAAGCAAATCTTCCAAATCTGTAGTAAGAAGACTCCCTGTAAATGCCGCTCAAAAAGAGCTAAACGACTTGTTGGAGCTAGTGAGTCCTGAGATCAAACTCAAGGAAATGGTGCTTTCAGGAGAAATCAAAGAAGCTTTGGAAAAGGTCATTCACGAACAAAGGCATCTGGATAAACTATTAAGCCATAACCTTCAACCCAGACGTAAGCTTTTGTTGGTAGGTCCTCCGGGATCAGGCAAAACCATGACAGCGCATGCATTGGCTGGTGAGTTGGGGCTGCCTCTATTTGTAATCCGCTTGGATGGCTTGATTAGTAGGTACCTTGGAGAATCAATCGCCAAACTAAGATTGATCTTTGATGCCATGGTGGATTTCAGGGCAGTATATCTCTTTGATGAATTTGATAGCATAGGTAGTACAAGAACCCAAGGACAGGATGTGGGAGAAATCAAAAGGGTTTTGAACAGCTTTTTGCTACAGATCGAAAAAGACAGATCCAATAGTCTGATAATTGCAGCAACTAACTTACCGGAAAGCCTGGATACAGCCTTGTTCAGAAGGTTTGATGATATCATCAAATATGGCAACCCTACTGTTGATCAAATCCAAAAAATTTATGCATCCAGAATGTCGGAGATTGATTTGGACAATAAATTAAACCTGGAAGAGCTTTCCAAAAAGTCAATAGGATTGAGCTATGCTGAAGTGTATAAAATCAGTGAAGATATCTGGAAGGATTACCTGCTTCACGGGAGGGATCATGTGACCGAAGGCAAAGTAAATCAATATATTATGGCAAGAAAGGAAACCTACTAACAACTAAATATGAATGGATTTTTTAAGCATATTTTTTTAGAGAATAAGGCGAAATCAATTAGTTATACTCCCCTTGGTAATCCAATTACTCTTACAAAGAAGATACCTGACCAAACCAAACATGGGAATAAGCTGAAGAATGAATTTGAAGAAGCTTTTCTAGATTTTTGGCAGGGTGAACCCGGTGATTTTGTGTATGTGGATCTTGAAACTTTTCCCGGGTTTGATTTGGACGTAGCGAAATTCGAAGGGAAGGCAGGTGATATCCGAATTGCTTCTTTAAAACAAGAAAAAGAGGAAGATGGTCAGGGAAAAACTATCAGTTCAATTTTTCTTTCTAAAAAAGGAGTTAAAACTTTTCTCGAAAAAATCAATGATTACTCTCAAGTAGAAAGAAATTTTGATTCTGGAAACCCAAGAAACGCAAGCCTTTTATCCAACCTTGAATCTATTCATCAAGCCACTTTAAAGTCATTCTGGCAAGAGCCTGAAATTCCTTTCCCTCAAATGGCCGATGTGGTTTGGTGGGAAGTTTGGCTGGACATT
>NZ_JBGTCA010000279.1:0-4699 GCF_041749095.1 Aquiflexum sp. | reverse complement strand
GAACGCCAGATGCAAGAAGCTGGGTAAATGACTGGTGTGACAAAGAAGCAAAAGTTGTGTTACGCTTGGAAAGATTAAAGTATCATAATAAGAACGTGCATGTATCTATGCAGAATAAAGACTTACAGGAAGCATGAGAGTAGATTTTAGAGTATTGACTTGGGAACAGGTTGAAATCCCAGAAGAACATGAAGCAAAAGTTCTTGAATTACTTGCTTCGGGAGAGATTAAAAATTCAGATGATTTATATGAATTAATTGATCCAGAAGGTGAAGGGTTTTTAACTTGTGATGTTCTGCAGGAAACAGAACAGTTAAGCGTTTTTGATAATGGAGAATGTTCAACAATCGAAGTTATTCAAGAATGTGAAATTATCTGGCAAAACGGAGAGTCTTGATTATGAACAGGTATAGAGCCAAGGTAACTTTCACGTTTACCTGTGAACTGGATATCATGACAAGATCAAAGATGGGTGCTGCATTGATTCTCAACAAGGATTTTGAAATGACTGACAAAGGCATTCAGACTTCTGCAGGTCCGGATGAAATCATGTGGAGTATGAACGAAGAAGGAGTCAAGAAAGTGGTATCCCTGAAAGATACCAATGTCAAGACCAAGCCTCTTGGGGAAAAGATTGTAAGGAACAACGGAAAAGTAAAAAGCCATGGATAAAAAGTTTAGATTTGTGGTATTAAAACGGAGTAAAAATCACCCTTTTGTACTGAAAAAAACACACTGTAAACACACGGCTACCGAAGTACCTTGCAAAGTGTTGAAATTCAAACAATTATAAACTTGGTTCGATTCCCGTATCGACTACGACAAATTGATGTTTTACATCATCGGATTGCCTTCGGCATGATGAATTTGTTTTATGGTTGTTAGTGGTTAAAGTGAGTTAAAAAACCCGGGCTTTTAGTTCGGGTTTTTTTAATACTGGTTTTGTCATGTCCCTTTAGGGACTAAATATTGGTAGTAAAAATGTTTATGGTAGGATTCCGTGCCTTTAGGTACGGTATATATGGTGTACCCAAAGGCACAATAGGTTTTCGATTGATAGGATAATTTTACCGATATAGGGTCCCTAAAGGGACTGAGGGGGACATTTCATAACCCATGAAGAACTCAAAAAGCAAATTAAAGAGTGGAGAAAAATCTAATGTCGAGACTATCTACAAATTTCTAATTTTTCAATCAAACCAGCACCAATCCATATTCCAAAAGCGAGCTCCAAATCTTCGAGCCTAAAAAACGGTCAAAATTCCCAAAACCTGCTTTCCCATATTCTTCCTCAAAAGCACCAAAAGTCAGTTCTTTTTTTCCAAGTAAAGGAGATAGTTCTCTAATAATCCCTTCAAGCCATTTACCATCTTCTTTGCTGACTATGATCTCTTCCCGGTTGTTCTTGTTTTCAATGACCAATTTCCACGTTTCTATCTTATTTCCTTTTTTGCTGATAAAGGCTTCATGGACCAACTCAGGAGTATTTCCTAGCCAGACCATCTTTGCATTGGGTTTCAAAACAGTCTCTGTTTCATTTTGGATGGCATTAAAAATAAAATTGGGAGATACGGATGGTCGTGGTACTTTGAAATCAAACCATTCCTGAAGCTTAAAATCAAAACAGATTCCATGCATGTAATTGAACAAAGCTTTTTTCAAACCTTCACTGAACAGTTCATGTTCGGTGCCTTCGGGATCATCGTGGCTTAAATCATTTTCTGCAAAGAGACCTTGTTCGGGGCCCGTCCTGATAACCCTAAAAGCACCAGGATCGACCCCAATAGGCGCATGGGCAGTCATGGCAAATAAATGCCAAAAACCGGATTGAAGGACATTGTGCATGAACAACTGTCTGACCATTTCCAAGCTATCAATCGTCTCCTGTGCAATCTGGGTCGGAAAGCCATACATCAGATAAGCATGCACCATTATTCCCGATTCGGTAAAATTATGAGCAACCCTTGCCACTTGGGAAACGGTGACTCCTTTCTGCATCATTGTTAATAACCGGTCAGAAGCGACCTCTAAACCGCCTGATACAGCGATGCAACCTGAAGCTTTAAGCAATCTGCATAAGTCATAAGTAAACCTTTCCTCAAACCTGATATTTGTCCACCAGGTGATTTTTAGGTTTCGCCTCAGAATTTCAATGGCAACTTCCCGCATCAGAGCAGGAGGGGCCGCTTCATCCACAAAGTGAAATCCGGTTTCTCCTGTTTGCGCTATCAAATCTTCAATTCGGTCGCAAATCAATGATGCACTGACAGGTTCATAATTTTTGATATAGTCCAATGTCACATCACAAAAGGAGCATTTCTTCCAATAGCATCCATGGGCCATGGTCAGTTTGTTCCACCTGCCATCAGACCATAGGCGGTGCATGGGATTGGCTATTTCTATCACTGAGAGGTATTCTTTGAGTTGCAAACCAGAATAATCCGGGGTTCCCGTTTTGCTGAATGGTATATCGTTTTCTTTTGCGCCATTGAAATAAATTACCTTACCCTCCGCTAGAGCAAATGTCCTTTTGAGTTGTTGCAATTCCCTTTTACCTTCCAAATACTCCAATAAACAAGTCAAAGGTCTTTCTCCATCATCTAGGGTGATAAAATCCAAGTATTGGAAAACACGAGGGTCTTTGATTGACCGAAGTTCCGTATTTGGGTATCCGCCGCCCATGGCAATTTTAATGTGGGGATATTTGGACTTGATATACTGTCCACACCTTAGGGCACCGTAGAGATTTCCCGGAAAAGGGACTGACATGCATACCAACTCAGGATTTGTCTTCCCTAACAACGATTCCAACTCATCTATTAAAAATTGATCCGTAAATGATAGTGGTGCCTCCAAAGCCTTTGCCAATGGATCGAATGAAACCGCAGATCGACCCAATCGCTCAGCATATCTACTGAACCCAAAAAAAGGATCCAACACTTCCTGAATCAAATCCCCTAAATCTTCCAGATAGAGCGTTGCCAAATGTCGGGCCTTGTCCTGTATCCCCATCGTGCCAAAAGCCCAATCCATATCATCCAACTGATCAAACCTGGAAGCCTGTGGAAGAAAATCCCCATCACAGATATTATATGCCAAAGTGGGATTTTCAAACTGTAGAAATTTGATGACAGGATCTATGGTATGTAGGTAAACATTTTGAAGCTTAAATATCCTTTGGCTATTTTTTGATGAATTAATAAGTTTATCATTATCAATAGATTGGAATACATTACTTAAACCATTTTTTGAAAAAATTCTTAGAATCACTTTTATCCCTAAATCTGATTGATGAGATGTTTTCCCGATGGTATTCAGATAACCTTTGATATATGCGGTTGCCGGATAGGGGGTATTCAGTTGGGTAAAAGGGGGAGTAATTAAAAGAATGGACTTAGACACAGGAAATTAATTTACCACAAATTTCGGTAAATTTCACGGATAACCATGATGGATTCAAGGAATTTGTGGATACCGATTGTTTTGGGTTTCGTTATTGCGAGTCTTTATATTTTGAATATGTCATAATAAGAATGACATCAGGTTACTCGCTAGGCAGCCGTCATCCTGAGGCACGAAGGATCTCCAAAGGTCCTATTTATGTTAATATTAATCATTTCCTGTTCCTCAAGAGACCCTTCCTACGTCAGGGTGACGGCAGCTCTGTGATATAGTCTTTTGTTCCCTTTTGTTTCTTTTGTGGTTCAAACAATCACATCTTATCCCCAAAGAAAACTGCATTGAAAAACAGCTTGTTGGTACCGAACCAGGTGCCGCGGAAATTGGGATTGTCGATGAAGTGGATGACCCTTCCTTGGCCTACTGTGGAGACCATGACGCTGGCACTTTGCTTTACTTTTTCAAGATTGGACGGAGAAATGTAACCTCCCAATAACGGGTTCGAAGTGTACCTTACCGGCGTGTTTGACGGATTTTTGGAAGGCTTGAAAAATATGGTTGAATTTCTATAAACCGGAATTTCTGCATTTCTATAGCCAAAACCCAAAGGATGTGTATTGTCCAACTTTGTCAAATAAATACTTCCGCCGATTGCTTGTGCCCCAGCAAAATCTCTTCTTGAGGCAAAAGGAAGTGATTCAGGTGATTTTTCATCTTCCATAGTCAGATACTCTTCCTGAACAATTCCTTGGCTTTGTAACCATTCGCTGCTTGATCTAAGGGAAATCAAAGTCCCACCTCTCGACAGCCAATCTTTTAAATGGTTGACCTGTGCAGTGGATAAGGAAGAATAATTACCTGAAGGTAAAATCAAGGTATTGTAATCATAGAGGTTGATTCTCCCAAATAAACTGACATCTACTTTAGCCATAGGCATACCGACTTTGGTGTCCATTAAATGCCAGATTTCACCCGCTTCATATTGAGAAGTTCCCTGACCGATCAACATCAATACCTTAGGCTCCTGAACTGCTGAGATATTATTGCTTCCCAAATCTATCCCCTTTGCGCTGAAGCCGGAAGTGGAGGCATAGACATGTTGCCCCGCTTCTTTGGCGGCATCCTTCATTGCTGCTTGCAGTTCATCCGGGGAAAGTTTTTGAAATGCGGTAGGAATGATCAATGTGCCGGCAGGAAATTCCCTTGGTCCTTTATCTGTATTTGATGTAAATGGTAATGCAGTCGTTTCCACATGGATGCCTGCTTTTTGAATTAGATGAAGGAATTTGGGAGCAAAATA
>NZ_JBGTCA010000278.1:0-2164 GCF_041749095.1 Aquiflexum sp. | reverse complement strand
GTCCATGGACCCGCAGCATCTATGGCCATGCAGAAGGGTATCCATGTTTATGTTCAGAAACCTTTGACCCACAATATCCAAGAAGCGAGAATCTTGACCGAAATGGCCAGAAAGCAAAAGGTCGTCACCCAAATGGGCAATCAGGGCGGATCCAACGAATATCTGAACATGGTCCAAAATTGGGTAGATTCCGGAAAAATGGGCAAAATATCCAAAGTGCAGGTCTGGACAAACCGTCCCGTTTGGCCTCAGGGTTTTGCATTTCCCCAACCTGAACCAAGTAAAAAACCCGATGACCTAAACTGGAATCTGTGGCTGGGTCCGGCACCTGAGATACCATTTACGCCCAATTTACATCCATTCAATTGGAGAGGTTGGTGGGATTATGGCACAGGAGCACTTGGAGATGTGGGCTGTCACTTGATTGACATACCTTTCAGAACATTGGGACTGCATTATCCCAAAAGTGCCGAATGTAGTGTAGGAACAGTATTCTCCCGTATGTGGACCCCTGATTATAATCCTGAAGGTTGTCCTGCGTCTTCATTCATCACCCTTCACTTTGCAGCGACAGATAAAAGCAAATCTCCAATAGAAATGACCTGGAGTGATGGAGGCATTAGACCTTCCCATCCTGATATCATTCCCGCAGATCATGATATTGGCGGTAAAGGCAGCGCCAATGGTGTCCTCATTATCGGAGAAAAAGGGATTATCTCAACCAACATCAATGACAGTTCCCCACTGATGCCCAAACTTTATATGAATGATGGAACCACCGAATTCGGACCGGAAACAGAGGAGAACATTGAGCCTGAATATGGACATCAAAGAAAATGGGTAGATGCCTGCAAGGCCGGTTTTGGCAGTAAAGAACACAAAGCTCTGACTTCATCTTTTGACTATGCAGGTCCCATGACAGAAACAGTGTTGATGGGCAATTTGGCGATCCGAAGCTATATGCTGAGAAGAGAAAACAGCAAAGGCCAAATGGAGTTTTATGGGCGTAAAAAATTGCTTTGGGATGGAGACAACATGTTGATTACTAACCTAGAAGAAGCTAATCAGTTTGTGGGAAGAGTACACAGAAAAGGGTTTGGGATGTGAATAGCTGATTAAATATCATTCCTCAATACCTATGTATTTTAAAAATCACTAATGAGTTCACAATTATATATTTGAAAAGGTATATAGAAAGAAGTGGGAAAAATTAGATAGGTCTGGAATGACTAAAAATAAGTAATTGGCGTATCTCTATAAAAGCCGAACAATAAATTAAAGACATGAAAACTGAGCCTATTCAATCACCCTCTTATAAACAAGTAGTTGACTTAGTCAAACAACTCAATACTAAGGAGAAAATTCAACTCACTGAAATGTTGGAAAAAGAAATTCTGGATTATAAATTATCTGATTTATTGAAGAGTTTTAAAACAGATGAAATAAGTCAACAAGATATAGATGATGAAGTAGAGAAAGTTAGACTTGAAATCTATGAGAGAAAAAGATAGCTTTTTACTGGATTTAATCGATTCTTCTGAGGCAGACCTTTTAGTGACCGGAGACAAGGACTTATTGGAAATAAAGACATTTGGTTCTGCCAAAATCCTGAGTCCTCAAGAATTTGAAAGCATCATCAATGAGCTCCAATAAACTACATCGGCCAACCTCAAATTCCATCTGGGTTGGTCGCTCCTCCAATTACCTGCAATATTGGCATCAGGCCATTCAATGCCTTCAGGACATGAACATCCAAAAAGATGTCAATGGGAAAAAAGTAGCAATACTTGGATATGCAGGTGATGAAGGTGTAATCAGAAATCAGGGGAGAAAAGGTGCTGCAAATGGATCTCTGGCCATCAGGAAAATGATGGCTCCGATGTCCTATCACCTTCCCTATGATTCTCAATTATTTGACTTGGGTGATATTGTCACCTTGGACAATAATATGGAAGAAAGCCATGACTTCATAACAGAGACTGTTTCAGAGCTTTTGGCCAATAAGGTTTTCCCGGTGTTGCTGGGTGGCGGACATGACCTGGCATTGGCCCATGGACGGGGGATCTTTAAACAGGTGAAAGCCAAATGTGAAAAATTGGGCATCATCAACCTGGATGCCCATTTTGACCTTAGGCCTTTGGTTGATGGCAAAGGACATTCAGGT
>NZ_JBGTCA010000277.1:0-7283 GCF_041749095.1 Aquiflexum sp. | reverse complement strand
AGACTCTGCCGGGATTACAACGTGATGCTTTAAATATCACAAAATTTTCATTTGAAACAGATTTACGTATGGGTTTCAGGTCATCTCCTGCTATAGCATACACCCCGTCAGAGGAGATGACCAAATTCTCACCGGCTACCGTAATAAACTGCCAACTGAGATCCAGGTTTTTAAATTTTTGAAAGTTTCTGCTGCCAGCTTCCAACCTATAAACTTCAGTTAAGCTGGTAAGATACAGATAACTATCAGACCGTATGATATCATATACATCATTTAAAATCTGATTTCGACCGTCAAAAAACCGAAGGGGGGATAGGTGATCCAAAATAGATATACCGTTGTTGGTGGCAAGCCAAACCATTCCCGATCTATCCTGAAAAGTATATCCTATAAAATTGTTGCTAATACCTGCCTGCTTATCATAATGACCCAAAATCTTGCCTGTACGGTCTATGATAACTGCGCCTCCTAATGTGGTACCCAGCAGGATGGTTTCATCTGATAAGATTGTTCCGTGAAAGAATATAAGATTTTCCTTTAAAAAATCATCTGCCTCAGTATAAAACGGTTCGAACTTCTGCCCGTCAAATGTGAACAGACCCATGTTTCGGGTAGTCACAAGCAGGGTACCGGGTTTACCCGGAAACGGGAGGATGGAATAAATACTTTCATTGGCAAACTGACCACCGCCTGGAACAAGACCCAGTGTATGATTCTCGTTCAAAACAGTCAGCCCTGTGCCCCACTCCATCACGTAAATCCTGGCGTTGGCGAGAAAGCTCACCAGGAAATCGGATTTGCCCTTCACCACAGTAAATTCTTCACTGACCGTGTCCCAGATAAAAATATTGCGACCAGCCTTAAAATAGACCACACCATCCAAGTAGTGGGTTTGCATTACAAGATCAGTGAAATTCCGGCTATTGGCCGGTAGATATTCTACGAGTGAAAAGTAGGTGATTTTGCCAGTTTCTTCCGGTTCAAAGTATCCCAATTCCCCCTTTGATCCGGCATAAATTTTACCCTGCCCGTCACCTGCCAATGAACGAACATCAGTATTATTCGTCACCGGGTGCATCCGCCAGGAAATCCCGTCAAATTCCATTAAACCCCCTGAATTCCCGACAAAGATAATACCCCGCTCGTCCTGGGTTATGGCCCAGTTTGCAGGAAAACCGCCATACTCTTTGGGCAGGTAATTGGTGATGGGCGGGTACCCTGCATCGAACAGCTCCTGGGCGGGTGATTCAGCCAAAGTCATTGCGAAAGCGACAAAGGCGAAAATGATCTTAAAAATTCCGGTCAGTGGTTTCATAACCCTGCATTTATTGTTGGTCCTCTGTTCTGACCAAGGCAAATGCTTGGTTTCCAGTAAGTAATTTAATTATAAATACTGGTTTTCTCTAATAGCTTTGGATTTCGCTTTCTTTTTGAAAAATCATGGTTCTTAATTTTCTGAATTATAGATTCCATTTTAAATGAAGGACAGTGATGATCATATCAAATAGGTAAAGACATATAAAAAGGACCTGCAAATTATGGCCTTATTATTTCACCACTTAGATTACACAATTCAATATGTTTTGATTCCATGGGTGCTGAATTGTATTGGGTGTCGCAGGGTAAATTCCAATAACCATTGGTATTTACCCTGCCCCCATTTAATAAAAAATCTTTTATAATTGGATAGAATTCCTTTACTAGAAAAGCCAGTTCTAATAAAACGAATTCAATTTCAGAAGAATAGGTATCAATCAGGACAGGTACCCCAAACCGGCTTAGGTAATACCCATGCAGTAGTGCCCGCGCTAAAATCTTCCGGTTCTGCGGAAAACTCATCAACGCACCATTTTGATAGATCCTGATTGAAATGTTCATTATACAAAAACATCCCACCCATATTTGTAACATTACTGACATCCCATTCGCCAATTGGTTGGTTGAATTGGATTTCAGGTATTTCATCATCCCAAGCTCCAAACATATACCACATTTCTACTACATTGCCAACATTCCAGTTCCCAATTGGCTGGTTAAAGGATGATCCAAAAAACATCCCAATCATAAGTTCGACTTTACTGACATCCCATTCGCCAATTGGTTGGTTGAAAAATTTATTTTCTTCAAACATCTGCGACATGTCTGTGACATTGCTGACGTCCCAGTTCCCAATTGGCTGGTTAAAAATGGCAGAACCACCAAACATACCAGCCATATTTTTTACTTTGCTTACATTCCAATCTCCAATAGGACTATTGAATAGTGACCGGTAAAACATTGCTGTCATGTCTTCGACATTACCCACTTCCCAACTACCAAGGTCATGGTTAAATGGACTGAAATGATCTGCATTATTAGATGAAAACATACCTGACATATTGGCGACTTTACTTACATTCCAATTCCCAATGTGCTGATTGAAATTGCTATTAGAAAACATATTAGATATATCTGTGACATTACTGACATCCCAAAGGCCTATCTCTTGGTTAAATGGATGGATATTGGGCCAACCACTTGAAAACATGGAGGACATATTTGTGACTTTACTTACATCCCAATTTCCGATGGGTTGATTGAAACTGCTGTTATAAAACATCAAAGATATATCGGTGGCATTACTGACATTCCAATATCCAATGGGATGATTGAAACTGCTGTTTGCAAACATCCCCTGCATATTAATAACGTTACTGACATCCCAATTCTCGATAGGTTGGTTGAAAGTGGAATTATTAAACATCCATAACATGTCAATAACCTTGCTGACATCCCAATTCCCAATGGGTTGGTTGAAATTGAGAGAAAAAAACAAAGAGCTCATATCCGTCACCAAAGAAGTACACAGCTTTGTCATGTCAGCATTCTGATCCCTCCTTTGCCTTAATAAAGCATTGTCAACCGCTTCAAATTCTACCCCATTCAAAAACCCCTTATCTCCCGGATTTACCCCTTCACATTTACAGGTAATTCCGTTTTCTGCAAGGTAAAATCTTGGATCATCATCCTCATCACATATGAATTTGACTGTCACGTTCTTTACACCATCAACACTAATCCTTTGGGGAACTTCACTGCCGCTCAAATCCCCTTCCCAGCTATCAAATTTCCATCCTTCTTTAGGAACAGGGGTAAGTTCCACAGTTGTTCCATGAGGGTATTCCCTACCGGATGGATTGGTCACTATAACTTCGGTGACAGTTCCCTCGCCCACAATAGTGATGTTAAGCGGATAATCCCTTTTGACAAAAACTCCGGTCACGCTTTTATTGGAATTCATGGCAATACTTAAGGGGTTTGCGTTTCCGGATGCATCTCCATCCCATTCTTTAAATACCCAGTTGGTATTGGCTTGGGCGGTGAGGGTAACGGTTTGACCCTGATCGTAAGAGCCGATAGCTGGGGAAATGGTGATATTTCCTCCTTCGGCAGGAGATGCCGTGATGGACACGGAAAAGGTTGGTGTGGGTTCTGGATCTGTTTTATCACAGGCCAAAACCAACCCGGCTAAAACAATCGAAAACAGATAATTTAATTTTAGAGCTTTCATAATCGGTAAAAATTTTAGGTGGAAAATATGATAATTGTGTTTCGAACATTGCTTTAAATCAATTTTGAAAGCATAAAAACCTTCCCATTTTCATAATGGTTACAGATAATTATCTTTGAATATTACAGACAGGCTTAATACTAAAAGTCAGATGTTTTTTTGCCCAATAACTTGTCAATATTATCCTTGGTCATTTCATTTTCAAGCAACCCTGTAAAATTGACAAACCTATTTTAAATGTTCTTGGACATGGATTGCACAAATAGGACGGAGAGTGCTTCAATTGTCTTTAACAACCGTATTGTGGTCATGTGCCAAGAGCCATTTGTTTTTTCGTTTGACAACCACGTATGTTTTTATGGATTTCACCATTTGCAGTAAAAACTTTTCTATGATGCCAATCATCTCTGCATAATCATCCGTGCTGCTCAACCGCTCATTTACACCCCTGATCTCTTATGGGAATATGGCCTTATCATCTTTGAACTTTTCCGCATACTTCATTCTTTCCCCAAATTTCTGGAAGCGATGGCCCATTGCAATTCCACAGTCTCCCTGTCCCAAAGATAAATTTCCTTTTTTCTAAAGTTGATAGCCACCCGGAAGTTACTCAGAAATTCATACCCCAGTATTCCGCTAACTTTTATTCCACTTTGACTTTTATTGAAGTGATCCAAATTGACATATAAAGTTTTCATAGGTGGACATAAAAGATTGCCTACCATCAAATTCTCGATTATTTGGGATTTTACGGAAACTTCTTTGGGGCCGAAACTTGCTAGTGATTGTTGCGCTACCCGCTTAGTACTGGAATTCTGGTCGATCTCCTGAATATCCATCACATTGGCAGAGGCACCGGAATCCACACTCATTTTTAACCGCTTCCCGTTAGCAAGAACTTCTATGAAAGGAACACCATTACCCAAAGTAAAGGGTAGGGTATCCAAAGGTATCTGATGTATATTTTTTGGAGACAATCGGTTACCTCTTTTATTGAGTTGATAAATAGTCAACTCCTTAAATGTATAATCCAAGACCAATTCGCAATTTTTAAAAATACTGTTTCCAATAACCCCAAATAATTCCAAACCGGAAGTTTTCTCCAATGCAGAGAAATCAGTAACAATCGCAAATACTTGCTTTTCAAATCCCCCGAGGTTGAATCTTATAAAATCCACTTCTTTTACCATCTCACTCCCGCTGATACCATAGAATCTGTCATCGGTAGGATTCCCATAGAAATATCGATTATTCAAGATGATCTCTGACACTCCCGTATCCATGATAAAAAGTCCACTTTTGCCGTTTACAGAGGCCTGGACAATGATCAGATTTCTTGAGAGTTGGAATGGAATGGTCGTGACAGCAGGATTTGACAGACTGTAAAAAGGCAAAAGGAGATCAAGGGCAATTGCTAATAAGATCGTTTTCATCTTTTCGGAATTTAGATTATGGAAAAATCAGTTTAAATCCAGAGTCATTCTGTTGGTTACCAATGGTATATCAACAGGAATGTTTTCTTGTTACCCAACCATATCAATTGGTAGCAGCCTTAAAATTGAATAATCTGAAAAGAATGATCGTGGACGTGGATTGCGCAAATAGGACAAAGAGGATACCCTTTGGACTGAGAGTGTATCTGTTGGATAGATATTGCATTTAAGGCATAAAAATCTTGGATAGGGTCCAAAAAAAACCGCTTATTCACTGAAAATGTGAAAGCGGCACGGTAAAGCGATTCAATAAAATGGAGATTTATACAGTATTCTGTTCCCTCCAAACCAGAGGTGATACGCCAAACTCCTGTTTAAATATCCGGCTGAAATAAGCGGGATCATTAAAACCACAGTCATAGGCTATTGCTGAAATACTGTAACCCGAATTAATGATCATTTCTTTGGCTTTTACCAACCGAACATAACGGATAAAGTGGGTAGCGGAAAGTCCGGTCAAAGCTGAGAGTTTACGGTGTACCTGGGAATGGCTCAAAGCCAAAAAACGGCAGAGTTTTTCAACATCAAAGTCAGGTTCTCCCATGTGGACTTCAATTGTTTTCCTTACTTTGATGACAAATGCATGATCTAAGCTGTTGGCCAAAGGAATGCTTTGGCTTCCTTTGTGTGCATTTTGCGAAATGTTGGAATTGGAAGTTGTGTTTGGGTTTTCCTGATCCCTGTAATGATTTTCGGATAAGCTGACCTCGACTGAAGAGCGGTAATACTTTTGCAACTGTCGACGCAGATCAAGCAGCTTCCTGATACGTAACAACAGTTCCTTCTTTTCAAAGGGTTTGGTCAGATAGGCATCTGCACCTTGTTCCAGGCCTTCCAACCTGCTGTTCAGATCGTCCTTGGCAGTGAGCATAATGATGGGGATATGGCTTGTCCGCTCATTGTTTTTCAAGGTTTTGCAGACCTCAAACCCGTCTTTAAGCGGCATCATCACATCGAGTACAATAAGGTCAGGGATAAGGTCCAAAGCCATATTTTCACATTCCTGCCCGTTTTTGGCCGTTTCTATGAGGTAATCATTTTTCAGGCATGAGGCAACAAAGGCAAGGACATCTTCATTGTCATCCGCAATCAATACATGAGGGCTTCCATTAAGGCTGATTTTGTCATTTGGATCTCTTTCGGTTACAAGGGAAAAGGGATCTCCATCCATAAAGACTTGGTCTTGATCCTGGGTTACCTTTGGCAAAATTTGATCCTCATTTACAGTTTCTTCAGAACTGGAAATAGTTCGTACTGGCAATATCACTTCAAATTCAGCACCTTTGCTCTTATAGCTTTTGACTGTAATTGTACCTTCCATCAGCTTGACCAACTCACGGGTAATTGCCAGACCGACGCCTGTACCCTCTCCATGCCGTGTGTGGGAACCATCTACCTGGTAAAAACGGTCAAAAATATGTTGCAAATCCGCTTCGGAAATACCAATCCCTGTGTCTTTGATATTAAGGATAAATTTGTCGTTTTTGGTATCAACAGAGACATAAATCCGGCCGCCTTTTAGGGTAAATTTAATAGCATTGGAAATAAGGTTGGAAACAATCTGCTGCAATCTTACTTCATCAAATTCCATGATATACTCTTCTGTCGCAGGGATGAAATGGATCTGGATGTCCTTCTTTGCTGCTAGAGCGTGGAAGCAATCCACTAAATATTCCAGAAAAGACACGATATCTGCACGGTGGTAATGTAGGGTCAGTTTATTGCTTTCCAGCTTGCTGAGGTCGAGCATTTGATTGACCAGTGTCAATAAATTTTGCCCGTTTCGCATAATCATTTTCAACCCCTTTCTCAAATGCTCATCCGGATTGTCCATTACCTGACCTGCCATACCAAGAATTACCGTCAATGGTGTGCGGAATTCGTGGGTGATATTGGTATATAGTTTGGTTTTGACAGCATTTAATTCCTTTATCCGCAGGGCTTCCGCCTTTTCTAGACGCTGACGGAGTTGAAAGTTGTAAACGGTATATATACTTCCGCCAATAAGAAGGAAATAGCAAAAATACGCCCACCCTGTGCGCCACCACGGAGGAAGTATAACAACCCGTATCGAAGTCCCCTCCGGATTCCAGACCCCTTCGCTGTTGGCAGCCCGGACTCTAAAGACATATTCTCCATGGGGAACTCTGGTATAATTCGCCATGTGCAGCGTACCTGCATCACGCCAATCCGGATCGTAACCTTCCAGTAAATAGGAGTATTGGTTTGACTGGGGATCC
>NZ_JBGTCA010000276.1:0-1975 GCF_041749095.1 Aquiflexum sp. | reverse complement strand
CATAATATACAGCGATCAGGGTATTCAGCCTGTGTATTTCATTCCATTTATGTTTTATAAGTCAGCTGACCATACCTATTCAGGTACCGGGAGCAACGAACTGGGTCAGAATGCGCAGATGTTTTTTGACATCAGTGTGCGCTCGTTGCGCAAAGTTCATTTTCACGCAAGCCTTTTTATAGATGAAGTGAGCATTGGGAATATGTGGGACGCAAGTCAGCATACCAATATTATGAGTTTGAAGGTCGGCGGGACCTGGTACAATGCCTTGCCAAATCTGCATCTTTCTGCAGAATATACCGTGACGGCTCCCTGGACCTACCGTCATCAGATTCAATCCACCACTTTCGAATCAAATCAGTACATTCTGGGTCATTATCTGGGCGAGAATGCAGACGAATTGTATTTGGCAGCATCATACAGGCCATGGAGAAATCTTTTGATTAAAGGTTCCATCTGGCAGGCGCGCAAAGGCCCACAGCACAATTATGAAATCATCCATGGCAACGCGAATGTCACCGGCCTTGAATTTCTGGCTACCACCGATTGGGAGCAATTGGGATTGCGATTGGAAGCTGATTGGGAAGTTTTGAATGGAGCTGCCCTGTTTATCTCAGGAACCTATCAAAACACCACCGGAAACATGCTGTATACCCCGGAATATCTCAGGGGAGAAATCATGAGTCTGGAAATGGGTTTTCGGATCGGTTGGTAATTATTTTGCCGGCGGCGGTGTAGTTCCACCATTGATCAGATACTGCATTTCAAACAATTTGAGCTGAAGCTCAAACATCTTCATGCGTATCTCTTCCATATCTTTATTTTGTGCAGCTGGCACAATCTTGTTGGACTGACGTGATTCTATCGGGCCGGCTATTTGCACTTCATTTGGTTGTACATTTTCTTTTTTGGATCCAAACAGCCGCCATTTAGAATCGCTATCATTTGCGGATCCCAATGAATCTTTTTTCTTCGCTTTTGGTTTTTTCTTTGGATAGTCATCTTTGTTTCGGTTGAAATTGTACCTCAGGCCTAAACCAAAATAAGAATATTTGTCGTTGGCAGTCCAGTCGCGCGACCAGGTGTCGAGACGATCGGTCATCAGATTATTGAGGGTATAACTCGCGGTAATGTCCGTCTTGTAATTGAGTCTGTAACCAAAAGTAAAGCCTACGGGAATGTTTAAAGCTTTAGCCATGCTGGATTTTGAATCTGTAACATAACGTTGTGTTGGCGGATTGTCGTCAGTAACAGTATATCCGACAAAATCACGTACGCGCTCGTCATTACCTGTCCAGAATGAAAGTGATCGATAGAATGTGACACCAATACCCACTTCGACATCAAGGAAAGTTTTAGAAGGTTTGCCTGAATCTTTTAAAAAGAGCTCTCCCAATACGTTCAGGGAAGCCATTGCAGCAATTGTCCTGAATTCAGATTGAAAATTGATTTGAGGGCTCTGAAGTCCTGTGATGCGGCCTCCACCAAGTGTTCCGCTTTCAAAAAGAAGGCTTGCCTTCAAGCCATATTTTATTTCTTTCCCAGCGTAGATACGCCATCCAAATTTGTAATAAGTACTAAAATCATCAATGGGAGCGAACATATTATAGTCTGCAAGATCGCCATGAAAGAGTGCTGAACCCGCGCTTGCACCTATCGAGAATCCATTAAAAAATTTAATTTTTTCTCCATCTTTATTTGTTAGTTCAGATGACTTATCGTCTTTATAATTGCGATACTGTTTTACCCAGGGGTCGCCTTCTGTATCAGAGCCAATAGCTTGTGATGTGCAGAGCGCAAATATCATCAGCCAGGCAAGTAAAAATGGTATTGATTTCTTCACGGTATCAAATCTGTGCTATTAAATTCATTCGGCAAAGCACTGCTGCTAATAATTGTTCCGATAAGATTGTTGAAAACATCAGGATATCCCGGTCATAATCACCATATTTATCGCCTAAAATTGCTTTTGTAT
>NZ_JBGTCA010000275.1:0-2153 GCF_041749095.1 Aquiflexum sp. | reverse complement strand
CCAAACTGGCAATAATAGCAATGGTAAATGCTACCAGCCAAACATCAGGATTGGTTATTGCAGAAAATTGGGGAAATGTTAACTGACCGATAAGATGACCGAAGGATTCTATTTCTGGTAATACTACCTTACCTGCTGCATCTATGTAAAGATTTGGAATAAAGAATTTAAAGGTTTTATTTATCAGGACCCCAAAAATAACTACAACCAACGGTCCTGGAATGAATTTAGTAAATTTTTGTTTTTTAATAAATGGACGATCCCACAACGACAATATCCCCAAGGAGACGAAAGTAATAATGATAGCGCCAAATTGAAATTCATTGGATAGGTTTCCTAAATCCAAAACAGCGTTCCAGTCATTGACAAAAGGAATATATTTTTCAAGATTAGCAGTCTCATTCACTCCAAATGCATATGGTATTTGTTTGATGATCAAAATCACACCAATACCGGCAAGCATTCCTTTGATGACCGAAGTGGGAAAATAATAACCTATGACACCGGCTTTTAGCCAGCCCAGAATAATCTGTAAAATCCCGGCCAATACAACAGCAGTTAGGAATATATCAAAAGCCCCAAGATCCGAAATGGCATTCAGAACAATTACGGTCAATCCTGCAGCTGGTCCGGACACGGCTGTATGTGAACCGGAAAGAGAACCAATCACAATTCCCCCGACCACACCCGCGATAATTCCCGAGAATAATGGTGCCCCTGAGGACAAAGCAATCCCTAGACACAGTGGTAGTGCTACCAAGAACACTACTAACCCCGAGGGTAAATCACTTCCAAAGTGAGTAAAAATTCTTTTATTACTGTCCATATTTGATGTGCCGGTTATTTATTATTTTTCAAGCTATCAGTTGGGATATCTTAAAACCTATTTCGCAAAAATACTCCTTTCTAATTAGGGTCTTTACCTTTTATATAAATATCCCAACATAATTGAAAGGGGATATTTTTTTTAGCTCATCTTTTATTTCATCAGAAACATTAAGTCCCTCAATAAAAGTCATTATGGATTTTTCAGTAATTTTTTCATTTGTACGGGTAAGTTCCTTCAGCGCTTCGTATGGTTTGGGATACCCCTCTCTTCTCAGAATGGTCTGAATGGCCTCAGCGACCACGGCCCAATTTTCTTCAAGGTCTGCATTTATTGCTGCCCTGTTCAGTTCAAGTTTAGCTAGACCTTTTAAAATGGATTCGAATGATATCAGCATATGGGCCAAAGGAACCCCGATAATCCTCAATACCGTGGAGTCGGTCAAATCCCGCTGAAGCCGGCTTATCGGCAGTTTGGCAGCCAAATGTTCCAAGAGGGCATTGGCAATACCAAGGTTACCCTCTGCATTTTCGAAGTCAATGGGATTTACTTTGTGGGGCATGGCGGAAGATCCTACTTCTCCTTCTTTGATTTTTTGATTGAAATAGTTCATGGCCACATACTGCCAAATATCTTTTGACAAATCAAGAAGTATGGTATTGATTCTTTTCAAACCGTCAAAAGTGGCCGCTAGATTATCATAATGCTCGATCTGTGTGGTCGGATAACTCCTTACCAATCCAAGGTAATCCCCTGCAAATTTTTCCGCAAAACTGTTCCAGTCAATTTCAGGATAGGCGATGTGATGGGCGTTCATATTTCCTGTTGCGCCCCCAAACTTGGCAGAGTAAGGAACTAGGGAAAGCAGTTCCAATTGTTTTTCCAACCTAATTACAAAAACCTGGAATTCTTTTCCCAAGAGGGTCGGTGAAGCCGGTTGTCCGTGGGTTTTGGCTAGCATAGGAATGTCTTTCCATGCAGCTACCTGTTCCTTGAGCTTTTCGATAATGGTATTTAAGCTGGGAAGAATGGATTTTTCCAGCCCATCTTTCAACATCAATGGCGTGGCGGTATTGTTGATGTCCTGTGAGGTCAAACCAAAATGAATGAACTCCTTGAACTCCTGAAGGCCCAATCCATCAAATTTTTCTTTTAAAAAATACTCAACTGCCTTAACATCATGATTGGTGACTTTCTCGGTTTCTTTGATCTGAAGCGCATCTTCCAGACTGAAATTAGATACTAAAATTCTTAATGAAGTAAATAATTTCTTTTCAAAATGCTTAAGCTGAGGCAACGGGATTTCACAAAGGGCAATAAAATACTC
>NZ_JBGTCA010000274.1:0-10744 GCF_041749095.1 Aquiflexum sp. | reverse complement strand
GTCGGAGCAGGTCCAAAACTGCCCACAGGACGGACAGACTTTTTAAATAATAACGGGCTGACCTTGCAGGCAGATATGCAGCCCGGTTCAGGATCTTTGGACGGTATGTTCTGGACATTTTTTCAAAAATCCCAATTCCCGGTACAAAACATGAGCATGGTGTTTGTTTCCACGTTTAGGAAATCAGGTAAAAACAGGAATTATAACGGTAGTCAGGTCTATCGGTTTGGAGACGAATTTCAGGCCAATTTAGGCCTGAATTACAATTTTTTAATCCATTGGCCCATGGATGTTTTCTTTTTTGGAAGATATAGGACGCAGTCAGTGGATTTGATAGATGACAGTGTTTTTCCCGGATCGGGGGGAAAGTGGGTATATGCAGTGCCCGGCTTCAATGTCAGTTTTACACCGGATCTGTCTTTGCGTGGATCCATAGATTTGCCGGTTTACAGAAACCTTTACGGTTCACAGCTGACCACAACCTATCGATATACCATGGCACTTTTCTTCAATCTGAATCCAAGGAAAAATAAAATCAGTAATACTATAAAATTCAGTGAGTTATGAAAAGATACACATTCAAATATCCATTATCCATACTATTGGGAATGCTAATCCTGATGAGTTGTGATAGTGATCGAAATCCAAGAGACAGTAACGACAATTCCGGGGAATGGCTGATTCCACGAGATCAGGTGTTTGACGGTGGACCCGGCAAGGATGGGATTCCGGCCCTGACCAACCCTGAACTTATTCAGGCCCCCGCAGCTACTTACCTCAATGACAATGACCTGATATTGGGTTTTGTCAATGGAGGTGACGCCAGGGCCTACCCCCATAAAATACTCGACTGGCATGAGATCATCAATGATGATTTGGGCAATGTGTCAGTTTCGGTGATCTACTGTCCGCTTACCGGAACCGGTATAGGATGGGACAGAAACCTTTCAGCAGGAAAAACCACATTTGGAGTTTCCGGATTGCTTTATAATACCAATGTCATTCCCTATGACAGGAAAACAGACACCAATTGGTCCCAACTGGCCTTGCTGGCAGTCAATGGACAATTGGTAGGGGAAAGTCCTACGGTCATCAATCTGGTGGAGACCACTTGGAAAACGTGGAAGGAAATGTATCCGCAGACCCGGGTAGTTTCCACTAATACAGGCCATAACAGAAACTATCAGCAATTTCCATACGGTGATTACAAGACCAATAACAACGCCATATTCTTTCCGGTAAGCAGGTCAGACAACAGACTGCCGGCAAAGGAAAGGGTTTTGGCAGTCATAGCGGACAACAAAACCAAAGCTTACAGCATCAACCTGTTCGGTGAAAATCACATGCTGATTGAAGATGAATTTGCGGGATCGGATCTGGTGATTATCGGTAATAAAAACAAAAACTTTATCGTAGCATTTCAAAAAAGACTGCAGAATGGCACTCCTGTGGAGCTGAGCTTAGTGGACAACGGGGGACCCGTTATATTGGAAGATGCATCAGGAAACAGATTTGATGTTTTTGGAAATGTTGTTCAGGGGCCAAAACAGGGACAAAAACTCCAGACCATTTCCCAGATGATGGGCTATTGGTTTGCTTGGGCTCCATTTTATGAAAGCTTGGATATTTTTGAACCTCAAAATTAAAACCTTACGCAAATGAGATTTAAACTGAACAAAATCCAACAAAAGTGGAATGAGTCCAACAAGACAGATTTCTCTGACCTGAAAGCGGTTTTTCTGAACTGTACCCTAAAAAAATCCCCAGAACTTTCCCATACGGAAGGCCTGTTGGGGATGTCTCAGACCATCATGGAAGCCAATGGTGTCTCTACCGAACTGATCCGGGTAGTCGATTATGAGGTGGCTTATGGCGTGCAATTGGATATGACAGAACATGGTTGGGATAAAGATGATTGGCCCGCTATTCAGGAAAAAGTGATGGCAGCTAATATCCTGGTAATAGGCACACCAATATGGCTGGGAGAAAAATCCTCCATTGCGACCAAGGTAATAGAAAGGCTTTATGGTTTTTCGGGAGAACTGAATAAGGAAGGGCAATATGCCTATTATGGAAAAGCAGGTGGCTGCCTTATTACCGGAAATGAAGATGGGGTGAAGCATTGCGCTATGAATATCCTTTATAGCCTGCAACATTTGGGTTATACCATTCCTCCACAAGCGGATGCAGGATGGATAGGGGAGGCAGGCCCGGGACCAAGCTACCTGGACGAAGGAAGCGGAGGATTGGAAAATGAATTCACAACACGAAACACCACCTTTATGGCATGGAACCTGATGCATTTGGCATTTATGCTGAAAAACGGTTTTCCTGCCCATGGCAATATCCGTTCGGAATGGGACAAAAGTGACCATGACCATCCCAATCCGGAATACAGATGATCCAATCTACTTGATATTGGAGATATTTATCCTTCAGACCCCAAAATGAGTCATTAATTTTTCTGCTGCCCCAATGATTGTATCAGCTATAATCAATGGCTTCTTTTCCAAAGGATACCAAAACATTCCCGGTCTGGAAATAAAACAACCCTGTAATCCGACCCTTTGTGCTCCTGTGATATCCCAGGCATGGCAGGCTACCATCATGGCGTCGGAGGCCGGGATATCCATCTGCCGGAGCACATTCAGATAGGTCAGGCCATGGGGCTTATAATGCCTAACGCTTTCCACACTGAAGGTCTGTTCAAAAAAAGGTTCCAATCCCGAAAATTGTAATTGTTCCTCAGCCACCTCCATAGTGCCATTGGTCAGGGCGACCAGTCTAAATTCTGATTCCTGTAACATTCGAAGGCCCTCGATGACATCGGTATGAGGGGGTAATTTTTTTATCCAACTGAGTAAATCCTTAATTTCATCCTGTGTAATGTGGACATGATGTTTTTCAGCCAACATTTGAATGGCGGCCTTTCCAATTGTACCAAAATCCTGAAAATGTTCCGTGGTGGTTTCAACCAAGGAATATTGAAGCAATTGTGAAAACCAAGAATCAAAAGCAGTGTCATTTTGAAAAGCATTGTTGATAGCGGTTTTCAGTGGACTTAAATCCAAAAGGGTTTCATTGACATCAAATATCAAAAGTTTAGGTTTATTGATCTTCATAAGCTATAATATTTTTATTTAATGTTTATCCGCTTCTTTGCCAGTAACCCAATATACTACTTTAAACAAGTTGGAAGTCCGAAGTCGGAAGTCGGAAGTCCGATGGACTGGATATTTCAGTTTCCTGGTGGTAATTCAATATAATTCCCATTTTACTGGCATCATTGCATATATACATGTTTTATTTTTTCCCTATCACTTTTTTAATTTAACTCCATTATAAGATTAATACGGATTACCAACCTACATAGGGAGGAGCTTTTACACCTGCCATTCTGAGGTAAACTATGCATTGCCCCCGGTGGTGGACCTGATGGTCACGCAGCAGGTAAAAAATATTTTCTTTGCTCATCTCCAGCCTGCGGAACTCGATGGCCTCATTCAGATCACTTGTAGAAATTTCCGCAATCAGTTTCCCTACATAGTTGTTTGCATTTTCTAAGATATAGATAATCTCATCCTTGTTTAACTCTTCTGCTTTGGTCCGGTCATAAAAAGTTTTGGATTCGCCGGAAATCAAACGCGTGAGAAAACTGATATTGTCCACGATATGGAGCAACTGTCCTCCAAAAGTCATGGCACTGGTTTCAGGTTTGAAATGATAGTTTTCTTCAGGCATAGCTTTCGCTACATCCAGCGTGTATTCAGTTGCCCTATGCCAAACATGGGGATATTGGGAGTTAAAGTAGGTTTGTGCCTTTAATGGAAAGTAAAAGCCCAATAATAAAAAAAGACAGATTGTATTTTTCATCAGTTTTAGGTGTTGCATGGTTATAACTTTTCCAAAGTTAGATAAAACAAAGGAGTTGAATTAGAAACCCGTATTAAACTTTGGAAAAGTTAATTTGATCCCATGGATTTAACTTTTCCAAAGTTGGATAAATGAAAGGAGCAGAATGAGGGGCCCGTGATGGTCTTTGGAAAAGTTCATTTGATTCCATCGACTGGTTAATTTTAATTTATTTCTTACAAATTGTTTCCCACGGCTACCAGGAGCGCAAATTGTGCTTGATTATATTCACTTACCGACCTTAGGTAGTCCAATTGGGCCTGAAGGAAAAACTGCTGGGCTTGGAAGACTTCAAAGGGTTTGGCTGTGCCGATTTCCTGTCTTTTTATGCTCTGGTCCAATGCCCTGGAGGCCAGTTCCAAACCTTCTTTCGCATCTTTCACCTGCTCTCTGCCCCAATAAATCTCCTTGCCCGCAAGCAGGACTTCCTGATTGATTTTGGCTTTGAATGTATCCCTTTCCAATTCCTTGAGTGCCATCCGGCTGTCTGCCTGCTTTATTTCTCCGCCATAAAAAAGCCTGCCAAGAGGGATTTTCCATTGTAAGTTTGCCATTAGAAATTGGGTGGGATAAAGCTGCCTGGTTTCGGGAAATTGGTCGGGAAACATGGCTTCCACTTCCCCTCTTAGACCTCCAAAATAAGAAGTATAGGTTCCCACTTCCAGGTGCGGAAGCCAAAGTCCTTTGGTCAGTCTGTGCTTTTGCTGGACAGTGGCCTCATATTCAGCATCCACGGCCTTGAGTTCAGGCCTTTTAGCAAAAGCTTCATCAAGAAGTACAGGATAGTCCATATTTCCGAAGCTGACCCAATCCGCTGACATCCCCTCCAACTGGATAGGCATCAATACCGTGTCGGCAGCCACAGGTAGAATCCCATAGTCTAGGTTTAATATCTCAGCCAGTTTGCTGGATTTCTCTATGGAGTTTTTCCGGGCTTGGGTTAAGTTGACTTTTAAGTGTCTGGCATTGCTTTGAGCCATCAGCAGCTCCGATTCATAAAGCATTCCGGCTTCTACCTGGACAGCTATTTGATTGCTTATTACTTCGGCCTGGGTGTGAAGAAGGGTATAGGCACTGAGTTCCTGCTGGGCCAAAAGCAGGGCATAATAAGTTTTGATCGACTGAAGGATGGACTGGTTTCTGGCAGCAGTACTTTGGAATGCTGCTGCTTCCATTTGCAATCTGGCTGATTTGGGAAGGTAAACTGCCTCGGAAAAATCCCATTGGGCCTGTAGGCCTATGCCAGCCCATAGGTTTTCGGCATTGACATCGAGGAAAAAACGCCCATCGGCATTCATGGCAGCTCCCCAGAGTTGGAAAGTGCTGACTCCTCCATAAAGCTCCGGTACCCACCATTCTTTGGCCAGGGTATAGTTGGCCTGAGCGAGGGAAATCTGCTCTTGGTATCTTTGGATGGTCAGATTGCCTGTCTGCATCTGCTGCATGACTGCTTCCAGGGTGATTGGAAATTGTTTTTCCTGGGCATTGGCAGTAAAAACAATCCAACTTCCCCAAATAAGCATCAGTGATTGTTTGATTGAATAGCGCATGGTTTTCATAAGTCCGATTTTAATTGGGTTGCAACAGTCTGTCCTTCGCTCACCAGGCTTTTGCCTGAGATGATAACCTGGGAGTCCTTCGATATTTCGGTATTCAAAACCTCAAAATAGTCCTGATTCCTCAATCCGGTTTTCACCTGTATTCTCTTGACTGTCCCGGCATCCACTACAAGGACATAATCCTCGTTTTTATGACTGATTTTGGTCATTACCGGTAAGGACAGGATATTTTCCCTGCTCTCAATTTTCAATAAGGCCTTGGCATACATGCCCGAAATTATTTTTCCATCCTTGTTTTCCAGATCAATTTCCACTTGCATGGTTTTGGATTTGGGATCAAGGGCCCTGGATGTTCGGCTTATCTTTGCCATCCATGATTGACCGGACAATTCCGGAAAAGACACTTCCACCTCCATTCCTGATCGAAGACCCACAGCATCTGACTCCGGTACAGGAAGGGTCAGTCGGATGGGATTGATTTCCTGGATTTCAAACAAGGCCTGTGGGTTACTTTGATTCAATCCGCTTTGTATCAAGGCTCCTTTGTCCACAAAGCGTTTGGTGATGATGCCCGTAAAAGGAGCCCGGATGGTCAGAAAGGATAATTGTTTTTTTACCGCTTCGAGGTTAGCCAATAAAGCAAAGTATTCCGCCTCTGCATTCTCAAGCATTTGGATATTGGTCAGTGCGGGAGTTTTTTCAAAGGTGGATTGTAGTCTGTCAAAATTGGCTTTTTTAGCTTTGGTTTCGGCTTCCAGTCGTAGCTGTTTTTGTTCCAGTTCGGGGTTTTCCAATACAGCCAACGTTTCTCCCTGACGTACCTGATCGCCGATGTCTTTGCGCATCTGTATCAGCATGCCGGCTTCCATGGCGTGGACGGTGACCACCTGATTGGGGCGGGCAGTACCTGTGATCAAGACCTCAGCGGTAAAGGATCGTTGCTGTGGACTCACCACTTCTACTTTTTGGGTTTTTTCTTGCCTTTCTGTTTGATCGGCTTCATTTTTTTCCCTGTCACAGGAAATCAAAAGGGAGAGCAGTAAAGCGAATACTGGTTTTGATCGTATGATGATGGATTTCATGATTTTTGTGTTTTAGTTTGAGCAGTCTCTTGGGTAGAAAGGAGAGAATAAAAAATCGGGATCAGATAAAGGGTAATCAAGGTTGCCATAAAGGTCCCGCCTATCACGGCAATGGCCAAGGGTACATTGGCTTCGGAACCCGCGCCCGTTGCCAATGCCGTGGGAAGCAAGCCAAATATGGTGGTGGTTGCGGTCATCAGCACGGGACGGAACCTGTCAGAAGCACCTTCAATGATGGCTTGCTTTATCTGCTTGCCTTCATTGATCAGGGAATTGATCCGGTCAACAAGGATGTTTCCATAGGAAACTGAAATTCCCACCATCATGATGATCCCCATGATGGACTGAATGCTCAGACTTGTACCTGTAAGCCACATCAGCAAACCAACCCCGATCAGACCAAAGGGAAAGGCACAAATGATGATCAGCGGTTTTCTGAAAGAGCGGAATAAGGGGGTTATGATCAGAAAGGATAAAATACCTGCCAATGCCAGGCCTAAACCCAGCCCGCCAAAGGATTCTTTGATGATGGCCACTTCTCCGTCAAAACTGACTTCGTACCCGGCTGGAATATCTATTTGATCAATAATGGATTGGATTTCATCAGATACCCGGCCTATATCTTTTCCTTCTACATTTGCATAGACATTAAATGCCCGGGTCAGATTGTGGTGGTTGATTTCCACGGGATTGGTACCATCCGTTATTTTGGAGAAATTCCGGAAAGGGATAGTATGGTCTGACAACGAACTGTTAACCCCTACATTTTCAAGTACAAAGCGGCTGTCAATTTCACTTTCGGGGTAAGTCACCCCAACGAAATAATGGTTACCGTTGCGTTCGTCAATCCAGAAGGCCTTTTCGTAGGTCACGGAGGAATTGAGTGCGGAGACCATATTTTTGATGGCTTCCACAGGTTCTACACCCAACTCCGCCGCTTTGACCCGGTCAATGTCTATATTTTTGGCAGGTTGGTCAATCCGCTGCAAAACCCGCACATCACGGGTAGCCTCTAGGCTTGCTACAGTATCCCGGATCTGCTCTGATAATTTCCGCAAGACTTCCAGATCATTTCCTTTGATCTGCACATCGATAGGTGCCGGTTTGCCTTCATTCAACGCTGCTGTGATCATTCCCCCTGTATTGAAGCTCAGCTCCACTCCAGGGAAATTTTCAGAAAGTTTTTCCCTAAGCCTGGAAGCATATACAAAGGTGCTGGTCTGATGGGATTCCTTTAGCTGTATGCCGATAAAGGCATCCTGTGTTCCTGAATTCGGTGTATAGGCGGCAGGCAAATCATAGAAGACACCGATATTGGCAAAAAGCTGTTCCAGATCATCTCCTGTTTCTTCCCGGATGAGCTGCTCCATTTTTGCGATGCTTTCATTGGCATCTTCCAGACGTGTGCCTGATTCCATCCGTACCGTGATCTCCATTTGTCCCACATCAGACTGGGGAAATAATTCATAGCCCAAGTTGCTGATCAAATAGACAGAAGCGGCCAATAATAGGATGGAAAACGTCAGGATGGGCCATCTGTACTTCAGGGTATTGGAAAGACTGTTTTGATAGCGGATTCCCAATCTGCCGATAAAGCGCTGGAAAAATTCCAGTGCTTTTCCTTTGGATGGTTTGCTTTTGGAGCTTTGGGTGTCCTTTTCATGTCCTGCTGACCTTTTGGGCTTGTTTCTGAAGAAATATGCAGCCATGACTGGAATCAGTGTAAGGGCAAAAATATAGGAGCCAATCATGGCGCCTGCTACTGTGATCGCCAAGGGGGAGAAAAGAAACTTGGTGATTCCTGTGAGGAACAATACCGGGAAAAATACCACGATGATGACCAAAGTGGAAGCCAAAACGGGATTGGCAACTTCCAAGGCAGCATCTTTGGCAGCAGCATAGGAGTCTTTTCCCATGCTCAAATGGCGGTCAATATTTTCCAATACCACAATGGAGTTGTCCACCAATAGCCCCAAAACCAAAGCCAGGCCTCCTAAGGTGATGCTGTTGACAGCTTGCCCGGTGATGTAAAGCATGATGAAGGCGAACAAAATCGACAGAGGCAAACTGATCGCTACAATCAGGGAAGAGCGGAAATTTCCCAGAAAAAGTATCAGGACAATCACTACCAACACCAATCCGCCCAGACCTGCCTGCTGTAATCCTGAGATGGAATTTCGCACATAAGAGGATTGGTCAAAGATAACATTGAGCCTGACGTCCTCAGGCATGCGTTCTTTTAAGCCAGGCAAGGCTTTTTTTACTGCTTCTACAGAAGCGATGGTGTTGGCTCCAGGACGTTTGAATATGGGCAGGTAAACCTGTTCTTTGCCATCTACCCTTGCGATATTGGTCTGTATGGCAGAGGCGTCTTTGGTTTGCCCAATATCCTTGATGTAAATGGGGTTGCCGTTTTTGTAGGTAATCACAATGTCATCAAAATCCGCTACATCTATGATCAGCCCTTTGGCATCAATCCCATAATTGACCTTACCGATATTGGCCACTCCGGAAGGGATCATGGTGGTGTTTTTTTGGATGGCTTCCATTACCTGTGTTTGGGAAATTCCCAAAGCCTCCATTTTGTCAGGTTCAACATAGACGTACACCATCCTCAAGGAACCGCCATAAGCGGCGGGAGCCACTATGCCCGGCACACCGCTCAACATCTGACGGAGGTTGAGGTAGGCCACATCATACAGGTCCTTGCCGCTTCTGTTTTCGCTGCTTACCGTGAGCAGCATCAGAGGCTTGGATGCCGTAGGATCAAATGGCTGAATCATAGGGGGCATGGTGCCAGGTGGCTGATAATACATGTCACTGACCGCATAGGAGGAAGAATTTGCCATGGCTTCTGCCGGGTCAATGTCTTCCCCATAAAAATTGGTAACAATACTGACTCCCATAATGCTTTTGGAAAGCTGTTTTTCGATACCGGGAGATTGACCTGTCCAGCGCTCCATGCGGCTGGTTATGTCTTTTTCCACCACTTCCGCCGGCATTCCGGGGTACAGTGTGATGATCTGCATGGCTGATTTTTTGAATTGAGGAAGGATGTCCACCGGCATTCTTGGTATAAGCACGACCGATAATACACCCACAACCAATGCCAAAACCAGCACCAGGTAGGGGTTTTTGAAGGATAAATTGATCATTGTCCTTTGTCTTTAAGGATTATGAAAATTGAAGAATGATATGGTCCTATTCAGGAAGAGTAGGACAAGGCCCGTTTCAGAAGAGGCATAGGTTTCCTATGACCGCAGGATTTGGCAGGCCTTAGAATAAAAATTAAGACAAAGGGGGAGCACGAAGGGGACAGTCAGCCAAAAGTGTGGCTGACCTGCACTTGGGATCAGGAGGCAATAAGACATTTTCCTGAGGGGTTTCAACTAAGATTAAATCAAAGTATAAGATTGCAAAAATTAAAGGACTGAAATTATTTAATACGGTTTCGTTTAAATTCTCTTGGTAATCATCTGTGATCAAGTAAATGTGTTCACAATCCATAGGAGGCCATAAAGCCGAATTTGTTCCCTGATACATTCTTCGCAATTCACAGGGGCTAGGACCCTCATCCGGATCGTGGTCATGACCAAAAGGATGGGCTGTACACACCAGTTGCCAAGGGAAAAAACCAATCCCCAAAGTGAAAAGCAACAGTATGGTCCTGAATTGACGCATGTGGTAAAGTTAAGAAAAATTAGGTGAAGGAAGAAACCTGCCAGGTTTTTGTGCTTTATATACAAAGGTTAACAGTTTAATGGATAAAAAACCTGGCAGGTTTTGGCCCATTCCATAATTTGACAACGTAGGAATAATCCTTTCTCTAAAAAATGAAAACAGAGCCAGACTTTAAAAATAACTAAACGGGATACTGCTGATCATCATTATTATTCAGGATATACGCTTGCTGTGAAGTTTCTGGCCACCTGCTCGAGATCCAGATCAAGCTGTTCTTTGGAAACCTTGATTACCTGTTGTCTTTCTTTTTGGGGTAATCTCTCAAAGCCATAGTAGGCCCCAAGTATAGCTCCGGCCAAAGCTGCAGTCGTATCGTTATCCCTTCCGTAGTTGGTCAGGAATATCAGGGTTTTCATAAAATCAAAGTCAGAAATAATCATAGCTGTAAATACCTGAATGGATATTTCCCCAGCATGGAACGGCATGTCCTGCAGGTTTTCATCCAAAAGT
>NZ_JBGTCA010000273.1:0-19934 GCF_041749095.1 Aquiflexum sp. | reverse complement strand
CTGCCCCCTTAGGGGGATTTTGGCTTGCCGATAGAAGGGGCATAAAAGAACACCCTAAGGGGTAAAATTGTATTTAATCTCAAGACTTCGATTCCCAATTCATTGAGTTCATAAGTTCTACCTCTATCATAGTCGGCTTGGTCAAGATCTGTGTGAATACCTCCATCAAGTTCTATTGCGAGTTTGAGCTGATGGCAGTAGAAATCGAGGATAAAGTTTTTGGCAGGATGTTGTCTCCTGAATTTATATCCACCAAGTTGTTTGTTTGTCAACAAAGTCCAAAGAGCAGATTCAGCAGGAGTCATTCTTTTTCGAAGATCATTGGCCCTTTTGAAAATTAAAGGACTTGCGCCGTAGAATAGGTTTTCCATGTAGCCCATAGCTGTAAAAGTTTGGTGGGTAAATTTAGGGATTTGAGCGTTGTGGGGGGTTAAATTAATCGGATAAAATTGGGGTGGGTGTTCATCCTTAGAGATTTTGTAACCTGAAGCCTCATTGCCCCCTAAATCCCCACCCCCTATATCCCCCAATTGGGGGAATTTCGGGGACTTTTGGCCCAGTAGTAAAAGGAGCTTCCTCGTACACCCGAAAGGTAATAAGGGACTTTGATTTGAGAAGAAGAAGTTGAAGGTGTAGAAGAGAAACCCTTAAATTAAAAAATTAGCTTTAGGTTGAAGGTTCTCCCTCCCCACCTGGGGAGGGCCGGGGAGGGGCAGTAACCCTGAATTGTCCAATCACCCTAATTATTTTATCCATCCCCTAAATCGAAAATGAAAAAAATCCTTTTCCTTCCCAAATACCCACGCATGGGGGCAAGCAGCAGGCTGAGGACCTATCAGTTTTTGCCGCTTTGGGAAGAGGCGGGGTATGGGGTGAGGGTAGATTCTTTTTTTAATAAGGCTTATTTGAAGGATGTGTACAGACAGCGTGTGCCAGGATTTTGGAATGTGCTGGGATGTTATTTTAAAAGAATGTGGGTGTTGATGGGGGTTTGGAGGTATGATATGGTATTGGTGGAAAAGGAGTTGTTTCCTTACCTGCCTGCTTGGGCGGAGTGGTTATTGGCGTACCTGGGACCGGGATATGTGGTGGATTATGATGATGCGGTATTTCACCGGTATGATACACAGGGGAATTTTTTGGTCAGGAATTTTTTGGGAAAAAAAATAGACAGGGTGATGCGGAGGGCGAGAACCGTGTTTGCAGGGAATGGGTACCTGGCACAAAGGGCCAAAGAAGCCGGTGCAAAGTCGGTAGTGTTATTGCCCACCGTCATTGATCCCAAGCGGTACAGGAAAAAAGAGGAGAATGAAACCGGGAAGGTTTGGATAGGTTGGATAGGTTCACCCTCGACCTTGAAATATGTAAAAGAGATCAAGGACGAATTGGAAGAGGTTTGTCTTCAAGCCAATGCCGGATTGTTGTTGGTCAATGGGAATCTTGGATTTGGATTTAAGGGAGATTTGAGGGTGATCCCCTGGACAGAGGAGGGGGAGGTAGATGCAATCTTGCAGATGGATATCGGTGTCATGCCCCTGCCCGACAATGAATGGGAGCGTGGCAAATGTGCCTACAAACTCATCCAATATATGGCCTGCGGACTGCCCGTGGTAGCTTCCCCTGTAGGAATGAATAATGAGGTGGTGGGACATGGTGAAAACGGGTTTTTGGCTTCGGGTTCAGCCGAATGGAAAAATGCCCTATTGACCCTTATCCAAGATGCTGCCCTAAGAAAGAAGATGGGTGAAAATGGTTATGAATTGGTTCAGGAGCGGTTTACGTTGAGAGGTAATTTTGGGGTAATGGTGGAGGAGGTAAGAGGGTAGAGAGGGTATAAAAGCCTGCCCCGAGTATTGGGGAAACAAGAGCCAAGAAACAAGAGCTAAGAGCCAAGAGCCAAGAGCCGAGAACCAAGAGCCAGGAGGCAAGAACCGAGAGACGAGAGCCTAGATCCGAGAACCGAGAGACGAGATATTTTTATTAATGGGAATGGTGGAAAACGGAAGTTTAGGTTAATGTCCCGAATAGGTATTGCGTTCCACATTTCGGTAAAAAGGATCAGTGTTCCAAAATCGGATCATTGACCGAAATTACTCTTTCATCGCCATCATGACCCCGGGTTGCGGTGCATCCAGATTGGTGAAAGCCGAAAGACTGGCCTAAGCACCTTACCCGGGGCTAATCAATGTTCAGCCCCGTCAGGGCTGTTAGGAAAAAATCTTGAATTTTACATCAATCTTCATTCTTTGGAGTAGCGGGGAGGAAGACAATGGGCCGGGCCAGCGAAGGCCATGTGGGGAGCAGGATCCCATTGTCTTGACTTTTTTGTTACTTTTTTTGTCAAGAAAAAAAGTAAGAGAATTGATGTAGAAAATATGAATTGGGACGTCACTCACATATAATAGCGTCAAATAAAACACTTTCTTGAATTTCAGCTTAAAAATGAATCCTGATTTTGAAAATGATATTAAATTCAATATCATTACACTACGGGATAATTAAATTGCTTGCCAATGAAATATTCAGAACTCGAGCGGAAATTAAAAAAATTTGGTTGTCACCTCGTTGATGATGGAGGGGGGCATCCGATTTGGTATAGTCCGATTACGGGAAAAGAATTTCAAACATCCCATCACAAAAGCCAAGAAGTAAAGAAAGGCACGCTAAATTCAATATTAAAGGATGCAGGAATCAAATGATTCTCCACAAGACAACTTGTAATCCCTGAAAAATAATTGTAACATATAAATCCAATAAGATGGAAAATAAAGTCAAAATAGAGAGAGGAGAGGACGGTACTTATGGTGCTTATATTGAAAACAACAATTTACCTTATGGAATTATTGGTGAAGGCAATACTGCTAAAGAGGCTATTCAAGACTTCTTGAATTCCTATGACCAAATGAAGCAATACTATACAAAAAAAGAAAAAGAGTTTGTTGAAAGTGAATTCGAATTTATCTACGATGTAGCCTCTTTTCTGAATTATTATAGTAAAGTCCTGACCCTCGCCGGCCTGGAAAGAATCACAGGAATAAACCAAGGCCAGTTGAGCCACTATGTCACAGGACATCGAAAACCCGGAAAGAAAACCGTGGAAAAGATAGAACAAAATCTACATCGATTTGCGGACGAGTTAAAGGAGGTTGAATTTATGTGATATGGTAAGGGGTGAAGAAGGTGAAGACCATATTAGAAACTGGATGCGGAACAGAAATACAGTTGAGTTTATCGGACTTTGGGAAACCCTTCATAACACAGATTTTAAACCTGTCGAATTCGACACCTTTAGAAAACAAGCAGGGCTACCCTTGACCAATTTACAGCGTGAGCTCTTAACACTATTTGCCCAAAACGTTTCTGAGCAAGAATTGAAGGAAATCAAACGGTTGATTTCTTCCTATTTTGCAGAGAGAGCTATGGATTTAGCTGATAAGGTGTGGGAAGAAAAAGGTTGGACAGACGAGGATGCAGATAAGTTGTCCAAGACAAAAATGCGTCCATATAACCTCTTCAACCAATAGCTGCTACGAGCTGGTCGAGATCTGTTTGTTTCTTGGAGGATTCATTGGGATAGAACTTAAAAATAATTTTTCCAATTGTATTAAAAACTTCTGAAGACTCATTAGAATTAGCTACCAACTCTGAAATCAATTCTTTCAAAAGCCTTGACTTCTTGGATTCATATTGGGAAGACATGAAATCATCACTTCCATGATCCCTATGCATCATAATCATTTCATCTATCTTTTTGATCTCCTCAATAAGGTCAATCAGCCGATGTAATTTAGACCTATTCATTATCAGTTTGGTAAGTTTCTGTTCCAATTTCCAGGAAACCCTTTAAGAATTTGTTTCCTCTTTTGTTGATTTTTGTTTTTGTAAAATGATCCATCATTTTATATTACGGCTTGGCACCAATAAACCTTGATGGTTCAAATGAAGCATTTACAAAATTACTCCTGCACCCGAAAAATTCAAATAAATCATTCCAGACCATGGAACCTTATGAAAAATTTTCAAATACCGAAATTGCCTGCTGTTCGATCCCGAAACTTCGGGACCGAACTCAAAGAAAGTCCCTGTTCCAATTGAAACCACTCCGTCCCGAAATTGCCTGAAACGTCGTCTTCATGACCCCAGGTTGCGGTGCAGGAAGGTTCTTAGAATACGGGGCTACTACAGAAAAACTTCATTCTCAAACCCCGAGTTGCGGTGAATAAAGGTTCCAAGAATACGAAGACAAAGATAAGCACCCGGGGCTCCGCCACGGCGGACAGGATAATCAAAGTTCAGCCTCCCGACACTCGGGACACAGGCTATTCAGGGCTGCTGATGATAACCCTTATTTCTAGTAACTACCTTAGTTCGGTAGGGTAGTGGGCAGGAAGACAATGGACCGGGTCGGCGTAGGCCTTTAGCGTGGATAGGATTCCATTGTCTTGACTTTTTGGTTACTTTTTTGGTCAAGCAAAAAAGTAAGAGAGGAGATGGGAGATAAATGAAAAGAATGTTGCTCACTGAAGAATACAAAACATAAAACTTTAAAGTAAATTGAGGGCTTTAGATATCTCTCTACGTTCGATATGACAAGGAGAACAACTTGCCCACGTGAGACCGGCCAACCTAAAGCAGTCAGACCAACTCGAAAAGATTATAACTTTGAAGTAAATTGAGGGCTTTCAGATATCTTCCGTTACGGCGGACAGGCTTCTACGTTCGATATGACAAGGAGAACAACTTGCTCACGGGAGGCAGGTTAATTCGATAAGTATAAAACTTTAAGGTAAATTGAGGGCTTTAGATTTCTCTCTACGTTCGAAATGACAAAAATAAGCCAATCGAATTAAGAACAGCAATCAATCGTGACAATAAATACAACCATGACAAACAATAAAACCCTTCTCTTCGTCACTTGGGACTCAGACCAGACCAATTACCTGGAATCATTGTTCTTGCCAATCCTGAGGGGAATGCAGGAACAGGGGGGATACTCCTGCCACGTGATGCAGTTTTCCTGGGCTGATGGGCAGGAGGTGTCGAGGATTGCCAGGTTGGCGGGAGATATGGGGCTGCCTTATGTGCAATACCCGATATATAGGAAACCGACGGCTGCGGTGGGAGCATTGTGGACCGTTTATCAGGGCATGTATTATATCAGGAAATATCTGGAAAAATATGGGATCGGCCTGTTGATGCCGCGGAGCACCATGCCCGCCATGATGGTAAACAGGCTTTGGCCATGGCTGGTAAGCAATAACATCCGGGTGGTATTTGATGCCGATGGACTGCCCTTGCAGGAGCGTGTGGATTTTGCCGGGCTGGATACCCAATCCGCCCAATATCAGTTGCTCAAAAAAGAGGAAACCCGCATGTTGGTTTCCGCTCATCAGGTGATTACCCGTTCCCAAAGGTCCATTGATTTCCATATTGAAAACATAGGGGAATCCCATCGGCCAAAGTTCAGTGTGGTGGGCAATGGTCGGGATTCGAGACTGTTCCGGCCGGATGAAGAGGAGCGCAAGCGGATCCGGGACAAATGGGGCCTGGGAAATGCGGACATGTTATGGGTTTACACAGGGACACTGGGTCCACAGTATATGGTGGAAGAAATGTTGGCGATGTTTGAAAGGTTCCGGAAGATGCAGCCCGGGACGCGGTTTTTGATCCTGAGCCAAAATGTAGATTACCTCAAGGGCAGGATACCGGAAAGTCTGGAGCCTTACCTGATGATCAAAAGCGGAAAGTATTCCGATGTGCCGGGCTACCTGTCGGCGGCTGACCTGGGGATGAGTTTGAGAAGGACTGCCCCCAGTCTGGCCGGGCTTGCCCCCATCAAATTGGGAGAGTATCTGTTGATGGGCCTTCCTGTGTTGGCCTCCGAGGGAGTGGGGGACACAGAGGAGCTGCTGAAAGGGCAGGATTTCTGTTTCCTGTTTGATAGCGGCAGGCAGAAGGAATTTCTTTCCTGGTGTGAAAAAGGAACCAATTGGAACCGGGAAAAGATCCGTGCCTTTGGCATAGAGCACTTCTCTCTTCAGAAGAGTGTGGAGGGGTATTTGGGGAGAATGGAGGGTAGATTGTAGATTTTAGATTTTAGATTTGTGATTTAAGGATGAAGGAGAAGGGATGGAGGGTAGATTTTAGATTTTAGATTTTAGATTTGTGATTTAAGGATGAAGGAGAAGGGATGGAGGGTAGAGGGTAGATTTTAGATTGTAGATTTAAGGATGAGGGATAAAGGAGGGTGCGTCATTGCGAGGAGCACTAGGGAGACTTTGATATTATAATATGACCCTTTGTGCGACGTGGCAATCTCTTTAGGAATGAAGGAGGAGGGTGGAAAGGATGAAGGGAGAGTCGAGAAGTGAGAAACGAGAGCCAAGAAACAAAGCCTGCCTAGCAGGTAACTTGATGTCATTCCTTTTCTGAACATATTCAAAAATGTCGGAAACCCGCAATGACGGTTCCCCAAACATCGGTCATCGGACATCCAACTTCCCACTTCGGACTCCCAACTTCCCAACTCCACACCCATGAAAGATTTCATCCTCATTTCCTTGCTATTTCTAGCCCTGTGGTTTTCCAACAGACAGTGGGGAAGGAAGCGGGGACTGGAACGCTTGTGGTTTATTCAGGTTCTCTGGGTGTATCACCTTGTTTTTGCGGGCATTTTTTATTACTACATCTTACAGCATGGTGGAGATGCGCTGCGGTATTGGGCCTTGGAAGCTGAGGCTGTAAAGAACCCGGACCATTGGATGGGATATTGGGGTCAGCGGACACATTTCGTTCAATGGCTGAATTTTCTACCCTCCAAGTTGCTGGGCTTAAGTTTTTTGACCGGGAATGTATTGTATGCAGCCTTTTCTTTTTTGGGCATTCGGGAAGTGTATTCATGGATGGTCCAAATGAAGGAAACCAAGCCATGGAAGGAGTGGGGGCTGATGGGGATTTTTCTGCTGCCCAACCTACATTTTTGGACGGCAGGTGTGGGAAAGGAGGCGCTGTTGTTTGTTGGTTTGGTTTGGGCTTTAAAGGGTTTTATTTCTTTGGAAGCCCATTGGAAATTGGCGGTGGTAGGGGTTCTTTTGTCCTTTTGGGTCAGGCCTTTACAGGGAGTGGTTTTAGGGGGAATGTTAGGGCTATATTTTTTGTGGCAAAAACAGGTGCCTTTGAAAATTAAACTTGGCGTGGGATTAGGAATGGCGGTGGTGATGGGTCTTGGTATTTGGAGGTTGTTGCAATATATGCACCTGGAGGAGTTTTCATTTCGGGGGTTAATGGCATTTAGTAGTGGGCAGATGGATTTTTTAAAGGGATTCGGTGCAGGATCCGAAATCCCTATGGAGAGCTATAATTTTTTGGAAAAAGGCTTTGCCCTGTTCTTTCGGCCATTTTGGGGTGAGGTGGATGGCTTTTGGCAAATGGCTTCGGCATTGGAGAATAGTATTGCGCTATTGTTGGGGTTGGGATTGTTGGCTGTTTTGCCATTTTATTTTTTGAAGAAGGAAAAATACACAATTCCCCCATTTCTTTGGGCAGCTTTGATTTTTGGGTTGGTGATGGCGGTAGCCTTCTCCTACACCCTCAATAACCTAGGGATCATTATGCGGATGAAAAGTACCTCTATGTTGTTTTTTTATTTGTTTTGGTGGAAAATGACAGTCGGAAGACGGAAGACGGAAGCCGGAAGTTTGGGTAAGCGTCCCGAATAGGGTTTGTGTCCATTTCGGGAAGAAAGCCCCTGTTCCAATTGAAACTTCTCCGTCCCGAAATTGCTTGAATCGTCGCTATCATGACCCCGGGTTGCGGTGCATGGAGGTGAGAATAAACCGAAAGGTATTTCAATCACCTTACCCGGGGCTATGATATGTTAAGCCTCCCGTACCGATAGCTATCGGTACGGGACAGGCTCTTTCAGGGCTGCTACTGAAAAACCTCAATTCCAAAACCCACCTTTTTTTGGTAGGGTAGCGGCTTCTACTTTCCTACCCCTGCAGACGGGCTATTTGACAAGAATAACAATTTACCTACATCAGGCAGGCTCGGCAACGGGAAAACCCAATAATAATGACAACAATTACAACATTGTATTTACCTTTAAGGCTTTAGATTCTCTCTACTGTTTTGTTAACTCTAATAAGACGGATTAAAGATTATCACCATCTCGAAAAGATTCAAGTTATCCATCTTTGCGTCTTTGCGTCTTTGCGGGAAAGATTGACAATTCATCCTTAACATAGCACTACTTTCCAATGACAAGGTTTTTTAAATATATTTAGATTTGAAAAAAGCAACTTTTACAATATCGCTCGATTTTGAGCTGCACTGGGGCAGGTTTGACAAATATGCCCTGAAAGACAACCTGTCCTACTATGCTGAGACCAAAAAGGTGGTTCCATATATATTGGAGCTTTTTGAAAGGTACAGTATTGAGGCTACCTGGGCCACTGTGGGGGGATTGATGGCAGAGAATCTGGAGGAATGGGAGCAGTACTGTCCTGTTCGAAAACCCGGTTACCATGAAAAGAAATATTCAGCTTATACCTGGATGCAAAGGGAACGGCCCGGTCAGTTTGAAGCGCTGTTTGCCCCTGAGTTGGTACGCCAAGTGATCGATTGCCCTGGTCAGGAAGTCGGAAGTCATACTTTTGCCCACTATTATACCTCTGAGAAGGGACAAGTTGCTGAAGAGTTCCGTTCGGACCTACGGGCCTGTCAAAAACTGGCAAAGGATAAATTTCAGATTGACCTTCAATCCCTGGTGTTTCCAAGAAACCAATACCATGCTGAGGTGATCCGTGTTGCCTATGAGGAGGGGTTTGATTTTATCCGTTCCAACCCCCGTGATTGGTTTTGGGAACGGACAGAGGAAAACGGGCTTTTGAAAAGATTTTTCAGAACAGGAGATACTTTTATCCATATCGGACAACCGAGTCATTATTCCATGCCGGAGTTAAAGGATGAAAACCCCTTGTTGTTACCTGCTTCCAGGTTGCTGCGTCCCTACAGGAAAGATGCGATTTTGCACAAACAGCGTTTGAAAAGAATCAAGAATGAACTGTTGGCAACGGCCAGATCGGGAGATGTTTACCATCTTTGGTGGCACCCTCATAATTTCGGTCTGTACCCTTTTGAAAACCTGCATTATCTGGAACAGTTATTTCAGTATTTTGATACCCTTCGAAAAGAATATGGTATGGCTTCCCTGAACATGCGGAACAGTGCAAAAAAAGTAGGTTAAAAAGTGGATTATTAGATATGAAACTTTTGCCCTTAGTTTATTTTTTATTAGAATAATCATATTTTAACAGTGATATCACAAAAATAGGCTGAAAATATATTGTAAACGATTAAAAAATACCCTGTTTAGGGTATTTTTTTTTATTAAACCTTTATCTACATTTGATACGGGTGATTAAGCAACTTTTCGACTTGACTTTTTATGAAGATATCAACGATATAAGTAGGGATTGTAAAATTTAAATTTTTTAACCCTACTTTTTTTCTTCTTTCCGTTACTATTTATTGGAATCAATTCCCATATTTACCCAAGAATGTAACTCTGTGAAAAATATTTATACTTGAGGGCATACAATCGCCTTATTACAGCTTATGAAGCATGCCTTAGTTTGGATTACCCTTATACTTTTTGCAGGATCCTGTATCAGCAACAAAAGGATTACCTATCTGCAGAACTTGCCCGGTAACGAAGCCATTGAACTCAATGAGTTTATTCCTTTTGCACAGGTGGATTACCGCTATGTGCTGCAGCCATTTGATATCGTGGATATAGATTTTGCGTCATCTAATGAGGAATTGACTCAAGCCTTTGAATTTCAGGGTACCAGGACGATGAGAGGTGGGGGGATGATGGGCGGCGGTGCCGGGGATCTCTTTTACTTTACAGGATATTCCATTGATCCTGAGGGTTATATTTTATTGCCAAAACTGGGAAAAGTAAAGATTTCAAGTTTGACCGAAGAAGAGGCGAGGTTAAAAGTGCAGGAGGCCATCAGCGCTTATTTTAAGGAAGAGGTGTTTGTAAAACTCAGAATAGGTGGCATCCGATTTACAGCCTTGGGTGAATTTTCCAGTTCGGGCACAAAAGTGATCATGAAAAACAGGGCTACCATATTTGATGCATTGGCACTTTCAGGGGAATCCAATATTCTGGCAAGAAAGAACAAGCTATTTGTCATCCGGCAATATGACGGTGGCATGAAAATCCATCAGATCAACCTGAATGACCGGGCCTTATTGGCATCGGAATTCTTTTTTATCCAACCCAATGATATTTTATATTTGGAGCCGATGAAGATCAGGCAATTCGGAAATGCCGATAATTTTTCTGCGTCTTTGGGACTGATTATTTCGGTCACCACATCTTTATTGTTGATATTTGCTTTGATTTCGGGGAATTTATGATTGATGGAAAGATAGACATATCGAAATTTGAACAGGATGTCAAACCTATTGATATCAAGTACTACCTGATCAAATATTCCAGGTATTGGCCATTGTATTTGACCTGTATATTTATAGCCATTGTGGTGGTATTTCTTTTTCACCGCTACACGGTAGAGGAATATGAGGTTCGCGGTTCGGTTTTGATCCGACAGAAAAACTCCCCCGAGGTAAGAATTCTGGACAGGTCCAATATCTTCAGTGGTACCAACAACCTGGAAAATGACATTCTTTTGTTCACCTCAAAAAACCTGGCGGAGGAAGCGCTCAGAAAGCTTCATTTTGATGTCAGCTATTTTGCCTCCACCAATATCAAAGAGATAGAGCTGTATGATAAATCACCGATCAAGGTGGAGGTGGATTGGGATTTTCCACAGTCGGAATCCGGTACGATCCATTTTACCATGTTGTCAGAAGATGAATTTACCCTGACCCATGAGGATAAGGGCTTTTTTGATTTTCTCAGTGCCAAAGCCAGTGGACCTACGGATGAGGAGATATTGAACAAGACCTATCAATTTGGTGAGGAAATAGCTTCGAGCAAGTCCAAATTTACCATTGAAAAAATCAAAAATGTCAGGGAGGGGGATAAGCTTTATTTTGTCATCCATAATCCCGTGGATGTGTTGGAGCGATATTCCAAAGCTATATCTGTCCGCCCGATCAACAGTTATGGTACAGTCTTGCAGGTATCCATGGTGTCACAGGTAGTGGAAAAGGGTCGGGATTATGTCAATTCCCTGATGGATTCCTATATAGAGTATGACCTGAAAGAGAAAAACAGGATCTCGGAAAATACGCTGCGGTTTATAGATGAGCAGATGCATATCCTGGAGGATTCCCTGAGAGTGGTGGAAAGGGCGATGCTGAATTTTAAGGTGGACAACAAGCTTCTGAGCGTGGACTCTGAATTTGGTGGGGTATTGGGAAATATACAAAGCCTGGAAGGTCTGATCCAAAATATAGATTTTGAGCTCAGTTATTATAAATCCCTTCAGACCTACCTGATGGCCAAGAGCAGCGATTATGGGGATATCATCGCCCCATCCATCGTGGGCCTGAACGATGGTTTTCTGAACGGACTGATCAGGAGTCTGATGGAGGCATCCCTTGATAGAAGAAAGCTGCTTTCGGTGGTAAATGAAAACCATCCCAATGTGGCAGCGATTGATGAACAGATCTCCAAGCTGAGGGAGAATATATTTGAAAACATCAACAACCTCGTAGAAAATACCGAGCGGAGAAAAGAAGAGGCAGGGAAAAAATTACAACAATTGGATAATGAGTTTTCGAAGTTGCCGCAGACAGAATCGAGTTACACCAATATATTCAGGCAATATAAGTTGCGGGAAAACCTGTACAATTACCTGTTGGAAAAAAGAGCGGAAGCAGGGATTGCCAAAGCCTCCAATGTGCCTGACAATGCTGTCGTGGATTATGCCAGGAGGGGAAGTCTGATTTTCCCCAAAAAAGCCCAAAATTATGGAATGGCTTTAGGTCTGGGATTTTTTATTCCATTGGTGTTTTTGTTGGGCTACCATTATCTGAACAACAAGATCATGGATCAGATCCAATTGAAAAATGCCATCCGAATACCGATGTTGGGAACCATAGGATTGAGCAACAAAGAGACCAATATGTTGGTGGCCGAGCATCCCAAAACGATGGTGGCTGAATCCTTTAGGTCGCTGCGGTCGGCATTGTTTTATATCGCAAGTGACAGGAAATGTAAAAAAATATTGATCACCTCTTCAGTATCAGGTGAGGGGAAAACCTATGTCAGCCTCAACCTTGCTTCTGCAATGGCATTGAGCGGTAAAAAGACCTGCCTTGTCGGACTCGATCTCCGCAAGCCCAAGATGTCGGAGTATTTGGGCGTAACCCATAAGGAGGGTTTGTCCACCTATCTGGTTGACAGGGCAGAGAAGGAAGAGATCATCATGCCCACCAAATATGAGAATCTTTATTTGGTCCCTTCCGGTCCCGTTCCACCAAATCCTGCGGAATTGTTGCTGAAGGATAAAATGAAGGAATTCTTGGAATACCTGGAGCAGGATTTTGACATTGTGGTCATGGATACCCCACCGATAGGGCTTGTATCCGAGACCATGGACTTGTTGCGGTTTTCTGATGTCAACCTGTATATAGTCCGTCAGGACTATACCCACAAAAAATACCTCTTGATGATCAATGACCTCTATGCCAACGATCAGATCAGTAATTTTTATGCTGTCTTCAACGGTATCAGGGCCGGTGGTGATGTTTATGACTTTGGTGGATACAATTATGGCTATGGCTATAACTACTCCTATATGCGAAGAAATAAATATACAGGCAACTACTATGAGATGGATGAGAAAAAGAAACCTTCGCAGTGGTTGGATAAGTTTTTGGGGAGGTTTAGGGTGTGAGGGTAAAGGGTAGAGGGTAGATTGTAGATTGTAGATTTTAGATTTGGGGATGAGGGATGAAGGAAGAAGGATGAGGGATGAAGGGTGAAGGGAGGTGGCGTCATTGCGAGGAGCACTTGAGACACTTTGATATTTTGAATAATCCTTCGTGCGACGTGGCAATCTTTTAAGGGATGAAAGGCATTTGACACTTTAATTCCGGGAAATCAAGGGCGTTACAAACGCCATACTCAGGGTCACGAAGCTACAAGCTTCGGACAACGGAATAAAGATTAGGGGATAATAACCCTGAAAGGGTTGAACTTTGAATAGCCCCGTGTGAAACGCGGGGAATTGAAGAAATTAAGTCAGGGACATCCCTGAAGGGGTTGAACAATTCGGGTAATTTGCAAATAATGTGTCAAGTAAATCAGCACGTGAAAAGGAAGTTCCGAATGTTATAGGATTATGTTTGTAATTTGAGAAAATGACCAAAAAACATCTTTTAAAATCAATTGCTTTGATACCGGCGAGGTATGCATCCACGCGGTTTCCGGCAAAATTGGTGCAGGACCTTTGTGGTTTATCGGTCATTCAACGTACCTATCTGAGCACGAAGGAAACCGGGGTTTTTGACCAAGTGGTGGTGGTAACGGACCATGAGGCAATTGCTGACCAAATAAAAGCAGTGGGAGGAGAGGTTTTTTTCAGCAGCAAAGAATATGAAAGTGGTTCTGACCGTATAGCTGAAGCGGCACTTCAATTGGAGGCGGATATTTTTGTAAATGTACAGGGAGATGAACCTTTTCAGGACAGGAATTCTTTGGTAAACCTTAATGCTGTTTTTTCAGATCCTGAAGTTCAGGTCGCCACGATGATGTTTGCCATTTCAGCCGAAGCTGCCCAAAATCCCAATGCCGTGAAAGTTGTCGTGGACAAAGATGATTTTGCTTTGTATTTCAGCAGAAGTCCTATTCCTTATGTCAGGGAAAAGGGAGTCGAAATACCATATTGGAAACATGTGGGTGTGTATGCCTACCGAAAGGAAATCCTGCTTGAATTTACCCAATGGCCTAAATCCTTTTTGGAACAGACCGAAATGTTGGAACAACTTCGGTTGCTCGAAAACGGCATCCGCATCAAAATGATCCCCACCGAGCAACAGGCAATTGCGATTGATACGAAGGAGGATTTGGAGAAGGCGGTGAGGTGGATGGGGGGAGAAGGATGAGGGGAGAGGGTAGGGTAGAATTTAGATATTAGATTTAAGATTTTAGATTTGGGGATATGGTACGGGAAAGAGATAGATCTAAGGAGGAAGTCTGAATTTGAATCATTCTAATTAAAGGATCAAGATTTTAAAAAAAGGTGTCCTTGTCACTTCGACGACAGGAGAAGTCTACATACCTTCAAGGTTGAATAGACTTATCATCTGATATGCAATATGATTGAATTGATATATAGAAGTTTTTGACACTTTTGGCCGGTCAATCAAGGGCGTTACAAACGCCTATACTCAGGGGTCACGAAGCTACAAGCTTCGGACAACTGCAAGGCTTCGGTCAACGGGTAACGGAATGTGAGTGGAGACACTCACAATGGCGAGAAAACAGACGTTACAAACGCCTATACTCAGGGGTCACGAAGCTACAAGCTTCGGACAACGGAACAGAAAAAGAAAACCCTTGGTGGAATTGAATCCCCAAGGGTTTTTTTGGTGTAGTTATGAAAGAAGAAATGTTGACTATTAGGACTTCTTCTTTTCCGCTGACTTTGCTTTTTTGTCAGCTCTTTTTTCTTTTAGATTTTTCTCAGGCTTTTTCTTTTCAGCCTTTTTGACGGTTTTCTCTTTTGACATGATTTCCAAAATTTTAGAAAAGGTATGATATAAAAATCAATTCCACAATGGAAAGGTCAAGGATTATTTTAAGGATTTTAAGTTTGTTTTTTTTGAAGGATAAAGGATGAGGGGCGTCATTGCGAGGAGCACTTGAAAAACCTTGATATATTGATAATCCTTCGTGCGACGCGGCAATCTCTTTAGGGAGGAAGTAGGAAGGATGCGAGAACCGACCTTAAATTTAGGGGGAATTCAGAGGGAAGGATAAAGACACTCGCATTGGCGGAGGATCGTGATCTTCAATTTGGCAGGGACTTATTCAATTATTCAATAAACCACTAACTTTTTTTCTTTTTAGAGAACAGGCTCTTTTTCATAAGACACTTCATTTGTGTCAGTTAAACAGAAAGTTTGGCCAAAATCGAAGTTTTTTTCCTCAAGAAGGTGATCTACTTTGAAAGTAAGGTCCTGCAAAATGTTTCTTAAATTGATATAGGTGTCGATTGTTTTTTGGAAATCTTCTTTCATTGTATCTTCATCGAATTCCTTTTTATCGTCTAATGCGTCTAAATTACTGTTGTCCTGCAGGTAATACCATGTCCTGATGAGGGAATCGTTTTTGGTTTGGTAAACCCTCTTTTTCAGGGAAAACAATAGGTTCCGGATTTCATTTTGCAAGGGTTTCTCCACTACATCCATCTCTTGTAACTCTTCGGGACTTTTTATGGACCTCATGGAAATAGGCATTGCAGTGTAATTGTCTCCCTTGATGATTTCGGAAGGAGTGATAAAACCGATATTGTTTTCTTTGGCTTTGGTGGGAAGTTCCCGTAAAAAATCCAGCAAAGTGGTATCTGTGGAATGGTCTTTGATGATGGCGTTGAAATCAATAAATAAGGTCACAATATCCTGATATTCAGGTAATTTATTGATCCATGTCGTCAGCATTTCTGCTGTCATTGGGACTTTATTGGAGGTTATATTTTTGGATTTCAGAATGGCTTCGGTTATGTCCTTGTTTCCAAACAATAGTTTGATATCTGGTTTTTCACAGAATTGAAAGGTAGTATTGGGATGGGGCAAGGATACAAATACCTCTGCGGTGTTATTCAATAGGACTTTATATCCTAAGTCTGATAAAATTGAGCTTAAAAATAAGTTACAATACGAGCCATTATTCCTAAAGGATGTTGGTGTTTGGCCAAATATATTGAATATTTTTTTCCTTTGATTCTCAATTTGAAGGATCAAATCCTCGCGTGAAAACTCCTCAGGAAAGGCATGGGAGTAGGTTTCTCCTAAAAACTCCACATTACCTCTTTGATTCATCATTTTCAGGTTATTGATTAAATCCGGAGTGTAAGCTTCAAACAGGTCGAGGGTACTTCCCGTAAAGGAAAAACTTACTTTGAACTTTAATTGGCGATTGTTGAAAATGTCAAGTAATACTTTGTTGATAGGGATAAACTTTTTTTTGGCAGTGAAGGTGAGCTCCCTTTTATTGTATTCATCATTGAAATAGGAGTTTTTCCCACCGATTTCATAGAATCGATAGTTCTTCAACCTTACAGGTTGGTGGGTATGGAATATTAAACAGATTTGCTTCATGGTTTTGGGTTGTTTTGGTTAGCGTTCTATTTCCTATTATATCAAACCCAAAGACTAAGGGTTTAATATTTTTTAAAATTATAAACTAAAAAATATAATATAACAAAGAAAAAATTGAGGTTAGGTGGATATATAAATTTAAAATATTCATTCCATGATTACAATAATTTTGGTCATGTTTTTGAAAAAGATGCGAGAGGCGAGAAACGAGAAGCGAGATGCGAGAGCCAAGAAACAAGAATCAAAGCCTGTCTAGAGTATCGGGAAGCCAAGAAACGAAATGCGAGATGGAGTGGTTAATTAACCACTGCCTTTCGGGAAAGGAAGTTTTAGGTTGTCGTCATTGCGAGTCCCCAACATTTTGTAAATGTTCAGAAAAGGAATGACATCAAGTTGTCCGCTAGGCAGCCGTCATCCTGAGGCACGAAGGATCTCCAGAGGTCCTATTTATGTTTATTTTAATCATTTCCTGATCCTCATGAGACCCTTCTCCCGATAGCCCCGATAGCTATCGGGGGGATCAGCATGACGGCTGCTCCGATTTACGTCATTGCGAGCCTGCCTGCCGATTTTGGCAGGGAGCACTTGAGATATTCTGATATATTGATAAATCCTTCGTGCGACGTGGCAATCTCTTTGGGGATGAGGGTAGAAAGTACCAAGTACAATGTACCAAGTACGAAGATGGCAGTGTTCGTTGTATAGGTTGTTGGTTAGAATTAATAGGTCAAAATGCCAACCGAAATTATAGCCCGGTAATTTATTGCCGGGATTATGAGAAAGTAAGGCTGCCTTCAGTGCCATAGGCACGGACGATATAGATTAGTCCTTCGTGCGACGTGGCAATCTCTTTGGGGATGAGGGAAGTGTAAACCCTGAAAGATGTGAGTGGAGACACTCACATCGGCGATACATTCTTGTAGCGTTACAAACGCTGTACCCAGGGTCGCGAAGCCAGAGGCTTCGGACAACGGAAACTTACTTTACTGCATCGACTACCCGGACAAGTTTTTCTTTGACTTCTCTGGCAAGTGGTTCGATTAGGGGGTTTCCCAGGCTTGCCATTGCTGCAATGGGGTCAACGGCGGAAATTTCAATGTCACCGTTTTCTAATTCCCTCAGACTGACATTGCAAGGAAGCAGCGCACTCATGTTGGGATCAATGCTTAAGACTTTGTCAGCATAAGTTGGGCTGCATGCACCTAAAATCAGGAAAGGCCTATAATCCTTGTCCAATTTCGTTTTCATGGTGGCCTGAATATCAATTTCGGTCAATACACCGAATCCTTCTGTTTTTAAGGCTTCGGTGACTTTTTCTTTTACAGCATGGAATTCCTGAGGTGGAATGGTTTTGGAGATATGGTATTTCATAGTTTGTGATTTAATTTAAGGCTAAGTTAAAAAAACGATTTTATCAAAACTGTGATAAACATTACTTAAGTGATCAAAAAATTCTGAAATTGCAAAGCTGGAAAAAGCAGTCTTTCCCCAAACGGATTGTTTTTCCGGTAAAGTAATCCATTAGCCCAAAAGATGAAAAAAATAATCACATCTCTTTTACTTCTGTTTTTTGTTTCCTGGCATTCATTTTCACAGAATCATTCCAAAGAGTACGTTTTCAAGTATATCAATGAAAACCAAGGTCTATCCAACAACCACATTCAATCTATCATTAAAGATAGGATGGGATTTATTTGGTTTGGTACTGCCAATGGACTCAACAGGTTTGACGGGACAAGAATGAAGACTTTTTATCATGTTGAGAATGACAGTACCACTTTGAGCAACAGTTATATCTGGAGAATATTGGAGGGGCCGGAAGGCAATCTTTGGATCAGGAATGTCAATCTTGAGTTTGATGTATATTTATTGGAAGAAGGTAGGATAACCCGGAACTCCAATTTATATGCCCAGAAATACAAACTCAGGAGTGACAGGATTGTGACCATAGTTCAGGATCAGAAGGGAAGGTTTTGGTTTGCCCATCCTGAAGAAGGTATTTCGGTGTATGACCCAATATCTGGAAATAGCCGGTATTTGACCCAAAATTCCACAAAGACGGGAAGTTTGAGTTTCAATCAGGTTTCTTCGTTGGACCTTGGGCCGTATGGGGAGGTTTGGGCCGTTTACAGTAACGGTGCAGTGGATGTCATCAATACCCAATCCCTTGCAGTCACCCAGAGGATGGATCTTTCTACAGTTTTTAAGGCAGGTAGGCCGGTTGATTGGGAGATCTTTGCAGACAGTGAAGGCATGGCGTGGATTTATTCCCCAAATTTGAATTTCGGTATTTTCAGAATGGATCCTACAGATGAATCCATTACGCATTATCATGACAACAGTAGTCCCTTGTTTCTAAAAAACAATCTGGTAAAAACAATCATAGAAAAGGAAAAAGGAGAGTATTGGATCGGGACGGACCATGGAGGACTGAACATCCTGGACTTTAATTCCGGCAATTCAACTTTTATCATGCATCATGCCGAATTGGGTGCTGGATTGTCGGAAAACACCATTTATTGCCTGTATAAAGATCAGGATGACATGGTTTGGATCGGTACTGTCAAAAAGGGGGTGAATTTTTATCATGATGGTTTGATGCGGTTTGTCCATGTCAAATCCGGAAACAATGCCTCACTACAATCCCTGCCATATAATGACATCAATGTTTTTGAGGAAGATTCATTGGGCAACCTGTACATGGGCACCAATGGCGATGGGCTCTATTATTACGATAGGCAAAAAAACAAATACACCCATTATCTGGCTGACCCCAAGAATCCCAATTCGCTTTCAGGCAATGTAGTTGTTGAACTGAAGATTGACCATGACGGGATACTTTGGATAGGAACTTATCTGCAGGGGCTTTCGAGGTTTGATGGCAAGAATTTCAAAAAATATAGCCATGACCCCAATGATCCACATAGTTTATCAGATGTCAATGTCTGGAATATTCATATCGACAAAAATAATGACGTATGGGTCGGAACCCTTAGAGGAGGACTCAATAAATTTGATCGGGAGCGGGAGAAATTTATCCGGTATGGGTTAGGGGTGGGAGATATTCCCATCAATAATCAGTACATTTCTTCATTTGGTGAAGACAAGGAAGGTAATCTTTGGATTGGTGGGGGTTATGGTATTGATATTTTGAATCTGGAAACCGGAAAAAAGGATTATTATTCCGGGTTGGATTCTGAATTGGGGTTAACAGGAAATAATACCACCAAAATTTTCAGGGATTCTGAAGATGTCATGTGGGTGGCAACTTCCCAAGGCCTCAATTATTTGGATTCTCAAACCGGGAAATTCCATAGTTTCTCCAAAAAAGATGGGCTTCCCACTGATTTTCTATTGTCAATATTAGAGGATGAAAATCAAAACCTGTGGATCAGTTCCCAAAATGGCCTTTCTTATGTGAGGATAGACAGGTCCGTTTCCCCTTTTCAGCTGAGCATCCGCAATTTTGATGTGAGTGACGGTCTGCAGGCAAGATTGTTCAATAAAAATGCCGCATTAAAAACAACCTCGGGTGAATTGATTTTCGGAGGACCAAATGGATATAATATTTTCAAAACAGCCAATTTTGCATTTTCTCTCAATAATCCAAAGGTGGTATTTACCGG
>NZ_JBGTCA010000272.1:0-19398 GCF_041749095.1 Aquiflexum sp. | reverse complement strand
TTGAATCTAGCATATTACATGACTTTTGGTTCACAGGGTTACTCCATTACTGTTTCATAGATGGGCTGAGCTCCTTTTGCATTCTACTTTCGGGTACTGCCCTATCCTCATGCAAACAGTTCTCTTACGTGGTTCGGCTTTTCGCCTTCTCCCTGAAACTTTGTAAATCGTTCCCTTACTTTAACATTCAGCCCTTCGGCTCTTTTGTGAGACCTCCTTGTTTTGTGAGTTTACAAGGCTCGTTTCTTGCCTAATATGGCCTCCGCTGACTTCTGTCAGTACCGAATTACATCACTGTAACCGTTCACCGCTCAAGCATTCGCGCATGCCCTCGCCAGCATACTGACAGATCTCTCAGGGTAAGATCATCCGCTTTCTGTTCATGTAGCCTCTCCATTTACGTGTATGTGCTCTGTGCAGTATAGGGCTTTTGTTTCTTTAGCAACATTACCCGCACATACCCGCCTTATATGAAGTTTCTGTCCGTAGGCTCAAACATTTGCCGCCAGCTTCTTTCAGATTCGCAGTCACCCACGACACCCTTGCTCTTGGCTAACGATAAGTACTGCAACTCTCGTTCGGGACTTGCACCCTATAGCGTGATGACCATGCCTGACACACGAAAAAAGATACCGGCTTTGTGCCGGTATCTTCAAACTTATTAGTTTTTTATCACCTCGTAAGAGATTTCTCCGGGGACTTTCCAGTCCATTGTTATGGTATAATTCCCGGCTTCAGGTATCGGAATATTTGCTCCATTGGCTTCCAAAACTCCGTTCAATCCATCATCTCCAAAATTATGTGCCCAGTCCTCAGCCCTGAATTTGAAACTACCGGCCACAAGATCCAGGGTTATGGTCAGCACATTGTTGGCGGCATCAAAACCCATGGGGGTATCAGCATCCCAACCAAGAGGGGTGGCATCACCGATGATCCCCCATTTTCTTCGGGTGCCGATGGAATAGGTTAAGGTGTTGAGATCAACAATAAGTTGGAAGGTGCCAAAGGGTTGTGTGATTCTTAAGTCAGGACCATTTCTTTCCAAAAAGCCATTGGCCCCTCCATAATTAATGTCCCAATTCGGTTCTTCATTGACTTTAAATGCCCCTGAACCCCCAAGAATATGTACAAACCCTTCATAAATGTCATTGTTCCGTACGGAATAAATAACCGTGTTTTCATTGGAGGGATCCCAGCCCTGATAATCCCCCGGAACATACATTCTGGCGAAAGTAAGCTCCTCTGTGAATGGGGTCACCAACATAGTCAACCTTTCGGAATACAATGGATCGATAGTTGGGCCAAGAAAAGCCCTTACGCGAATTTCAACCTGTGTCGCTTCATCGGGCACAAATCCCCTAGCTATAAGCCTTTGGTTGAGATTAGCCTGGGTAATACCAACACTGTTGCTGTTAGAATTGCCAATATCTACGGCGTTGTCAAACGATGCACCGGATTCCACCAATTGAACAGTGTAGATGACTGCTGCCGGGAATCCATAATCGGCTTGGGTGTATGTGAAATTTACGTTTTCTTCGGAAAGATCCTGATTCAGGATCAGTGAGGTACCTGCCACAGGACTTGTAATGGAAGGAGCGTTTGGGTTGGCACTGATGACCGTTTCTATAGGATCGGTACATGCCCATGCACAAAGCAGGGTAAATACTGATAGAATTTTTATATTCAATGTTTTCATTGCTCGATTATTTTTGGTTAGTAACCCGGATTTTGCTGTAAAGTAGGATTGGCAATTAGATCTGCTTGGGGCAGCGGATATAAATTTCTAAAATCCCCAACTTCCGCACCATCAAAGGTGCCGCCTTTCCATTGCCATATATACGCGGAGGTCGTAAATCTGCCAAAACGGATAAGGTCGGTCCTTCGCGTGGCTTCCCATTTTAACTCCCTTGCCCGCTCATCTATGATGAAATCCAGGGTAAGTTCATTGGCTGAAAGACTTCCGCTGCTGTCACCGTATGCCCTTTCTCTCAATGCATTGATGTATGCCAAAGCCTGCGCCTGATTGCCACCGGAACCACCTCTGAGTACAGCTTCCGCATACATCAGATAAGCATCGGCAAGCCTAAACATAGGGAAATCCACGCTGACCTGATCGCTTATTGGACCATCAGGCCTGTCCCCTGTTTCTTTGGTAATATTTCTGAATTTGATGATTCCATAACCATCCTGGAAAATGTTGATGTTTTCTACATCCAATTGCTGGTCATGGGTGTGGAACCAGCCCCTGGCATCAGGAGTCCCATCTACTCCAGGGTATAAGCTGACCAATTGAGGCCTCGCCCTCATACCTTGCCATCCTCCGGGAACTCCAAAATTATAGAAGTTTCGCATTGTTCCGCCTATAGCAGCGTTGACCAGAAATGTAGCACCTCCCCAGGCCATGCTGCTGACCTGGTCAAAAGAAATAGGGAAAATAATTTCATTGGATTGGTCATTGTCCGCAAAAAACAGATGGTTGTAGTCCGGCTCCAGAGAATATCCTGCGCCGATCACTTCATTGAGCTGGGCAATTGCCTCAGTATATCGGGCCTCTCCAATGTAAACTTCAGCATTTAGGTACATTTTTGCCAAAAGCATTCTGGCCGCTGCCCGATCTGCCCGGGCATATTGATGTTGCCTAGGTGCGACCAACAATGGAATAACTTCCAACAGTTCATTTTCTATGTAATCGAACAATTCTCTTCTGTTGGCCTGTTCTGGGAAGAAAGAACCCACTGCATCTGCTTCCGTCACAAAAGGAACATTGCCATAAAGATCAAGGGCGTGATAATAGCTTAATGCCCTTAAAAACCTGGCCTCGGTCCTGAAAAGCCTGCCGGTATTCTGATCAGCTTCAGAAATGCCCCGGGAATTCATATTGGCATCACTGATTTCGCGGATAAACTCATTGGCCAATGTGATCTGGTAAAATATCCGGTAATACATCGCCGCAACAAACCCGTTGTCAGAAGACCAGGTCATGGTATTCAGAGCAGGAAGGCCTTCATCGTTCCATGAAATAATGGTTTCATCAGTTGGAAGCTGCTGGAGTTTCCATAGAGCCCTAAGGTAAGTGGAGGCTCCTTCGTCCTGACCACCGATATCACCCCTACCATGGGGACCTGCTTGACCACTAAGAGCCAAACCGCCGTACATCTTGGCCAATACATGAATGTAATTGTCAAAATCCTGATAAACCTGTACGGAAGTCTGTTCGCCGAATGGCTCCAGTTCAAGATCCGTACATGCCGTAACGGTAAATAAAGTTACCGTCACAATGGCTGCAATTTTTAGAAATATATTTTTCATCTTTTCAATATTTTGATTCCTAAGTCCCTAGCTGAAAAAAAAGCATGGGACTTCAGAGATGGTTGTTTAGAATCCGAAGTTTACACCAAAGGAATAAATCCTAGGAAAGGGATAGAAATTTCTATCAATTCCGCCCGGTATTTCAGGATCAATTCCGGAGTAATTGGTAAGGACAAAGGCATTTTGTATCGTGCCACTTGCCCTGAATGTGATCCGGGAGTTGAACACATTACCGAAGTTGTACCCAATACTGATATTTTCCATCCTTGCGAATGCAGCATTTTCCAAATAATAATCCGACCTGAGTCTGTAATTCTGGAAATTCGTGTTCAGGACATCAGAAGTCATATTGATCAAGTAATCCGGAAACCTGAGACTTTGGTAGGCGCCATTGGAAGAACGTACGTTGTTATAAACTTTATGCCCAAGATTACCTCTCATGACAAAGCTAAAATCCCAGTTTCTGTAACGGGCCTGTGAATTGAACCCGAAGAAGTATCTGGGATCAGGAAATCCCCTTCTGATCAGATCCTGTTCATTGATGATGCCGTCCCCGCTCTGGTCAACATAGACATTTTCCAAGGGGGCTCCATCAAGACCATATACCTGCTGCCAAACATAGAACGAATTGGGTTGGAAACTCACCGTGTGGACCTGAATGGTATTACCGGTTCCTCCTCCTATGCCGCCGACCAATATTCCTACTGCATCTTCCGCCACATTGCTAAGGCTTAAGATATTGACCCGATTGTAGGTAAAATTTCCGCCAATGTCCCAGTTAAAATCCCCTGTTCTGATCGCATTGTAAGTAAGGCCCAGTTCAAGTCCAAAACTTTCAATATTACCCACATTTGTGAAAAGCTGATTGGTGAGATTTGTTCCGGCAGCCACTGGAATCACTGCCAATAGGTCATTGGTTCTTCGGTAATAATAATCAATACTACCATAAAATCTGCCGTCATACAATTCATAATCCAGACCGGCATTCCAAGTTACCGTTTCTTCCCATTTGATGTTTCTGTCGTATCCCTCAGGCCTCAGCATATTGAAGTAAGTATCTCCGAATCTGTACCGTGCCGCATCGTCACTGACCGTGTAACGTGGCAAAAACGGGAAAAAAGACCCGATGTCCTGCTGCCCGGTAACTCCGTAACCCAACCTCAATTTGAAGTCAGTTAAGGTGCTGTTATTTACAAGGAAATCCTCTTCGCTGATTCTCCATGCCGCTGCCAAAGAAGGGAAAATACCCCATCTGTTTTCTGGGCTGAATCTGGAGGATCCATCGGTCCGGATCGTTCCTGTAAAGAGATATTTATCATTGATGGTGTAGTTTACCCTGCCAAAGAATGAAATCAATCTGTACTGCGGCCTTGTTTCCACTCCGGCAGGAGTAAGAACCACGCCTTCCTCATTGACCCTGGCAAATGAAGGGTTTTCGATCAAAAAATCCTGCCAGGAATATCCAGCAGTAATATCCAGCCTACTGCCCCTGAATTCCCTAAGATAATTCAAGTAAAAATCGGCCAGAAGATTCTGCTTGTTTTGGGCATATTGTCCAATCGATCCTCCTTCATTGAACCCTGCTGCCGAGGTAGAGGGAATAATAGTCCTTCCATCACTTTCACTGATGTCATATCCCAGGTTCAGATTTGCTCTGAGGCCTTTGAAAAAGGGTAAGGCATAATCCAATTGAAGATTGCCCAGGCTCCTCTTGACTTCTCCCTGGTCATCCCTTTGTTCCAAAAGTCCGACAGGATTTCTTGGAGCCAGGTTTTGGGGAGACCCATCCGCATTGACCCACTCCCAATAACCCCCATAACCTTCTGGGTCATATATAGGCTTGGTAGGATCAAAAACTGCGGCAGCCCCGATTGCTCCTTGATTGGCAAACTGGCTGACGGTATATGCACCACGCACATTGAAGTTGATTTTCAGTTGGTCGTTCAATAAATTGGGGGTCAGACTGATGCCAGCAGAGGTCCTGTTAAAATTATCCCTTCGCAGAACCCCGTCCTGATTTAGATTCCCAATAGATATTCTGTAAGGTATTCCCTTAAAAGAACCGCTTACACTTACATTGTTATCAAAACTGATCGCATCCTGGAATATCGCATCCTGCCAATTGGTATTGGCCTCCCCCAATAATGCCTGTTGGGAAGGAGAAGCCTGTTCCAAAACTGCGTCCCTAAACTGCTGTGGGTTCAGTACATCAATATTGCTGGCGATTTGGGATACGGATACCAACGAATTGACATTGACACTCAGGTCCTGCCCTTTTTTTCCTTTTCTGGTAGTGATCAGGATAACCCCATTGGAAGCCCTGGAACCATATATGGCAGTTGCCGAGGCATCCTTCAAAACATCAAAAGTCTCGATATCATTGGGATTAATGAAATTCAGCAGATTGGATGTGCCTGCAACACCGGAGTTGTCAAGCGGTACTCCATCAATCACTATCAAAGGGTCATTGCTGGCATTTAGTGATGACCCTCCACGGATCCTGATCCTTGCCCCGGCTCCGGGACGTCCGGAATTGGGGGTGATCTGGACACCTGCTATTTTTCCTGTGATCAATTGCTCAGCGTTGGTGACCTGGCCAACATTGAAATCCTCCCTGCTCACTGACCCCACTGATCCCGTCAGGTCGGATTTACGCTGGGTTCCGTAACCGATCACCACTACTTCATTCAACTGCTTAGTATCCCCTTCCAACTGAACATTGACAATGGATTGGTTTCCAACTCTTACTTCCTTTCTGGAAAATCCGATAAAGCTGAATACCAAAACATCATTAGGGGAACCCACCTCGATGGAATAACTTCCATCAATATCGGTAATGGAGCCTTTGGTAGTACCTTTGATGCTGACATTGACAAAGGGCAATTCCTCTCCCGAGCTCTGATCTGTCACTGTACCGGTAACCACCTTTTGCTGGGCGGCTGTTTGCTGCCAGTTCATTAGGGCTATCACAGTAAGTGCGATTTTCATTACAGTAAATAATTTCCGCATAGTTGTGTTGATTTAGGTTTATTGTATCAATTTAATTATAATTATTCTTTAATATATATAAATTTAATTTTTAATTGGTCTACCTGTTCTGTTTGGAGGACTCCTATGATTATTGCCTGGACCAAATCAGGAGGAGGATTACTCATGGCTAATGTTCCGTATGTGATTTTTTCAACCATATTTTCCCGATCTCAATCTGAAAGGGAGAACTGGTCGATTCACCGGTTTCAGGATTTTCAAATGTTATCTCTATTTTTTCCACTTGTTCAAGTCCATAATGACTATTTTCATTGTCTGATGGACTGTACAGAGGCATAAATCCGGGATAGGGTCTGGGCAACAACAAAGCCCCGCCATCCACATTCAAGTCTTTCAATGCGATCTCCATCTCCTGAAAAGAATTATTTAACTCAACCATTGTGGTTCTTATAACTGAGTTTTTATAGGTCAGTCCTAACTTTAAGGGAAATTTTTCCCTTCCCACTACTCTGGCCTGAAGGATGATTTTGTCAAAGTCCTCACCTGTGTCCAATCGATCTATCAGTTTTTCTTTAATGGGATATTGGAATCCCATCGGACCTGATGAGGAAGGATCTTCTGCCCTCAATTGCAGCAACATTTCTCCTGAAAAATACCCTGCCTCCAACCTTGTCCTGAACCCTGAATTATATGTCGGATAAATATGTATTTTTTGATCTTGGGCCGGATTGAAAATTTCCAGGGCACCGTCTTCCCTGGCCACATATACTTCCCAAGTTTGAGGTGGGTCTGAAGCCCAATTTAAATCCGAGGATTTTTCACCACCCGGAAAATAAACCGATTCACTGTTTTCCTCCAGGTTTATCCGATATGTCAGCATACCAGGATTCATTTCCTCAGCTGGTATTTCAACTTCATAATCATAGGTAGAATTGGCTTTCATGGGGATTTCCTGAAACCGGTCTCCCCCTTGCCTGAACTGAAGGAGTACTTTATCAATGGATTGACTTTCAATTTTTGCCCTGATTATAAAAGGGCTTTTAGGGGACAATTCGATAGGAGGAGTATGGTGCAGTGCCACCGAGTTAAATGTAGGTCTTGGTGCAACAAATTCCCGGATGCCAATTGTGCCAACACTTTGGTTTTTCACATCGAATTTCCTCCCCTTTTCAGTCAACAGATAAGTTCCGGGACGTATCTGAATTGAACCGGCTTTCGCCACGGTTTCATAAGAGTTTCCATTGTCAAGTGGCTTTACATTGAAGTCCACACCGAGTTCTTCCAAATTGATTTGCATGCGGTGTTCACCCCAGATAACCCGGGTTACAGACCTGTCAGGTAATGTTTTTGCAAACGGATCCCTTATGGGAACTGCATCAGGCATGACTTCCAGCCTCCAAATGCCACTTACCAGTTTATCCAAAAAATAGGCACCTAAACCTTCATATTTCACAATTGCAGAAGAACCAACACCCGCGAGGTGTTCTAATTTTTTTGGGTTTTTAGGGGCTGTGTTGGTGTTATTAGAATAATAAAATTCCTCTTCTGAATTCATCTCGCTCAGGGATTCCTGATAACTGACCCTGATTGGTCCAAACTGATTGTTGTCCGGATAATTTCCGTAATCTTTCTTTAAGGGGAGATTCCGGAACGCTTTGCCCGCGATCATCATACTGATAGCTTTGGCCGGTGTGTAAATCAGGTTAAGGTAATGGGTCTGATACTCCGTATTGGTATGGGCAATCGCCAGTGGATCATAAGCAAATTGGGTTGCCCATTGGAAGCCAGCCTGTCTGAAGCTTCTGGCCATAGCAGGATACATATAGGATCCCATGATGTCCGCAGCATCAAATTCGTAAACCATCAGAGGCTTTTGATGGAATTCGGGAATGGTATCAAATGGAATATGGTACCGGTTGACGTGGGGAAGGTAGTTTTCCGGGAGGGTTTTGCCGTAAACCAGACCTGAAGGATACCACTGAAAGCTAAAGCCATCCGCCTCTGAACCTGCAACGGCATCGGCATAATATGGTCCCTGACTGATGTTATAAAATATAGGCTTTGAGAATCCTGTACCTGTAATGGCTCTTTTGAGCCTGTTGATATAGGCTGTCACACCCTCCTTGGGCCCGCTATGTGCAGGTTCATTGTTGATTTCGATGGCCACCACATCCGGATCTTCCTGATAGCTCATCTTGGTATATGGATTGACACGTTCAAAGAACTGCTTCAGGTAGTTTTCCTGTGCTTCAATGGCTTCTTCATGCGTGGTGAGCTTGCTCCTGCCATAGTGTCTCGAAAAACCGGGGGTGTCCTCGTCGGGCTCCGGATATCCGTTTCCCCAAAAAGCAATAGGAGTGATAATTGTCCTGATTTCCCTTTTTTTCAATTCGGCCAATAAAAAATCAAAAAGGCGTAAATGTTCATTTTCCAAAAGATTTCCTTCCATATCCGAAATCTCCGTATCCCAAACATGTACCCTGAAAGCATTGAATCCCAAACGGGACATGTGGTAAACATCCTCCCGGATGGCCTGTTCTATATCCACTCCAAGGGAGCGTTGCGCCCGATAAGCAAATGCAAATGGAGTAGAGTAATTGACTCCGAAAAATGTCGCTTCTTCCTTACTCCCGTTCCACCTTAAAATTCCCTTTTCATCCACATAAATAGGGTTGCTATCCTTAGTTGTTTTCTTCTGGGCATAGGTTATTTCTGTGGCCAAAAAAGACAAAACCAGAATAAGATTATAAGGAGATATTTTCATTTTTATTATTTGGATTCAAATAGATTAACATAAAACTCAATAGTCGTCAATAATCGCGAAGCATATAATCAATCCCCTCATGGAGATTTCCAGTGAAGTCAAAGAAGGTGCAGTTTTCCCAAGAGGATCCGGTCCCCCACAGATCTTTCATCGGGGAGCTTATCCAAGCAGGTTCCCAATAAATGATACCCATAGCACCTGCATTTTTCAAATCCTGCGTCATTTTTTTCATTATGGCCAATTGACCGGACTTTGAGAAGGAATAGCCCGCCAAAGGATCTTGCCCTCCGAATAAATTGGTATAGTTGTCATTTCCCTCAGCCGTCCAGGGATAGGCTGTTTCCAACATCATAATATCCTTGTTGAATTTGGACTTGAATTCCGAAACTTTTTGGGAAAGTAGGTTTAAGGGAACCCCTGTATGCCATATAGGGTAATAGGAAAATCCCAAAATATCAAAATCACTCACTAATCCCCCGGAAGTAAGATTTGAAAACCACCAGTCCACATGAACCGGATCAGCTACATGGAAAATAATCTTGATTTCCTTTCGGGCCGAAGCATCCCGAATGGCAGCAATGGCAGCATTAACAATGGCTCTGAAATTGGACCAATTGCCTTCACATACATTGAGCTTGGGGAAACCTTCCGATGCTTGGGTGTACATCATCCCACAATTGGTTTCATTGCCGATCTGCACAAATTCAGGCATCAGCCCTTTTTGGTCGAGATAATTTAATGTTTTGAAAGTGTATTGATAAACAGAATCCTTTAATACTTCTATGTCAACAATGTCCTTCCATGCGGCTGGAATATCCTGCCTTCCCGGATCTGCCCAAATATCCGAATATTGGAAATCCAGCATGGTCTTCATTCCCTGTTCTTTGGATAGGGCCAGGGCCTTTTCTACATCCAAAAGATCATTATATATGGGCGAATGGCTGTCACCGTAAATGGTACTTGTCCATGTGGGGTTGTGCCATAGCCGCAACCGCACGAGATCATTGCCATGTTCGGCAAATAAACGATATGGGTTTTCAGGAGAACCGTTTACCTTAAATACGCCACCTTTATCCAAAATCTGGTTAACATAGGAAAGATCTGAACCAAAATAAAAATCAGGTCGATCGCCATTCTCCTTTTCACTTTCCTTAGGGGTATCACTACCATTTACCTGACATCCTGTAATGTATAGATGCCCGACCACAATAAAAAAGGTTAATCTGAGAAAACTCATGGTATCTTTGGGTTTATGCTCTGATGTGATTCTGTTTATAGTCGATTTGCTACGAATCACTTTTTCAAATTTAAATTTCTTAATTTTGGATAAGTACTTCAAATCTTGCAGGAATGGATAATAATCAATCATCCGACCGGAATAAGGCCGAAAGCTGCAACAAAATCCATATAATTATATTTCTTACATTAGATTGTGACCGAAGGGGATGCCTTTTGGTCCCCTTATTTCGTCCTGGATGGAAATCAAAAAAAACATCGTTTAAGGACTACATTACCTAAAAAATGCAGAGGTCAGTAAGCAAAATCATCTGTTTGTTATTTTTGATTTTTCCTTGGAAATCTCAAGGACAGGATACCCCTTTTTTCTCCAATCTATCCATCAGGGATGGACTGCCTTCCAACATCGTCAATTCAATTGCACAGGACAGAGATGATTTTATTTGGATCGGAACGGCCAATGGTATCTGCCGATATGACGGCAAGAATTTCAAGATATTTAAAAAAGAAGAATACCCTTCCTTGACGGCCAATGAAATCAGTTCCCTGCTTGTGGTCGGGGAGGATCTTTGGGTTGGAACCTGGAAAGGACTGTGTAAAATCAATACAAGGAATTTCGAAATCACGCCCATCGAAACCGGAAATTCCAAGGTAGTGAGGACACTTTATCAGGACCATCACCGGACAGTCTGGATAGGTACGGCCGATGGTCTTTTCAGCTTTTCAGGTGATTCGCTTAGAACCTACAATGATTTCAAGAATAATCTCAGCCATAATATGATCCGGTCTATTTATATGGACAATTTGGACAACCTATGGGTGGGAACTTATGATAAGCTCAATAAATTGGCATCCGGATCGGATCGATTTGTGCATTATGACCTAAAGGGAGATTATAACCCCTCATTGAAAAACAATCTGATCATGGACATCAAATCCTCGGGGGAAGATGATTCTTTGATCTGGGTGGGAACAGAGACCGGGCTCGCCCATGTTAACATCTACACGGGTGAGCATAAGTTATATAATAATGGCAACACTAATTTCAGTAATGAGGTCATCAAAGCAATATATCCCAATGATGAGGGCCAGCTTTGGCTAGGGACTGATTTTGGCATCAATATTTTTGATCTAAAGTCCCAAATCAGTGAGGTGCTTTACCATAACCCGAAACTGTCATTTTCAGTTGCCAATAATGTCATCTGGCAGATATTTGAAGATACAGGGGGAGTGATATGGTTTGTTACCTCCAACGGCCTGAGCCTTATCAATAAATACAGCGGCTTTTATACTTATCATGAAGTGTCCCATGATTGGAACGGTCAGACCATCGGAAATCAGGTCAAGGCTATGCTGGTGAGCAGGAACGGACATAAATGGCTGGCCACTCTTAACGGTGTGATCCATATTGATCCGGAATCGGGTTATAAAGAAGTCTTGGACATACATTCTGATCTTGATAGGCGAATTCTGCTCAATAATGTCTATGCGCTTGAGGAAGATGACCTCGGAAGGATATGGATCGGAACAGCCGGGGGGATAAATGTTTGGGATGGACAGGCAAATAAAATGTATGCTATCCCGGCCAATGAACAAAATGGGCTTGTCAGTAATTACATATCCAAATTCACCAAAGGGGCAGATGGTTCGTTTTGGGTCAGCGCTTGGGAGGGAGGGCTTTTTAAAGTGGCCGGAAATTTCAAAGACATTCATTCATTGCATTTTGAAAAAGTCGGCGATTTCGGTTCTGAAAAAAATGCCTCAGGAGCAAATGCCATCTGGGCCATCAATTATGATGAACTTTACCGGATTGATCTTCAAACTTACCGGAGTACTTCCATCAGTTCCTTCAACAGGGTTTCGAACAGAAGAAGTCTTAACAGTATATTTTATTCTAAAAAAGGCAGTCTTTGGGCAAGTACCACCAATGGGTTGATTGAATATAGGCCGCAGAGCGATGAGGCTGTCTTTCATCCTTTGGAGACTGGAAGTGATTTTATTTTAGCGAGTATTGCCGAAGACAGTCAGGGAAATATCTGGGGATCTTCGTCCGGACTGATTTTGAAATACCAACCTGTGGACAGGACTTTTGTGATCTACCCTATGGATAAGGAAATCCCTATAAAAAATTTTTCAGATGGATGTTGGAGCAGCGACGGAGAGGGAAAGCTTCATTTTGGCGGGGACAACGGATTCTTGGAAATATCTACCAAAGCCAAGCCAAATCCATTTGTTCCCAAAATATTCATCTCTAACATTAAAATCAACAACCAGGAGATCCGATCAGGGAAACCCCAGCAGGAAATTATCCAACTTCCTGCGGACATTTCTTTTGTAGAAAAACTAAACCTCAATTATTCCCAGCGCTCCTTTTCAGTTGATTTTGCAGCACTACATTACTGGCAGCCTGAAAAAAATATCTATGCATATAAACTTGAAGGTGCCGATAAGGATTGGAATTATGTCTCCGGTAATAACAATTACGCAGAATATTCAAATCTCCCTGCGGGGACTTACCTATTCAGGCTAAAGGGCAGCAATAACCATGGGGTTTGGAATAATCAGGAAACTCAATTGGAAATCAAAATAAAACCACCTTTATTCCTCAGTCCGGGTTTTATATTTCTATATGTTTTGTTGATCCTGATTTTGGTGTTTTACTCCCTGCGTTTCTATTCTGGAAGGCTCCACCTAAGAAATGAAGTCAAACTTGCCAAGATGGAAAAAAGCCACAGTGAGGAAATTGCCCTGACCAAGCAGCAGTTTTTCACCAATATTTCCCATGAACTCAGAACGCCGATAAGCCTTATTCTTCCGCCTATCCATCAAGCACTGAACAAACGTGATTTCAGTGATGAAACCAACAATCTTCTTAAGCTGGCAGAAAAGAATTCGCAAAGGCTAATGAGGGTAGTCAATCAGATCCTTGATTTCAGGAAATTGGAACAGGATAGCCTTGAACTGAAAGTTACAGCCTTTGACTTGGTCAGATTTTGTAGGGAACTGGTTGTACTTTTCGGTGATAAAGCCGCCAGAAATGATGTTCAGTTCACTTTTGATTCCGATATTGATAGCTGCACCGTCTGGGCTGATACGGAAAAAATTGAATCTGTACTTTATAATCTGCTGTCCAATGCCTTCAAGTTTACCCCAGAGAAAGGTTCCGTCCATTTTGAAGTCAGACAGCGCAGGAATGATCCGGACTTTAAATACGGAGCAGTGGATATCCGGATCACTGATACCGGGATTGGAATAGACCAAGAGGACCAACACCGCATTTTTGACCGTTTTTATCAAACCAGTCAGGGCAAAAAATCTTTTGATGGATCGGGTATAGGATTGTCCATGGTGGCCGAATATACCAAATTGCACCACGGAAACGTGAATGTGGAAAGTCAACTGGGAAAAGGGGCAAGTTTCACCGTCACTCTACCATTGGGAAACATCCATTTTCCGGTTGATTTTGAACAGGGATCCCAGTCCCTGAACTTGTTGGTCAGCAAAAAGGGGGATTTCGATGATAAGAGCCAAAACCCGTATGTTTATGATGTGGAATCCGGTAAGCCTGTTGTGCTTATTGTCGAGGATTATGCAGATATGATAGAATATCTTTGCCTGAATCTCAAAGATGAGTATCACCTGATCATTGCCAACAACGGAGAAGAAGCATTGGAAAAAACCGAAAATTTCACACCCGAAGTCATTATCAGTGATATCATGATGCCTGTCATGGACGGGCTCACGTTTTGCAAAAAAATAAAGGAAAATCCCAAGACTTCCCATATCGGGGTCATTCTCCTGACTGCAAAAAGCCTGACTTCGCAAAAAATAGAAGGAATCAGAACCGGTGCCGATGCTTACTTGACAAAGCCTTTTGACATAGAGCTCCTTATAGCTACCATTGAACACATTCTCAAAAGAAAAGATGAACTCTTTGGATATTTCAAATCGGAAATCATCACCCAACCGGAATTCAAAACTAATGGGGAAAACGTTGATGACAGATTTGTCAATAAAGTAATCCATATCATTGAAGCTAATATTGCCAATCCTGATTTTACAGTAGAAATGCTCAGCGATGAAATAGGAATGAGCACGGCACACCTTTACCGTAAACTGAAATCCCTTACACACTTCTCAGCTAAGGATATCATCAGGAAATACAGGTTGAAAAAAGCTTCCATCTTGCTGAAAAACAATGAAGGCAATATCTCCGAAATCATGTACGAGGTGGGTTTCTCTAACTTATCTTATTTCGCCAAATGCTTTAAGAAGGAATTCGGATATTCTCCAAGAGACTATCAGCAAAAAGAAACCAAATCCAATTTTGATTTTGAAAATGGGATTTCGAAAAGGAATTGAAGGGTGAAGCCTCTCTTTAAAAATAATTTATCTAGGTATATCAAGTTTCTCTGGATTTTGTCTACAATCCCAAACTTTTAGCACCAGAATTCTATCATCCAATATTTCATAAAACAAAATGTATTCTCCAACAATCAGCCCTCTAATATTTTCAAGTTTTGTTTTGATCCCCAATTCAGGTTTTTGAGCTGCAATCTTAAGCTTTTCCTTAAATTGACTGTAAAGCTTTTGTGAGTATTGTGAACTTTATTTCTCTTATTGAAATAGATCAATATTTCTTTAAGTTGGATTTGAGAATTTTTAGTCCAACTTATTTTTCTTTTAACCATTCCCCAACCATTTCATCCATTTGAGATTCAGAAGAATTTAATCCTTTTTTACCTTCTTCGCTCGCCAAAAGAATTTCCTTCTCTTGTTCAATAGTCAATTCTAAAAAATATTCTTTTTTCTTATAATCTAAAATTGTTTTAATCGCATTCAAAAAAGGAACATCTTCAATCATGGATATCCTTTCAATCAATTCTTTTTTTAACTCAATGGTTTTCATAGCCTTGATATTTAATATAACTTAAAGTTATGAAATTCGGTTGAATTTCTACTCATTTCAAATAGGGCCAATTGACAAGCTATCAATTTTCTTTTTTGGTAAACGAAAAAATGTGTTTCAACAATACTTCTAATAACCAGTAAATTAATTTATATTCAAGATGGTTTGATTGAAGCACCCATTGTTATCTCACAAATTCTCGAGTTTCGCATTGGCAAGCGGATCTCCATTTTTACATAAGCAGTTGCATAAAAAAAGACGGCTCTCCACCGTCTCTTCTCCAAAAGATTTAAACGAATGTAAACCCCTATTTCTTCCCCTCAATAATTGCCGTCACCACATCGGGGTCAAGCAGGGTGGATGTATCTCCCATACTATCGGTACTTCCATCGGCTACTTTTCTGAGAATTCTTCTCATAATCTTTCCGGAACGGGTTTTGGGAAGTCCCGGTACAATCTGGATTTTATCGGGTTTGGCTATAGGGCCTATCATTTTGCTTACGGTATCCTTGATTTCGTTGATGAGGTTATCTTCTGTACGGTTGGTCATATCGCAGATTACATAGGCATAGATGCCCTGTCCTTTGATATCATGAGGATAACCGACAACTGCTGATTCTATCACGAGCGGGTGCTCATTGATGGCATTTTCTACTTCAGCCGTTCCTAATCTATGGCCTGAAACATTGATCACATCATCTACCCTTCCAAGAATTCGATAATATCCGTCATGGTCCCGCTTCACGCCGTCACCGGTAAAATATAACCCTTTATAGGTGGAGAAATACGTTTGCTTACAGCGGTCATGATCTCCATAGGTAGTCCGTATCATCGAAGGCCAGGGAAATTTGACACAGAGATTTCCTTCCACCGAATTCCCGGTCAATTCTTTCCCCTCCGGATCTACAATCATCAACTGAACCCCTGGTAAAGGAAGTGTTGCATAAGCCGGTTTGGTTGGAGTGATTCCTGCAATGGGCGAAATCATGATTCCTCCTGTTTCAGTCTGCCACCAAGTATCTACAATCGGACACCTTGACTGTCCTATATGGGTGTAATACCATTTCCAGGCTTCTTCATTAATAGGTTCTCCCACCGAACCCAATACTTTCAGTGAACTCAGGTCATACGGTTTTATTGGGTCGGTACCATAAGCCTGCAATGCCCTGATAGCGGTCGGTGCGGTATAAAATTGATTGACCTTGTATTTTTCAATCACAGCCCAGAATCTACCCGCATCAGGGTAGGTTGGTACTCCTTCGAACATCAAGGTAGTTGCACCTGCTAATAAAGGACCATAAACTATATAGGAATGCCCGGTAATCCAGCCAATATCAGCGGTACACCAATAAACATCACCGGGTGAATATTGGAACACATTCTCAAAGGAATATTTTGTATAGACCATATAACCCCCAATAGTATGCACCACACCTTTAGGCTTTCCTGTGGATCCTGAGGTATAAAGGATAAACAGCATGTCCTCACTATCCATTTCTTCCGCCGCATGTGTGGATTTTTGGCCCTGGATGACATCATGCCACCAGTGGTCCCTACCTTCTACCATGGTGATATCCTGACCCGTCCTTTTACTGACAATTACTGTTTCCACACTGGATTTTTCCAGAGCCTCATCAACAATTGCCTTGACAGCTATCTTTTTATTTCCTCTGAAGTTTCCATCAGAAGTCAGTATGGCTTTTGCTTTACAATCAATGACACGGTCTGCCAGAGAAGTCGAACTGAATCCTGCAAATACCACCGAATGCACGGCCCCGATCCTGGCACAAGCCAACATCGCTATGGCTGCCTCAGGTATCATGGGCATGTAGATGATCACCCGGTCTCCCTTTTCAATTCCTTTTGCCTTTAGTACATTGGCAAATTGACAGACTTCTGCATAGAGTTCATTGTAAGTGATCGTTCTCCCCTCCTCCTCTGGATCATTGGGTTCCCAAATAATCGCCGGCCTGTCCCCAATTGTAAACAAATTCCTCTCAAAGATATTTTCTGTAATGTTCAATTTGGCATTGACAAACCATTTGACATCGGGTCCCTCAAAATCCCACTCCAGGATCTTGTCCCATCTTCTCCGCCAGAAAAAAGAGTCTGCTATCCTTGCCCAAAAACTTTCCGGCTCTGTGACTGATTTCTGGTATTCGTAGAAGTACCCGCTTAGGGTATGGATTCTATCGCTCATGTTATGATTATTTTAGGTTATTGAAATTTATTTTTTACTTAAGCAATGACTTTACTTTGGTAACCAAATCTTTATTTGAAAAGGGTTTGGTAAGGAAAAGATCTGCACCCAGATCCATCCCCCTTTTGACATCTTGTTGTTTACTTTTTGAAGTCAGAAAGACCACTTTGACACCTTCATTTTTTTCTTTAATATGTTTACATACTTCATAACCGTCCAATTTCTGCATCATAATATCAAGAATTACCAGCTCAGGTTTGTTTTCCTCAATGATGCTCATTGCTTCTTCTGCATCTCTGGCAATATACACCCTGAAACCTTCTTTTTTGAAAAGAAACTCCAATGAAAGAAGGATATTGGGCTCTTCATCTACTATGAGGATCTTGTTCATATTACGAATTTTAAATTAACCCATTTGAAAGTCCCATAAAAGGCAAACTAGGACAAATCCATTAACAGAGTCCAATTTGCTTTATTTTGTGCTTCAGATCAATGTTCATGTGCCTTTGCTGCCCCTCTTGGTATCCTGATTTCCTGAATCATATCCTCTATATATTGTGGCGGCGAAGGAGTTGCTTTGGATACAAGATAGCAAATCACAAAGTTGATCAACATACCCAAGGAGCCAATACCTTCGGGAGAAATACCAAACCACCAGTGTTCAACATTATTCAATTCAGGATTGATAAATTTGAAATAACTGATATATAGGATAGTGAAAACCAGACCTGATACCATTCCTGCTATTGCACCTTCTTTGTTCATTCTACTTGAGAAAATCCCCATGATAATCACAGGGAAAAAAGAAGCAGCTGCCAATCCGAAGGCAAAAGCAACCACTTCTGCAACAAACCCCGGAGGGTTCACACCAAAATATCCAGCGAGAATCACCGCACCTGCAGCAGAAATCCTGGCTATCAACAATTCCCTTTTCTCGGTCATATCAGGTTTGAAGGTCCTGAAGAGGTCACGGGATACAGAAGTTGAAATTACCAGTAGAAGTCCAGCTGCGGTAGAAAGCGCGGCAGCCATTCCTCCGGCAGCGACCAAACCTATTACCCAGTTGGGCAGTTTTGCGATTTCCGGATTGGCAAGCACCATGATATCCTTATCTATGATGAGCTCATTAGTGGCAGGATTTGCAGTGTATTGAACAATACCGTCATTGTTGAAATCATATACTTCTATAAGGTTGGTCTTTTGCCAATTTCCGACCCATTCAGGCAAATCGTTTACAGGCTGTCCGGCCACAGTATCAATGGCATTATATATCCCAAATGCTGCCACTGCAGGAGCTGTGGTATATAGAATTGCTATGAATACCAATGCATAACCTGCTGAAAGACGGGCATCTTTTACCCTGGGAACTGTAAAAAACCTCACAATCACATGTGGCAATCCAGCTGTACCTACCATCAGGGCAAGCGTAATGGCGAAAATATCGACCATTTCTTTCCTTCCACTGGTATATTCAGCAAATCCAAGTTCACTTAAAACCCCATCCAATTTGTCCAAAAGATAAGAACCATCCGCCACGGTATCCCCCAATCCCAACTGGGGGATAGGATTTCCGGTCAATTGCATGGAAACAAATATGGCAGGAACCATATAAGCAAATATCAACACGCAATATTGAGCAACTTGGGTGTAAGTGATCCCTTTCATTCCACCGAGTACGGCGTAGAAAAAGACAATACACATCCCAATGATTACGCCGGTATTGATGTCCACTTCCAAATATCTGGAAAAGACAATACCAACTCCTCTCATTTGTCCTGCGACATAGGTAAAGGAAATAAATAGCGCACAGATTACAGCCACTACCCTTGCTTTATTGGAATAATACCGGTCTCCAACAAAATCAGGAACCGTAAATTTTCCAAATTTTCTCAAGTAAGGAGCCAATAACAAAGCCAACAGTACATATCCTCCTGTCCAGCCCATCAGGTAAACTGACCCATCATATCCTGAAAATGCAATGATCCCTGCCAT
>NZ_JBGTCA010000271.1:0-7879 GCF_041749095.1 Aquiflexum sp. | reverse complement strand
TCAGCATATTCAATTCTCTCCAAAAGTTCCGAAAGGGCTAATGCGCTGTTTTCGTTTTTATTTTTTCCATCCCCGATGGAAGCTGCGGCAAAACTGTCTATTCCAATTTGCATGATTTTTTTTAGACGTGAGATATGAGATATGAGACGTGAGATATGAGAAATGAGAGGCGAGAGCCGAGAAGCGATAAATTAGAACCAAAAGCCAAGAAACAAGAAACAAGAAACAAGAGCCAAGAAACAAGAACCAAGAAGGGAGATCCGAGAAGCGAGAAGCGAGAAACGAGAAAAGAAGCGAGAGCCAAGTCGAGAAACCAGAACCAAGAAGCGAGAGTCTAGAATCGGTAAATTCCAATATCAACACAATAGCTTTCAGTCCTAAATGTCATCCTTCATCCTTCATCCTTTATTTATCCTTTCTCCTTCCCCCTGCCCAAATCTAAAATCTACCTTCTTTCCTTCATCCTTCCTCCCTGCTAAAACCACCCGCTCACCTTATTGATCACCTCTGACAAGGACCGGGGGTTTCGGAGGGGGCCTCCGATCTGTTCTTTCAAGAAATCGATGTGTTTTTCGTTGATGAGGTCAATGGTTTTTTGTTTTGCCTCTTTATCGGTGGATTTTCTTCTTGATCCTTCTCTGATTCTATAATAAAAACCGGTGATGGGAAGCTTGACCACTTCCCCTCCTGATTTTAACATATTGATCCAAAATTCCCAATCCTCCCCCCAAGTCATTCGGGGATCATATCCTCCACATCTTTCCCAATCACTTTTTCTATAAAGTGCGGAAACAAAGATCATATTGTCCAATGCCAATGCTTTTCTGGAAAAAGGTTTGAGTTTCCACTGCCCGGATTTGTCTCCGAATTTTTCTGCCTCACAATATACAACCTTGACATTTTGGTTTTTTTCGAAAATTGTAACCGCCTCTTCGATGTAATCCTTACTGATTTTGTCATTTCCATCCAATGGCAGGATATATTTCCCCCTAGCTGCTTTGATGCCTACATTTCTTGCATTTGCCGGGCCTGCATTTTCCTGCATGATGACATGGATCTTTTCAGGATGTTTCTCATGGATTTTAAGAGCAATCTTAGCTGAATGGTCATGACTGCCGTCATCCACAATAATTATTTCGAAATTGGAATAATTGCTGTTGAGGACAGAATTTACAGTTTCTTCCAAAAAAAGAGCCTGATTGTAACAAGGGATAATAACACTGGTTAATGGGAGCATCGATATGGTTTTTCAGATTGGCTAAAGACCAAAAATAATTCCAAACTGTTGAAAATTCGAGGATATTTTGATATTATGTTATAGCATGTTCCTCCATGTGATATTAGATCAGAAAATCAGAAAAAAATCCGTAACCGCCAGTGAGTAATTTGTCAGCTTTAGATATACTGCATGCTTTGTAATATGGTCATTATGTTTCTTATCTTTAAACGAGAAACAACCTGTAACATACACCTGCAACATAATGACATTTGTTGTTAAAATTTGTTACTTGCAACCATGCGGAAACAAATAAAATTTAATAATGATAAAGCAAAAAAAAATGAAGCTTTGTGTTTTTATACATTTCAGTAATGATAATTTTATCCCTAAATACGTCCAAATCTATTTAAAGGAATTGGTCAGACATTTTGATGAAATTATCCTGGTGACAAACAAAAGGGCAATCCATTCAGGAGTAGGTGAGCTGCATTCCAAAATTCGTCTTCAGGAAGTAACCAATGAAGGTTATGATCTGGGGATGTTTTACAAAGCGTTTCAAACCCTGGAATTGGATAATTATAGCCAAATAGCCTGCATTAATGATTCAAATATCCTTTTCAACGTATTGGACCGCATATTTGAATGGGGGAAGGTGAATTCATTTGATTTTTGGGGCTTAATAGATTCTTATCAAGAACCCTGGTTTTCGTCCCATCAAGACAGTTATCATATTCAAAGTCATTTTCTTGTTTTTAATAAAAAGGCCATAGAATTGCTTCCCGGGTTTTTCCAGTCTCTAAATCTCAATCACCTTTTTCAGGAAGAGAATAAAAAATTATTGCGCCGAAAGGTAATTGATAAATGGGAAATAGGTATTACGCAGTATATGGTTAAATCAGGCTTGTCTGTAGGAAGTTTTTATGACAGTAAAATTGTTCAATTACAAAACAATATTAAAAAGGACATTAATTTGAGCCATAATCAGTATGCCAGTTTGATTGAATCCGGCTATCCCCTTATAAAAAAGAAAATCATTATGAAAAACAGATGGATAATGGATTTTCTTAGGCCAAGATTAAAATGGGATATTTTATTGTTAAAACATGGTCACCGGGAATGGAAAATTGTACAATTAATACAGGAACTGACAAGTATGAAAAAGTAGGAAATTTTGTATGGATAATATTGATGCAAATATTTATGTAATTCATTATAAAAGAGGAACCATAGTAAAAAATGACGGCTTCTATAAACCATTAATGTCGGGAAATTTTTTCGCCAAGGAAAAAGAGCCATACATAGGGGATGATACCCATGCAAACATTTCTGATAAAAACCGTTATTTCAGTGAATTAACCGGGATATACTGGGTTTGGAAAAATACCCATCACCACATTACAGGTGTATGTCACTATCGCCGGTTTTTTACAGTGCATCCTGAGCCTTTTCTTTATCAATTGAAACGTTATTTATATCCAATAGTAGGTATTGGTAAGAAAAGATTTGGACTGATTTATACCAAGGATGTTGAAAATTTTAAATCCAAAATATTAACCAAAAAGGAGCTGTTGGAAATTTTTAGCCGTTATGATGGTGTTTTACCTCAGGCCAGAAGCTTAAATTATACCGTGGAAGAGCATTACCGCCGTTATCATGATATCCATGACCTATACCTTTTGAGATCAATTCTGATGGAAAAATATCCGGAATACCTCGAGGCCTTTGAAGCTGTGTTAAGAGGGAAAAGTCTATATGCAAATAATATATGCATACTCAAAAACCCCCATTATGAAAGTTTCATGGAATGGTGGTTTGATATGATTTTTGAATTTGAGAGAAGAACGGATATGAAAAAATATGTTGGGTACCAAAAAAGAATAATCGGTTTTATTGCTGAGCGCTTGCTTACCGTATGGTTCAAAAAAAATCAAATAAACTGCAAGGAATTGCAATTAATCTATTTTAAAAGCTTTAAATCAGAATAATATAGGATAGATGTTCTAATGTGGAGCCCGACCCCCAGAAACCTAATCAGTTTTATTAGTTCAGCTTTGGCTTTTTCCTCTTCCAAATAATCTTTCTAATATATTTCCCTTATTTTTGACTCCCACTTTACTAGATGTTTTTTGAACCTCTGCGAGGCTTTTCTTAAGTTTTTTGGGAATTTCAAAACTAGGTGTACCCGTTTGTTCATCGTGAGGTTTTTTTCTATTTTTCTTCTCGATCACCAAAATACTGTCATAATAATGAATTGAGTCCACTTTTTCGGTAAAATTGTTGACTTTCAGGTCGTTTTCCTTGGAGTGGTGGGCATTCAATTGATCAATAAAATTCTTGCTATATTCAATAAAAGTACCTTCCCTTTTGAACCCCCCTCCGAATTTCGGCCAGTAGGAGGTATGAAGGTCCTCGCAAAGGTAAACCCCATTATCCCGAACATGGTCAAATAGAACTTCAAAAGAAACAATTTGTTGTTCCATGGTATGACCACCATCATCAATTAAAATATCAACGGTAGGAATGGCTTTTTTGACTTCTTTTAGAAATTTGGGGTCTGATTGAGAACCTATAAATATTTTGATATTATCCTCTTCCAATTCCTTGCACAAAGGATTGATGTCTATACCATAAATCTTGGCTTTTGGACCAAAGTACTCTTTCCACATCTGAAGGCTTCCTCCATGTGAAACGCCTATCTCAAGGATGGTAATTTCCTTATTCCTAAACCTTGAAAAATGCCTTTCATATATATCAAAATAATGAATCCATTTATGGATCAGACGGCCTTTATTCTCCCTGAAATATTTTTCTAAATCGTTCATTTTGTTATGTTTATCCGCATTACTGCACGTATGGATGAACAGCTACAACAACCAATCGGCAAAAAAATTTTCACCAAAATATCTTCGGTTTAGCTTGTATACAAATTCATTGAGGTAGTTTTGTAAATATTTATATGTGATCATGTGATGGATTCCCAAGTGGTTTCTTTTAAGGTTTGTTTAAAAGTTCCAAAAAAATATTTTTACGAAATATATATAATTATAATTTAAAAACAAGCATTTGGTCTTGGTGTGCTCCACCACTAATTTTTCAAGGTCTACTTTGGAAGTGTTTTTATCCGAAAATAAAACTGATTCCGGCTCAATTGATTCTTCTACAAACTCTTCCACAGTTATTATTCGTTGTATCGTACTTTACCTATTTTTAAGGAAAAATTTAATAATATGAAAAATAATATTCTCTTAGTTATAATACATTTACCGATATTTTTATTAAGCTGTTCTTCCGGTAGAGATAAAGAAGCGGTTTCACTCATTGAAAAATCCATCGAAGCACATGGAGGACAATTGGCCTGGGACAGGTTACAGGTTTTTTCCATGGAGAAAGAAAGTTGGTTGTATTTTGAAGATGGGCAGATTGAATCTCACTCCTTACAACAAAATGAGTTCAGACTCAGACCTTATTTCGAAGCAAAAATGTCCTGGGAAAAAGACAGCATCACCCACAAAGTGATATTTGATGGAATAAGAACTCAATATTTGATGGGTGAAAATGAAATTCTAAATGAAGGATTTCTTCGCAGCAAAAAAAAGGATATTGATGCAGCATACTATGTCATGACCAAGCCTTTTGACTTGCTGGATGAAGGTAAAAATCTTACTTATATTGGATTATCCAAACTATCTGATGGGAGGTCAGTTGAGACTGTCAAAGTGGTAGATGGAGATCCTGACAACCCTCAAACAGACATTTGGTGGTATTTTTTTGATCCCGAAACTTTTAGACTAATTTCCTACAAAACCAAAACTTCAGACCATTTCAGTTTGGTGTATAATGTAGAATGGGACAATTCTACAGGAATATTTTTTCCGGCAAAAAGAGAGAGTTACAGAGTTGATTCTTTGGGGAATCATCTGTATCTGCGTGCTGAATATGCTTACAGAAATTATAAGTAAAGGTTAATCCAACTTTGTCAAGTTAATTTTTGAAGGAAGAAACCTGCCAGGTTTTAGAGGTGTAAATGCTACAGATTCACAGATCATCGGTTAAAAACCTGGCAGGTTTTTAGACCATTTCACAAGATATAGTAGGACTATCCCAAAGCCTCCAACACCTTTTGTGGTGTAAAGGGCATGTGTCTCAATCGCTTTCCTGTCAGTGCGGCAAATGCATTAGAAACTACTGCACCCATAAAAGGCAGACCTGCCTCGCCGATGCCTGTTGGTTTTTCGGTGGAGGGAATGATTTCGATTTCAATGCTTTCGGGAGCATCTTCCATCCGTAATATGGGGTAATCGTGAAAATTGCTCTGTTGGACTTCACCATTGGAAAAGGTGATGCTTTCCATCATCACGCTGCTGAGTCCCATGACCAATGAACCTTCCACCTGGGCTTTGGCATTGTCAGGATGGACTACAATACCTGCATCCAAGGCACACCAGATTTTATGGACTTTGATTTTTCCGCTTTTTCGGTCCAGTGAAATCTCACAGACTCCCGCTGTCAGAGAATTGCTACGTTCGGCGAAGCCAATTCCCCTTGCCCTGCCTTCCGGGAGTTTCTCTCCCCAATTGGACATTTTGGCAACAGTTTCTAAGACTTTGAGTTCCCGTGGATGATTTTTCATCAGTTGTCTCCTTAATTCCAAGGGGTCTGTTTTTTGGTCAATCGCAATTTCATCCAGAAAGGTTTCTATGGCAAATTTGTTGGGGCCGTGCCCCACAGCCCGCCAGTGTTTGGTCCTGACTCCATGGTCAATATTTCTGACTTCGATATGCTTATTTGGGATGTCATAAAAAGGAATATCCGCACCGGAACCGAGCAAACCTCCTCCTGTACCTACCACTACATGTTTCCAGGCTTTGATCTGACCTGATGCATCTATCCCTGCTTCCAACCGCTGTAGGGAGATTGGTCTGAATGCTCCGAACTGAATATCATCTGTTCGGGTCCAAATCAATTTCACAGGCAGATTAACTGCTTTGGAAAGGTCAACTGCTTCCAGAATATAATCATTCATTGATCGTCTACCAAACCCTCCACCCAAGTAACAGGGATGGAGATTCACTGCTTTGAAATCAATGCCAAGGTGATTGGCGATTGCCGACCTTGCACCATCCGCCCCTTGGGTACCGGCCCATACTTCTGCCTGACCATCCTTAACCCAAGCGACGGCATTAAGTGGTTCCATTTGGGCATGATAGACATAATCATTCTTATAATCCGCACGGATCACTTTTCTGGTGTTGGGAATTTCCCTGGAGAAATCCCCTATACTTGCCACCATATTGCCGGAATTGCCTGATTCTGCCAATACTTCATATTCCTGGTAAGCAGATTGGCTGTTATGGTTTTCTGCTTTGGACTGACCTGTCCAATTGATTTCTGCGTTATTTTTTGCCTGTTGTGCTGCTTCCATACTATTGGCAATGAATCCGATTCCGTAATCCAATTTAACTATTTCCAGTAATCCCGATATTTTTCTTAAATCATCTTCATTTTTTAACTCAGGCTTGGTACCGTTTACAGGCGATCGGTTGATCATGGCATAGACCATGTTGGGAACATGGATATCCATGGAATAGATCGCTGATCCGTTTACTTTTGCAGGGATGTCATACCTTTGGAAATCTTTGCCTATCAACCTGAAGTCAGCTATTTTTTTCAGTTTATTCACAGGAATCTCGGGCAATTCATCCGGGAATTTTGCAAATGAAGCAATTTCACCATAAGATATTTTCTTGCCTGTTTTGGGATGAATGACCATTCCAGGTGCGGTTTCCAGTTCATCGATATTTACTCCCCACTTTTCAGCAGCATTGCTAATCAACACAAACCGCACTTGAGCACCGGATTGCCTGAGATTTTCAAAATGACCACTTACAGATCTGCTTCCAACAGTCAACATACTTCCACCTCTTCCACCGCCTCCCCAGGGGATCCCATAGATTTCGGGTTCCACAGGTGAATGTTCGATTTTTACCTTGGACCAGTCTGCATCCATTTCTTCCGCGATTATTGCCGGCAAAGCGGTCATCGTACCCTGACCCATTTCAGCAGCAGGGTTGAATATTGTCACCGTACCATCTGTACTGATATGCACCCAAGCAGACGCCTTCACCTCGTTGGCAATGGATTTTTCATCTTTCCGGACAAATGCAGGGATCCCAATTCCTGCTACCAAAAAAGTCAAACCACCACCTCTTTTCAGGAATTTTCTCCTCGAAATCGTATTTTCTTTCAATTCATTTTCCATGATCAGCTATTTTGGATGGTTTTTTCTATTGCTTTCATTATTCTCACATAAGTGCCACATCGACAGAGTATAGGATTCATGTGCTTGATGATTTCCTGACTGTTAGGGTTTGGGTTTTTCTTCAACAATGCCGCTGCCTGCATGATCTGACCGGAATGACAATAGCCACATTGTGGTACCTGTTCCGAAATCCATGATTTCTGCAAAGGGTGGGAATTGTCTTTGGATAGGCCTTCAATGGTAGTGACCTCTTTGCCTTTCACAGATGACAAGGGTATTACACAGGCTTTCACCGGATTGCCATCTAAATGAACTGTACAGGCCCCGCATTGGGAAACCCCACAGCCATATTTTGTACCGGTCAGTTGCAATCTTTCCCGTAAGGTCCAGAGCAGATTGGC
>NZ_JBGTCA010000270.1:0-13497 GCF_041749095.1 Aquiflexum sp. | reverse complement strand
CTGGTCCCACTGCCGTCCGACTTGCATGTATTAGGCCTGCCGCTAGCGTTCATCCTGAGCCAGGATCAAACTCTCCATTGTATAGTTTGTTTCGCCACCGTTTTTCAGGTGGCATGTTTCCTGCCCCGTTTATTTTCCATTATTATCCTCCGAACTTTCTCTTTACAGATCAGAACAGATTCTCATTCGTTTTGTCTTCAACATTTCAATGAACTTTTGACCTGGTCTTTCCCACGTCAGTGACGGCCGTTGCCGTTTCTTTAATCTGTCCCAACTGAACTTTTTCAGCTGATTTTAGGTGCCCGCTTTTTTAAACAGGACTGCAAAGGTAATTCAAAATTTTATTCTTTCAAAAACAGATTTTTAAAATTTACTTTTTATTTTCTGTTTTTGAATCTATCAATCCGAATAAATTGGGGGATTTTGATTTAGGTGCCCGTCGTTTGGGATTGCAAAGGTGCAACACTTTTTCTCATTTGCAAAAGCAGATTTAATAATAATTTAACAAAAAGATAAAGTACGCTGATTTTCAAGGAGAAAAAAATAAGACTGGCCTAGATACTTTTTAATATTTAAATGTTGGCATTCGTTGACGGGAATTCCTTTTCAGGAATTGATCAACAAATGAATACCTCATAGATACTTCATGAGCTCCCCCGGAGTTTCTCCAACCCAACTGGGAAAGGGTGAAATCATAGCTGTAACCAAGGTCAATTCCATTTTGCAGAGAAAACCCGATCAATCCTATCAATGCTTCATTGTTTGGCAAACCAATCCTGGTAGGAAATCCCCTATACCAAAGCCCAAAAATCACAGGTTCGAAATACAGCTCCATTCCAAAATCCAACTGATCATAGAACCCTTGCCTTTTGTAATTGAATGCCAATGAGAAAGTCCGTTCCTGTTGGGTATTGTTGAAATAATCATTGATGCCACCTGGGGCCAAGTCAAATTTTACGCCTCCGTGTGCCGAATATCTGATTGGGAGTCTATCCCTGTCAAATTCCAAATAGGAAATATTGGGCCGAGTAAGGTGATGCCCTGAAACGCCAAACCAAAACCTATTATTATAATAAAGCATCCCAGAATGAAAATCAGTAAAACTCCGCTGTCTATCGTCAGGAATTGCTCCTCCATTTCCCCCGGGAGTTACAATTCCTCGATTGATATCCAATTGGGTGCTGAGTACCACTTCATCAAAACTCGCTGACCTTGTCGCCCAACTTCCCTGAACACCCATATGCAAATATCCTGATTCCCCCAATCTTACTCTATAGGAATATACCAGGCCTACTTCTGTGTTTTGCAAATTACCCAAGTTCTCCCGGCTTCCATTAATTATGATACCAACTCCTGAATTTTTTTCCTCAATAAAATGGTCGGCATAAGCTGAAAATGTAACAAAAGTGTGATCCAAAGCTGGCCACTGATTTCTGAAATTTATACCCAGTCTTGTCATTTCAGAACTTCCGGCGAATGCAGGATTTAGGTATAAGGGTGAGGCGTAAAATTGTGAAAACTGAACATCCTGCGCCCGGGAAAATCCGAACACTAATAGCAAATTCACCATTAATATCACCTTCTTCATATCACCTGATCAATATAAATTTTCCGTTTTCCTCAATCTTATCACCATCAATAGACTCCATATTGATCCTGTAAACATAATTGCCGGAAGGCATTAGTTCCCCGTTGACTCTACCGTCCCATCCTTCTGTATTGATGTCATCCGTTCTGAAAAGCATATTGCCCCAGAGATTGAAAATCAACATCTCCATTTTTACAATTCCCTTTGTTTTTGGTCTGAAAAATTGATTTTCAGACAATGTAGGGGTAAAACCTGTTGGAAACATTACCCTGAAAGACCGGGTCAAGGGAAGTTCCATTTCGAAAGTATCTTCACATCCAAACTGATTGGTGATTGTCAATTTGATCAGAAAGTTTCCCTTTTTTCCAAAAACATGTACAGGAGATTGTTCATTGCTCGTATTCCCATCACCAAAGTCCCAATTCCAAGCAATCGCACCACCTGTGGAAAGGTCATTGAACCTGATAGGGTCATCGATAAATATTCCGCCTCCTTCATCTCCGGTGATACCTGTTCCATCCACTTCATACTCAAACCTTGAATTCAAAGGCTCCAAAACAATAATCAGGTCAAAAACAACAGGGTCAGACCAACATTCAAGGTCTTTGTGTTTTATACTAATTTCATAAGGTCCTGAAAGACCTACTGAGGACATCTCATCATTGACCAAAAATTGACCTTGGGGAGTTTCCAACCTGTAATCAAAATCATCATCATTATAGTCAGCAATAAATTCCCTTACATCCAAGGTCATCCCGGGAGTACAGCCCACCACGGGGTTTTCAATATTCAGATTTGGAAAGACAGGATTGATAAGTTTGAATTCCGCCGATTCTGTAGGACAACTTTTTGAATTGTATGCTGTAACTGTATATTCTCCTGCTTGATCAGCAAAATATTCCGAGTAATCAGAATCCGGGATCAATACACCATCACGGAACCATTCAAATCTTACATAGACTTCTTCCCCGACAGCACTGAGTAAAATCCCGTCACCTTCACAAAGTCTGATTTCGTTTTCCTCTTCATCTAAACCCTGTCCGGTAATATTAACCGGTTCGGGGGATTCCTGAATCAAAAGGCGGATAAAATTTCCTGAAGAAGTTTTGCCATAATTATCTGTGACAGTATAGTATATTTCGACTGTCTCATCTACAAATCCAAAATTTGGAAAAAAGGTAAAGCTACCACCTTCATCAGCTGCCCTAAAAGTACCCTGCGGCAAAACCATTTCCCTGTTTTCGGGCCTACACCTACCTTGGGAACAAATATCATCTGCTTCAGCTTCTATCTCATCCAATGATCCATACAATTGCAGACATCTAATAGAAGACCCCTCATTAGGGAGCGTTATTTCTTCCCGGGTAATTTCATAGGTGTTTTCCTGCCCTTCACAGGAAGCCTTGTCATCAATATCCGTTCCTGTAGGATTTTCCAGCCTGTCCTGATCGGAAACTTCTACCTGTAAATTTCTGATTTCATGTATATTAGTCAGCCCACCTGTGGATGCAGCGAAGCCTATTTTTAAATTCTCAGGTGCCTCAAAAATATAATCCGTTTCATCAAATACTTTTACCATTCTCGGATTTCCGGGAGTGGTGGTAACCATTAGATCTACAGAAATAGAATATCCAACACCCCCGGGGTGAGGCTCCAAATCAACAAATAATTTTCTATAACCGGGAATATTAGGATCTGTCACCCTCGCAGAACCGACACCTCCAGATTCAAGTGGAAATCTATCTGCGGCAGGAAGACCAAATTCCCCTTCATTGTTTGTCCATTTACCGGTAACAAACTGATAGCCCGTTAAGCCGGTACCGGCACCTCTAACCACGATGCTATTTGGATAAAGAGTAGTGCCTCCTCCAAAAAATCCGCCGATTTTTCCTTCGCCTGAAATACCAAAGTTCCCAAAGGAATCAAGTCCTATTCCAAGGTATGCACCGGTTAAACCCGAAGTTTGACCTCTTTGGGCATATCCAAGAGATCCTCCAAACCCGCCTGGTCTGAAATTGGGGATGGTTGCATCAAACAAAAATACCGTAAGTCCATCGGCCCCATTTCCTCCATAAACAAAAAACTCAAATGATGTCTTGATACCAAATGCGGAAGGAAAAGGTATGTCAATATAAATATATCCATTCTGCTCTAGCTGGGCATCAGTCAATCTCAATACTCCACTCACTAATCTGGCACTCCCACCAAATACCGTTGCGCTTTGGGTTGAACTGTCCTGAAAATCTTCACAATAGGGGAATCCAACCTGGGCATTAGAATCTGTAAAATTAAAAAATGGAAAATACAGCATCATAATAATGCAGATCTTCCAAATCCAATTACTTATCCCTTTGTCCACTGTTATTACTTCTCTCCCTTTATAATTAAAATCGAAAGCGTAAATTATGAATTTAAGTAAATAAAAAAAATGATGAATTGCTTGGGCGACAATTTAAAATCCAAATTTATGGTTTCAAAACAAAAAAAAGCCTCCAATTAGGAGGTCTTAATCTTATTATCTTAAAATAGTTTGTTTTCTATCAGGACCGACCGAGACCATTTTAATAGGTACTCCAAGTTCATCTTCCAATAGACTGACATAATTCCTCAGTTCAACTGGAAATTTATCATAGTCACTGGCTTCAGCCAATGAGGTGTGCCAACCGCGGACAGTTTTATAGATAGGTTTGGCATCTTGGGTATTCAATTCATAGGTAAGTCTGTCCACCTTGGTACCATTTGGCAATTCGTAATGGGTACAGATTTTTATTTCTTCGAAAATATTGAGCACATCTGACTTCATCATAAACAATTGTGTCACGCCATTGATCATGATCGAATATTTCAGTGCCGGCAAATCTATCCAACCACACCTTCTGGGTCTGCCGGTGGTCGAACCAAATTCGTTGCCTTCTTTTCTCATGGCTTCTCCGTCCTCGTCGAATAGCTCTGTTGGAAAAGGCCCACTTCCTACCCTGGTACAATATGCTTTGAAAATCCCAAAAACCTCGCCGATTTTAGACGGTGCTACTCCCAGACCTGTACAGGCCCCTGCAGCCATAGTATTGCTGGAAGTCACAAAAGGATAGCTTCCAAAATCAATATCCAACAATGAACCCTGTGCACCTTCAGCAAGAACTTTTTTTCCGGTATCCAAGTAGCCATTCACTTCATACTCACTGTCTACCAGATTTAAGGTTCTGAAAAATTCAACTGCCTCAAAAAAGGTTTTTTCCAATTCAGGTAATTGTATCAAATCAAATTCATAGAAAGATAGAATGGTTTTATGCTTTTCCACCAAGACATTGTATCTATCCTCAAAATCAGGAGCCAATATATCCCCGACCCTCAAAGCAACTCTTCCTATTTTATCCTGATAGGTTGGGCCAATACCCTTCAATGTAGAGCCGATTTTTTTATCACCTTTTGATTTTTCATAAGCGGCATCCAAAAGCTTATGGGTCGGGATAATGATTGTTGCTTTTTTGGAAACAAATAGGTTTTTCTTAAAGGAGATGTTAAACTTCCGCAAGCCTTCGATTTCCTTTCTCAAAATCACGGGATCAAGTACAACACCATTACCGATGATATTGAGAATGTTTTCCCTAAAAATACCTGAAGGTATCTGATGCAGTACATGCTTAATGCCATCAAATTCCAAAGTATGCCCAGCATTGGGTCCACCCTGAAATCTGGCTACCACATCGTATTGTGGTGCCAAAACATCCACCACTTTACCTTTACCTTCATCGCCCCATTGTAGGCCTAATAAAATATCCATTTTCATTTCCTGTAAAATCAACTCTTAAATTAAAGTCTTTTTGAGGCGTGAAATTTGGAATAAGGATAATGAATTGCAAGAAAAACAAGGGATTTATTCTTTGCAATAAAATAATCCCATCAAAGAACCTGCTATTTTATAAATCAAAACTGTACCTCGGCAAAATAATAATTGAGGTAATTTTTTTTGGTTTTCAGGCCAATCCTTTCATTGCTTCTTCCATGGTAGGGAAAACTGTAAAAATATTATTGAGCTTGGTGATGATCAAAAGCTTTTTGACATGTTCTGAAGGGGTAGTCAGGTACACATCGCCTCCCGCATTCCTCATTTTGGTCAGCATGGTAATCAAAAGACCTATCCCGCTCGAACTGATATACCTTACCTTTGAAAGATCCACCACAAAAACCATAACTTTATCATTGACAGCATCAGATACAAATTCAACTAATTTTGGACCGATATCATCGCCTATCAAATCCCCGGTCAAGTATAAAAAATGAGCCTTTGCTTCTTTTTTAATTCTGTATTTTAATTTCATATTTTAGGTCTGTTTTCGCAGTTCATAATTTGACAGCTTCCGTAAAGAATTAAGGAATGGTGCATTACTTTGAATTCGAGGATTTCTCCCACTGTATTCTGGATATTCTGTATTCTCGGATCACAAAATTCTTTCACTTGGTTACATTCTACACAGATCAAATGGTCATGCTGCTTGTACCCATACGATTTTTCGAATTGAGCGAGATTCTGTCCAAACTGATGTTTGGTCACAAGGTCACATTCTACCAATAGATCCAGCGTATTGTACACTGTTGCCCGGCTAACCCTGTAATTTTTGTTTTTCATACTGATATACAGGGATTCAACATCAAAATGCCCTGACCTGCCATAAATCTCTTCCAAAATGGCATATCGCTCCGGTGTTTTTCTCAGCTTTTTGTTTTCCAGGTATGCAGTGAAAATTTTCTTTACCTCTTCAAAAAGGGTTTCGTTAAGGGCCATGTATCTTGGTTTTGGTGCAAATATAACTTTTCTTAATTAGAAAAGATTCAGATAATACTGACAACGGCTATTTAATCAAACCTTGTCACTTTAATGATTCCCTCAACTTTCGATAGGTTAGCGACCATTTTTTCCAGATGTGACGTACTGTGAACATATAATTTAATCGTTCCTTCAAAGAGTCCGCTGTCCGAGTCAACTGTAATAGATCGCATATTTACTTTAAGTTCATTTGAAATCACTTTGGTGACATCATTGATCAAACCCACCCTGTCTGTCCCGACAATCCTCAATCCGGCCAAGAATGCAATCTGTTGCTGACTGGTCCATCTTGCCTTAATGACCCTATTGCCATGATTTGACAGGAGCTCCAAGGCATTGGGGCATGAAGTCCGGTGTATTTTAATGCCTTCATTGATGGTCACGAATCCGAAAACATCATCCCCTGGAATGGGATTACAGCATTTTGCCAAAATATAATCCACCACATCCATATCTTCACCAATTAGCAATTGGTCGTGTTCTGGTCCTTTTAGGTTTTTGATTTCCTTGGTAAAGGATGTTTCATCTTTGACTTTTTCATAGGTTGCTTTTCCTTTTTTCTTTTTTTGTTCTTTAAACTCCTTAAAACCTTTGATTGAGGTGGCATCAATTATTCCTCTGCCAACTTTATAATAAAACTCATTGGGTGTTTTGGTTTCAAAATATGCCCGCAACTGCTCCACGATTTCGGAAGTAAATTCGATCTTCATCTGCTTCAGTTTCCTTTGGACGATTTCCCGTCCATCCATCACGGTGGATTTCTTATCTTCTCTGAGCGCATCTTTTATTTTGGCCTTGGCCTTTGAGGTCACAACTGAATTTAGCCAGTCTTCGGTTGGTTTTTGTTTGTTGGAGGTAAGAATTTCAACCTGATCACCGTTTTTCAGTTTATGATTGATCGAGACAAGCTTTTGATTGACTTTGGCCCCAATACACTTCGCTCCCACCTCAGTATGGATTTCAAAGGCAAAATCCAAAGCTGTTGACCCAAAAGGAAGCACTTTCAGTTCACCTTTGGGGGTAAACACAAATACCTCATCATGGAAAAGATTCCCCCTGAAATCATCCATGAATTCGATTGCCGAACCATCATTTGATTCCAATAGCGTCCTCACCTGTGTGATCCAATCATCCAGACCTGTACCTGATTTGGCCTGAACAATTTCCTTATCCTTGTATTTCCAATGAGCGGCATATCCCCTCTCAGCAATGTCGTCCATTCTCGATGAACGGATCTGAACCTCAACCCATTGACCTGTATTACTCATCACAGTTGTATGAAGCGATTCATATCCATTTGCTCTAGGGGTACTGATCCAATCCCTCAACCTATCGGGATTGGGGCGATAAAAATCAGTGACGATGGAATATACCTGCCAACAATCAGCTTTTTCATTGTCCACATTGCTTTCAATAATGACTCTGACAGCAAAAAGATCATATACCTCTTCAAAAGGTATATTTTGTTTTTTCATCTTATTATAGATAGAGAAAACAGATTTTGGCCTTCCTTTAATGGTGAATTTATAACCCTGAAATTCTAGCTCTTCTTCGATCGGAGCAATAAAACTTTTGATGAATTTATTTCTGGAAATTCTGGTTTCGTTGATTTTAGTCAGAATAAAGTGATAGGTATCTGAATCGGTAAATTTAAGGTATAAATCTTCGAGTTCGGATTTTATGGTGTAAAGACCGAGCCTATGTGCCAATGGAGCATATAGGTACATTGTTTCCGAGGCTATTTTCAATTGCTTGTGCCTGGGCATGCTTTCCAGCGTCCGCATATTATTGAGCCTATCCGCAATTTTGATCAAGATCACACGGACATCATCAGATAAGGTCAGAAGCATTTTCCTGAAATTCTCAGCCTGTTGAGAAGTACCATAATCGAATACTCCGGAAATCTTGGTCAGGCCATCTATTATCTGCATTATCTTCGGCCCAAATTCCTTTTCAATATCCTCCAGTTCCCAATCCGTATCTTCTACGACATCATGCAGCAGGGCAGAAACAATACTTGTTGTACCCAAACCAATCTCTTCCACACAAATCAGGGCAACCTCCAATGGGTGATAAATATAGGGTTCACCGGATTTGCGGCGCATTTCTTTGTGAGCTTCGTTGGAAACATTAAAGGCCTTTTTGATAATTCTGGAATCCCCATCTTTCAACATGGGTTTGGCCATCTTGAGAAGCTTCCTGTATCTCTTAATAATTTCCTTTCTTTCCTCTTCCAGATCTACTTGTATCATATAATCTAAGCTAAAGCAATACTTTTACTAAACAACGAAAGTCGATTAGTTTTTACAGAATAATTATAAGGTTATTTTCAATTCAATTTTTGCAAGTTTAATTTTACTTATTACCTTTGCGTCCACATTAAGCGGATGTGGCGAAATTGGTAGACGCACTAGACTTAGGATCTAGCGCCGTAAGGCATGGGGGTTCGAGTCCCTCTATCCGCACATTTTCCGGCCCTCAATCAACTTTCCGATTTCGACCCTGAGCAGGACCTTCGAAAAAAGAAATGGGATTGAGGGTTTTTAAATTTTATCAAACCAAAATTAAGCAAATTGGAAATCACATTAGACAAGCACGCAGCAAATCAAGCTTCTGTTAAAATTAAATTAAATGAAGCAGATTATCAACCAAAGGTTGATGCGAAACTGAAGGACTATGCAAGGAAAGCCACCATCAAAGGGTTCAGACCGGGTAAAGCTCCTGTCTCTATGGTGAAAAGAATGTACGGAACTTCTGTTCTCGTTGAAGAAATCAACGAACTCCTTTCTTCCTCCCTTAACAACTATCTCAAAGAGCAGACTTTTAAAATCTTGGGCGATCCTCTTCCGATCATTGAAGATGCGGATAAAATCGACTGGAATACTCAAAAGGAATTTGAATTCCAATATAAAATAGGTTTTGTGGATAACGTTGAGGTTGACTTTGACGGAAAGTTAGATGCTACTTCCTATTCCGTGGAAATGGATGGTAAAGAGGTAGATGATGCCATTCAAAACCTAAGGAGCCAATATGGCAAAATGACCAACCCTGAGATCAGTGAAAAAGATGACTTTCTTTACGGTGATCTAAAATCATCAGACGGTTCATTTGAAAAAACTTTTTCACTTGCACTTTCGAAAGTAGAATCTAAATCCCTAGACAAATTTGTTGGGTTGAAAAAAGGTGATGTGGTTGAATTTGACCCTTCCAAAACCATAGAAGAAGATCTCGCTACAACTGTTGGCGTTTCTGATGAGGAAGTTGAAAAACTTTCCGGTGATTTCACTTTTACAGTTCAGAATATCAATAGAACTGAATTGGCAGAGTTCAATCAGGAATTCTTTGACAAGCTTTTCGGTGAGGGTCAAGTGGATTCTGAAGAAGGATTGGTAGAAAAGGTCAAAGAGATTATGGCTGAAAACTACAATAAGGAAATCAGGGTTTACAGTGATGAGAAAATCAAAGATAAGCTCGTTGAACAGGCAAATATCGATCTTCCTGAAACATTCCTCAAAGAGTGGTTACTCAAAGCCAATGATGGGAAAGTGGACGAAGACCAAGTAGAGGAGGAATATCCGATCTATGCCAAGCAATTGACCTGGACTTTGATTTCCAACAAAATCGCCAAAGACAACAACATTCAGGCAGAACATGAAGAGGTCATCGAAAAAACAAAAGAAATGATCAGAGCGCAATTTGCCTCTTCAGGACTTGGTGCACAGTTGGAAGCAAGTATGGACATGTTTGTGCACAATTACCTCAAAGGAAAAGACGGTCAGAATTACATGCAGATGTTGACATCTGTACAGAATGAAAAAGTTCTGGCCTTTGTGAAGGAAAAGTCCAATATCAAGGAAGAAAAAATCAGTATAGATAAATTCAAAGAACTGTTGGAAAACTAATTCTCAGATAAAATTGTTAAGAAAAAGTCCTTTTGTGAGGGCTTTTTTTATTTTTGTACATTACATAAAAATTAAATTATGATCAATAGAAATGAATTTAGAAAATATGCCGTGCATAGTAGAGGCATCAGCGGCAATGCATTTGACCAATACAATACTTTTGTAGAAAGCATGACCAGGTCTGTCATCGAAGAAAGACCCACTAATTTTCGGGAAATTGACGTGTTTTCAAGATTGATAATGGACAGGATTATTTTCCTTGGTACCCAAGTAGATGATTTTATTGCCAATATCATTACAGCTCAGTTATTGTTTTTGGAATCTACCGATCCCAAAAAAGATGTTCTTTTATATGTCAACAGTCCAGGCGGGTCTGTAACGGCAGGTTTGGGGATCTATGATACCATGCAATATATCAATCCTGATGTGGCAACAATCTGCACCGGGATTGCAGCATCAATGGGTGCTGTATTGTTGGCAGGAGGAGCAAAAGACAAAAGATCTGCCCTACAGCATTCCAGGGTGATGATACATCAGCCATCCGGTGGCATGCAGGGTCAATCCAAAGACATGGAGATTTCCTTAAAACTGATTCTTTCTATGAAACAGGAACTGTATCAGATTATAGCTGACCATTCTGGGAAGAGCTTTGAGGAAATCGAAAGAGATTCAGATAGGGATTATTGGATGAAAGCTCCTGAGGCCAAAGAATATGGCTTAATTGATGAAGTATTGATTAGAAAAACAAAATAATGGCACAAGTTACCTGTTCCTTTTGTGGAAGAAATAAGAGAGATGTTGACCTGATGGTTTCAGGAATATCGGCCCATATATGCAATTTTTGCATAGACCAGGCCTATCAGATTTTGGGGGAAGAAGAGAAAAACAAAAAACCTACCAAGAACCCCAAGTTTAAACTCAAAAAACCTAAAGAACTTACCGAATACCTCAATCAATATGTCATTGGTCAATATGATGCCAAAAAGGTACTGACAGTGGCGGTTTATAACCACTACAAAAGATTGCAGCAAAAAGGCTTTGATGAAGATGAAATCAAGATTGAAAAATCAAATATCATCATGGTTGGAGATACCGGTACCGGTAAAACCTATTTGGCAAAAACTTTGGCCAAAATCCTTGAAGTGCCTTTCTGTATCGCTGATGCGACCGTACTAACGGAAGCTGGCTATGTAGGAGAGGATGTGGAAAGTATTTTAACCCGATTGCTTCAGGCGGCGGATTACAATGTAGAGGCGGCCGAAAGAGGAATTGTGTATATTGATGAGATTGATAAAATCGCAAGGAAATCCGATAACCCATCCATCACCCGTGATGTCAGTGGGGAAGGTGTTCAACAGGCGCTTTTGAAATTATTGGAAGGGACAGTGGTCAATGTTCCCCCTCAGGGAGGAAGAAAACACCCTGACCAAAAAATGATTGCGGTCAATACAGAAAATATCCTTTTCCTTTGCGGTGGTGCATTTGATGGCATAGGCAGACATATTGCCAAAAGGCTGAATACACAGCCAATGGGCTTCAATAAATATGTAGAAGGCAAACAGGTAGATAGGGCAAACCTTCTTCAATATGTAACATCTCAGGATCTGAAGTCTTTTGGATTGATCCCGGAACTGATAGGCAGGCTTCCTGTCGTGACCCATTTGGATCCTTTGGACAAAGCAACTTTGAAAAGCATCCTCACCGAGCCCAAAAATGCCCTGGTCAAACAATATCAGAAACTGTTGGCCATGGAAGATGTCACGCTTCAATTTGAGGAAAGCGGTATAGATTATATTGTGGAAAAGGCAGTAGAGTTCAATCTCGGCGCAAGGGGATTAAGGTCCATTTGTGAAGCCATCATCACCGATGCCATGTACGAATTACCTTCCGATGATACCATCAAGGAATTGGTGATCGATGAAAAATATGCCCAAGACCAGTTTGACAAGTCTAAATTCAAAAAATTGCAGGTGGCTTGATAGGCTATTAAGCTTGAAATATTCAAAATCTAGTTCGAAACCGCAGAAATCATTTAAATGATTTCTGCGGTTTTTTTATACCTTTCTAAAATAGAACTACTGCTTTTTTAATAAATAATAGTTAGTAGAGTAGGAATTAAATGGATACGCTTATGAAAAGGTTTTATCAGAGTATCGTCCTATTATATATTTTATTTTCTGGCTGTGAATTGGTCCAAAGTAAAGATGAACCATTATCTAATGAGGCAACCTTTAATCTTGGAATATTGGAAAAGGCTGTTCCTGTGGGTTTTCATCCTAACTTACCAAGTTATAAGACCCATTTTCAAGGTAGCAGAGTGATCGGGTATTCCTATCATTTTTATGATTCTTTGGGCAAAGAATTGGTGAATGTCGGATTGAGTGTGGAAAGAGACACCACAGGATTTTCTTTTTTTACTTATTCTGAGAAAGGCTTACTTATCGAAAAAAGGGTCAACATTCTGAGAAATCAGGCATTCCCCTGGGAAGTATTCCAATATCATTATAATGATGCTGATCAGTTGAAACAGATAACAAGAAATGGAAATAATTTTGAGTTATATGAATACAATGAGCTAGGACAGGTATAAAAAGTCACCCTTGGAGGAAATCTTAAATTAGCTGAAATTTATATTTTTGAATACGATTCTTTGGGCAGGGTCAAAAGGAAGTTGTATAAAAGCCAATTAGAGGGGGATTCTCCTCTTCGGGATTGGTATTATGGATATAATTCTGATGGACTGCTAGTTTCCAAATCCATCCCTATTTCCGATACCCAAAAAGAGGTGATGTTTGAATACCGGTATGATTCACAAAAAAGGCTGGTGGAAGAAATTGAATATTATCCGGAATATGGTTTTTCCTTTTGGTTGAGAAGTACTATTCATTATGATTAAAGGATATAACCGCCATTGATTTATTTTATCCTATATGGGGTCTTGAACCAACATTTCGTAAAACATTCACATTATCCCGGAACTGAGGTCTCCGGAAATTGACATTTAAATTTTTTGCAGTAAATCTATGTGCTCTATGTTTCTATGTGGTAAAAAATACGAACCTCTAGTTGTTAAATTTTCAAATTCCCCACGATCATTTTAGCTGTGGCTTCGGAAGCAGATCCTTCTCCGAGTTTTTGTTTTATTTCCGTGTATCCATCCAAAATGGCTGCTTTGTGGTGAA
>NZ_JBGTCA010000269.1:0-12759 GCF_041749095.1 Aquiflexum sp. | reverse complement strand
GGTCAGGAATATCAGGGTTTTCATAAAATCAAAGTCAGAAATAATCATAGCTGTAAATACCTGAATGGATATTTCCCCAGCATGGAACGGCATGTCCTGCAGGTTTTCATCCAAAAGTTCATAAGCTTTTTGCCATGCAGGGGGATAAAATAAATTTCCCTGATCCAAGCTGTCCAGACTCTTGGCTTCATCGCTGATTCCTTTGGCTTTCAGCCAAATCCTGTAGCCCGTTCTACCTACAAGCCTGCTTTCAAAGAATCCTTCCGGATCCAAACGTACAGCTAACATCAGGCTATCAGGTGTGACTTCAGTATCCATTGCGATTGCAACCATAGCAGCAGAAATGGCTGACAGGTCTTTGGCATAGCCCAGATCAAAAATACTGTTGCTGAATGCGGCGCGATAAGCCTCTGTGGGCTGTTTTGGATACATCAGACCAAAAGCAGGGGAGTAGAGTAGGCCTGCGCAAACCATCTCCCCTCCATAAAATTTGGCCAAAGAACTAATATAACTATCCAGATCTCCCTTTAAATAAGCTTTGCTCACCTTATCCCATTCCAAAAGCCATTGCGATTTCATCAGGCTGTTCTCCAGTTCAAAGGCATCTACTTCGGGGCTTTCTCTTGATTCATTCAAATAGGCCAAATACTGATGATGTAATGTTTCGGCAAATTTCTTTGGATGGTGTGCATATCCATCTTTAGCCAAATAATCCAGTATTAAAACTTTCCATCGGGTATCATCAGTGGAACCTCCGGCAGATAAATTGCTTTTCCAGGTTCCTTCCGGAGACCTTTCACGGATCATATCATCCAAGCCTTCCACAAAGCCATAAACTTTTCTGATTTCTTGCCTGCTCCACATTTCGGTTGGGGCTCCCATGGCATCACCGATGGCAGAACCGATCAAAAATCCCAAAACCTTATCATGAAATATCTCTCTACTCAGACCTGATTCAGCCACCCAATCTACTGTGAGGTCTGGAGTTGTAAGCTGTTCAGTAGTTTTTGAGACTTCTTTACAGCCACTGATAAAAACTATAAGAATAATAGCAATTGGGAATCGGATATAAATTTTCATGGCTGAAGTATTTGCTGGGCGGCATACACCAAAAGGCTTTCTTTTTCCTCTATGTTTTTTTGTAATGGGAGTTGGGCTACACCGATCAGCCTCCTGATGATTTCGACACCTTCCCATTTTCTGACGGCATCCATTTTATATGGGTTTGAATAATGGGCTTCAATCAACTTATATAGATCGATGTTCACACCTGCCAATTTTAGATGAGCCGCCATCACACCCAAATCGAACTCAGGCTCTCCTGCAAAGGCAAACTCAGGGTCTATGACCATCAATCCTTTTTGACTCATCATCCAACTTCCGGGATAAAAATCTCCATGGATCAAGGTGGATCCAGTTTGAAGATAGCGCTCTCCAAGGCGGAGGACAGCTTTTTTAAGCAATTGATTTTGCTGAATTGGTCTGGCCAGTTTCTGTAGTCCAGGCTGTATCGCATCCAGATTGAGCCCGTTGCCTTCTTCAAAAGGAATCTGGTAAATATGCTCATGGTTGAGTTTTCTCATGGCCAGATTTTGAGGAAAGCCCTCAGCAATGATTTGGTGCAGGTGATTCAGGTATTCCAGAAGTTCTATAAGAATAGAACCTTCAATTTTTGGGTCCTGGTAAAGTTGGGTATAGTCTTGTACTTCCCCCAAATCTTCCATCAAAATCATTTGTTTTTCAGGTACAAAGTCCAGGATTTTGGGGCTTTGTTCTTTCAGGAAAAGAATTTTCTCTATGGATTGATAGAATCTGTATTCGGTTTCGATCCTGTCCAATGGGGCGGGAATGGAAGGATATTTTACTACATAGGCCTTGGCTTGTTTGAGGATAAAGCTGCGCTGATTGGTCTTTACTCGTATGACCAGGTTCATATTGCCTTCACCTGCTTTTTGCATCGAAATTAAAGTTTCATCCTTGTGAAAGAATTCGATTAGGTCAAAGTCAATATCCATTGGGTTTTATTTTAAGCGGCCATTAATATAATTATAGGAAAAGGTTTTACAAATTAAAAAACAAAAGTGTACTTGTTTTGTCTTAACCATTACAAAAAACACGATTTTCATGCAGGCCCAATTGACTTTCTGAATGCAGTGGGTGAATACTATAAGGTCCAATTTGCTTTGAAGGTGGCAAAGGGGGAAATCCTTTGAACCTGGTTGTGCTTGAATAAATTTGCTGCTGGATGCCCAAAATTTATAAAAAGCTCTGATTTATCACTGGATCAATCAGAGCTTTTTGTTCTAAGGTTTGTGAATGGAAAATTGTTCATCTGTGCAACCATTAACCTCACAACCACCCTCAAATGAGGTGAGTTGTTCCTGCAATAAACCTGGTATTGCCTGCCCATGGTTTCGGATCACAAAATGGATTTCAGAACCCATGGCATCCATAAGACCCGGTCCGAAGAGAACTTCACCGGGAGAATTATTGACCTCAGCCCATAAGTTAAAGGTGCCGATTCCGGCTGCACTCGCTATTTTACCCGTTCCCCACATGACCGTTACATTTACACCTGGGGTACCGAATGAACCATCACCATTGACAATTAACCCTTCTGAGTTAAAAATATCATCCTCACCGCACATGTTGTCTGAACATAATTCAGGGTTTTCGAAGATGACCACCCAAACTGTGTAAACCGCTTTAGCTTCCAAAAGGCTGGTATGAATGGTAGCTGCGATCCCGTTATCATGACGTCTGAGTTTGGAAAATGCTTGAGGTATGGGCTGGCCCGTTTCAAAATCAAAAACACCAGAATTATCCATTTTCACTCTGGCATTTGGATCTGTTTCATCAAACATTTCCGGAAAAGGGGGATTTTCGGCAATTTCAATTGCTTCCAAATCTTCAATCACTTCGATTTCCTGGAAATCACAACTTGCCATGCAATAGACAAGAAATAAAGCTGATAATAAAATAAACGACTTTTTCATTTGTGAATCATTTAGGGTTGAACATAAATTGAATCATTCTAAAGTCACAAAAATATTCAGAGCACAAACATCCACAGATAGTACTGGGGCGCTGTTAAATCTGGCAGCTTTTGAATGTAGGTCAAGGTAAGAATTAAACTTTTTTAAAAATGTCAGAATTATGACATTTGAATTTTTGCTAATTTTTAAATTGAGACTTTCCAAAGACATTCTTATCTTGCTGTTATAGGGGGTGGGGCAGTCATAGATACAGCCGGATATGAAGCCGCCATTGCACACAGAGGCATACGTCTTATACGAATTCCAACCACCGTTTTAGCTCAAAATGATGCATCTATAGGTGTTAAAAACCGCATCAATGCGTATGGTAAAAAAAACTTTCTTGGTGTAATTCAAATTGGATCACCCCGGACATAATGACTCGATCCTTCACGGGCTTGAAGAATTCAGAGAGCATCTGGGTGGTGAACTGACCATCATGTTACTGGATAAAATCGGGAAAGGTGTGGATGACCATGAAGTTGATATAAATCTATACCGGCAAGCGGTCGGTATGATTAAATCCTATGAAAAAGAACCTGCCTGACAAATAAACGATCTTACTTCTTTTTTTGCCAGGGCCAGCGGCCTGTCAGTTCAACCTCCAATGAAAAGCTGAGAAAGGTACGTATAAGTACAATAATGGCTAATATGCCAACCCTTTTGAATGTCAATTCGACTGCAACGGTATAAATGATGTCTGCTGCAACGAGGAACTCCAAGCCAAGCAGAATTCCTCGTCCGAGAGACTGACGGACTTGAAGAAATAACGATTCGGTTTTATCCTGTTTCAGTAAGCGAATCGCCCCATAGATAAGGGCATAAATTGCGAACACGGCAATAATGAATATACCAAGTACCTCCATTATTGCCGCTCCCCACTCTGCAATTGGCTTTACAACCTCAGACATATTGCCTCCATTATGACATGCTTGCCAACGCTTGTTGGTATGCATTTTTTGATTTGAAATAAATTTCTATTGAGTGACTTCAATACAGAACAGATTGTAATAACCACTTCTAAACCTGACAGTTTTTGAATGAAAGTAAAATAAGATTTAAACTATTGTTAAAATGTCACAATTATGACAATTGAATTTTTGTAAATTTTTAAATTGGGGCTTTACAGAAAAGGTGGGATATATGTAACATTCCAAACATAGACTATAAAATATTTTTGTCTCAGATATATAATTTTGTTTAGTCAAGCAATAGTAATTTTCATTGAAATAGAGACATAAGAGATTCATCGTATTGAATTTTTAAGATGTTCACAAGGCCCTAATGTTAAGATAAGATAAGAATTTTTAGTCCCATAGGGATCAGAAAGATTATCAAATACTTACTATTTATCAATTCTTTAACCAAAAACCGGACTTATGAAAAAGAACACTTTAAAAATAGAATCGGCTCTTGTTGGGAGGACAAGGCCAAATCAAATCTTCATTTTATTAATTGCCTTTTTGATAAGCCTGCAGGGTTGTCAGTATTTGGATCAACTTCCAAATGAAAAAAAGGTAGGTTCCAAGGATCATTTTCCATTAATAAAATTACCCCCTGGCTTTAAAATAAGTAAAGTTGCCGACAAACTTGATAGACCTACATCAGTCACTTGGGACGATGAGGGTAAAATGTATATCATGACTGCCGGAAATGACTTTTTACCGGAACGGGAGACTATAATGAGCATAATGGAACTCAAAGCTGATGGTACTACAGTAGAGATTGCAAACCTATCCAAACATGGAATCCAAGCCGCTTTGGTGAGTATGATTTGGCATAAGGGTTGGTTCTATTTTACACACAGGGCGGAAAATTTGACAGGTGCTGTATCAAGGGTGAATAAAGAGGGTAAGATAGAACCTGTTTTTTCGGGTATTATAGACAATCAAGCAGAACATCAGATCAATGATATACAGGTAGGTCCTGATGGGATGATGTATGTATCTGTAGGAATGGCAGGCAATGCTGCTGTGATGGGCATGGATGTGGGTCCCTTTGTGATGCGCAGTCCTGAGGTAAAAGCCAGACCATGCAGGGACATTGTATTGACAGGAAGAAATTTTCTCGGACCTGATTTCAGAACAGAGGATGAGGATGACTTGGTACTTACCGGTGCTTATGTTCCATTTGGAATCGAGACTTCTCCAGGTCAGGTAATCAAAGGGGTAAAGCTTTGCGGTGGGTCTATTTTGAAGTTTGATCCCGAAAATTGCGGGAACACTATATCTACTTATGCATGGGGTTTCAGAAACCTAATAGGGTTAACCTGGGATTCCCATGGCAATATGTTTGCGGCGGAAAACGGCTATGATGTAAGAGGCTTGAGGCCGGTCAAAGATTATATGGATGCCTCTCTGAGAATCCATGAAGGTAAGTGGTATGGGATACCTGATTTTTCAGCAAATCGTGAACCACTTACTGATTCAAAGTTTGAAGCTCCTGAATCTTTTCTGGCAGAAGTTTTTATTGGTGGTAGTTCCATTGGCAAAGGACTAGGTTTTGTAATTGATCACGAGGCAAGTGGATTGACTCCTCCTGATCCTTCTGTAGTATTGGGCAAGCATGAATTTAATTCTTCTCCCAGTATGCTGGATGTGGCTCCAAAGACTTGGGGGAATTGGGCAGATCATGTGTTCATAGCAGAATGGGGGGATTTGGCTCCGCCAACAAATCCACTTAGGGGAGAGGATTCCCCTGCCTTAGGGTATAGAATCGTCCGTGTAGATCCAAATTCGGGAATAGTCAACAGGTTTGCTGAAAACATTGGCGGTGGTCCAGCCTCAAAAAGAGGAATGATGGGCAAGGGGATAGAACGTCCTTTTGATGTCAAATTCGGTCCTGATGGTGCCATGTATGTTGTCGATTATGGAGAAGTTCAGATAGACTTTTCGAAGGCTCCACCATACGATTATCAAAGAAATACCGGGATGGTCTGGAAAATAACCAGAGGTCAAAGATAAGCTGATCTCCTATTTCAGTTCATTATTAAGGGAAGAAAAATCTTTAAATTTTACAGTAAAACAAACAAAGTTATGAAAAGTACAGAATGGAATGTAATCCAGGCAGCAGACAAGGCTGGAATCCCTGATCCGGGATTCGAAATTGATAGTAACACCGCAATAGTTATGACAGATCCTCAGAATGATTTTCTTCATTCAGATGGAGCTGCCTGGCCTGTTGTAAAAGACAGTGTAAAAGAAAATCGTACTGTAGAAAATATGGTAACCTTATTTAAGTTGGCCAGAGAGAAAAATATCAAGATTTTCATTTCTCCGCATTATTATTTTCCTACCGATCAAGGATGGAAATTCGATGGAGCACTTGAGAAGTTTATGCATGTTAAAAAAATGTTCACACGAAAAGGCCGATTAAACTTACAAGGATTTGAAAGTTCAGGGGCTGATTTTCTTGATGAATTCAAACCGTATCTGAACAGTGATAACGTTGTGCTCTGCAATCCACACAAAGTTTATGGGCCACAAACTACCGATTTAAATTTGCAATTACGGAAATACAAAATCCAAAAAGTGCTGATGTGTGGGATGTCGACCAACTTGTGTGTAGAATCCCATACAAGGCATTTATTGGAGGAAGGTTTTGAAGTAGCCGTTATCGCCGATGCCAGTGGAAGTGCCAAGCTCCCCGGGCTGGATACGTTTCAGGCAGCTTTGATAAACTTACGATTAATAACTAGCCATGTGTTTACGACTGAAGAGTTTGAAGAAGCATTAAGTTCAGCCAGCCTCAAATAAGTTATTCTTTATTCTCCATATAATCCATGTCACTTTAATAAGTTGAGATAGCAAACCTGAAAATAAAAGGTATCTGAGCCACTATGGTGAGAATGATTTTGTATGAAGGTGGTTTTTTACTTCCCTTGGCTCCAAATTGATGATGGTGTCACCATCATCAATTTGGAGCCAAATTTTAATAACACTATAGGCAGGATCATCTTAAAATAAATGATTTGGGCTTTGTTCATTGAGGGATAATTGGTCTGCAATCATGGATTGGAAGTAAATCAATTGGAATTTTTTGAACCAAATCAAATGATTGGAAATGTCAATAGTCCGACAAATCATTCTTTACAGATATCATAGTTTAATTCGAGGTATTGTATAGAATTGAAAGCACCAAATCCACAGATTGTAATGACCGCTTTTAAACCTGATAGTTTTTGAATGAAAGTAAAATAAGATTTAAGCTATTATTAGAATGTCACAATTTTGACAATTGGATATTTTGCTAATATTTAAATTATGACAGTTTAAAGACTAAGGTTAACTAAAAAAATTCGATATGAAAAACAGAACTGAAAAAATTAAACAAGCACTTTTAGGCGGCATTATCGGCACAGCCGTAATGACAATTGTAATGATGGTTGCCCCGATGATGGGAATGCCAAAAATGAACCCGCCTGAAATGCTATCAGGCATGATGGGGATGCCTATTGCAGTTGGTTGGATCATGCACTTTATGATAGGAATTGTTTTCGCACTGGCTTACGCCTTCTTATTTATCAATGTAGTTAAGAATGTAAGCAACAACATTTTGAAAGGTGCAATCTTCGGCTTTGTAGTATTCATCTTCGCTCAAATAATGATGGCAATAATGGGAATGATATTTCCAATGCCACCCATGGAGGGCAGTATGGTATTAATGATGGTCGGAAGTATTATAGGACACATCATTTTCGGAATTATAGTGGCACTGTTTGTGAAAGACAATTCTCAAGTTCACTCCTGATTTTACTGCACAACAAGTGACTGCTATGCAGCCTAAGGCTACGAACGAGGTGATAGCCACTCTTTTACCATATTTATTGATTAAGTGGTAAAAAGGATAAGTTATGATGAATAAAATAGCAATAATCGTATTCGCAGATTCCGAGTCTCATGCCGACATGGGCCTTATGTCCAACGCTATAAAATCAATATGGTGCCGTAGCGGCTAACGTTATGACAGATATTGCTTTTTTGCCCCCATGACTAAGAAATGAACCCAGCCCCGGAAGCTTGCGAACATGCTTACAATGTTGTTTTAAGCTTTTATTGAGAAGCAATCATAACTTTCTTAAGTCTCAAAATATAAATGACATGGATAATCGCTTTTTGGATGTGAATAATACTCCGAACTTGGATTTGTAAAAATTGAGATGGAAGAAGCTGGGTTGGCGCCCAACTATGATGCCCTTAAGATTAATAATTTCGATTTTGCAGGCTGCGGATTGACCGTAGAGCCAATTTAAACGATAGAACATATGAAAAATCCAGACTTTAGTAACTTAAGTGCCATCTATGTAAACTGCACTTTGAAGAAATCTCCTTTAAAGAGCCATACAAGCACTTTGATGGCCGTGTCAAGGAGAATTATGGACAAAGAAAATGTCAAAACGGAGGAAATCCGTTTGATAGACCATCAGGTGGCCATTGGAGTGCAACCCGATATGACCAAACATAATTGGGATAAGGACGAATGGCCCACCCTGTTCGAAAAAATAATTAAAGCGGATATTCTGATTGTGGGAACGCCCATTTGGTTAGGAGAGAAGTCTTCAGTTGCTCAAAAACTAATTGAACGACTTTACGGTATGAGTGCTGAAACAAATGCTAAGGGGCAGTATATATACTACGGTAAAGTAGGGGGATGCATAATTACCGGTAATGAAGACGGCATCAAGCATTGTGCTATGGGTATATTATATTCTCTTCAACATATCGGATATTCTATACCGCCACAGGCAGATTGTGGTTGGATTGGCAAAGTTGGACCCGGTCCCAGTTATAGCGATACTGAATGGAAAGGGGAAAAGGTACATCCACCTGTGGGATTTGAAAGTGATTTTACCAACCAAAACACAACGTTTATGACCTACAACCTGCTCCATTTAGCAAATATGCTTAAATCCAATGGAGGTTACTCTGAATATGGCAACTCCAAAAAGAAGTGGGAAGATGGTACCCGTTGGAATTTTGAAACCCCAGCATAACGGTTCATCCTGTTGGTAGTTAAAAAATAATAGAAAAATCAAAACATAGCCATGTATCAAAAACCGAATAAACGACTTACTGGACAAACAGCCATAGTTACCGGGGCAAATTCCGGAATCGGAAAAGCGATTGCAACTTCAATCGGCCGCGACGGGGCAAACGTCATTATTAATTACATCACGGATCCAGAAGCAGCAGAAGAGGTGGCAAACGATATTTGTAATGATAAAATCTGCGGACAGGCAATCCCCTTCAAATGTGATGTTACCAAAGAGGATGAAGTGCAAGCGATGTTCAAGAAAGCTGTTGACCATTTCGGAACTGTCGATATCGTAATTGCGAATGCAGGAATACAGCGTGATTACCCACTACACGAGATGCCTTTAGAAGAGTGGCAAAAGGTGATAAATGTAAACCTGACCGGGCAGTTTCTCTGTGCGAAAGAGGGACTTCGCGAATTTATACGCAGAGGAATGCGCCCCGAGATATCAGCCGCTCTTGGTAAGATTATATCCATCAGTTCTGTTCATGAAGTAATACCGTGGGCAGGGCATGCCAACTATGCCGCCTCAAAAGGAGCCATTGTGATGCTGATGCAAACCATTGCGCAGGAGTATGGTTCCAGAAAGGTTCGCGCAAACAGTATTGCTCCGGGAGCTATTAGAACACCCATTAACCGGGAGGCATGGGAAACAGCTGAAGCACTGGAGAAGCTTAACAAGCTGATTCCCTACAAACGTATTGGCGAACCGTCAGACATTGGTTCGGCTGCCGTTTGGCTGGCTTCCGATGAGTCTGATTATATTAATGGTACAACCATCTTCATCGACGGGGGCATGACCTGCTATCCCGGCTTTACAGAAAACGGGTAAATCAGAATATAAAAAAGATTATGATGACAGAGGAGCAGAAGAGACTTGTAGCAAATTACAATAAATCCGCAAACTGGCTTCGGTGGGGCCCATACCTGAGTGAACGTCAGTGGAGTACGGTCCGTGAAGATTATAGTGAAAACGGAGAAGCCTGGAATTATTTTACTCACGACCATGCCCGAAGCCGGGTGTATCGTTGGGGTGAAGATGGTATTGCGGGTATTACAGACGATAATTGCAATCTCAACTTTTGCATAGCTATGTGGAACGGGAAAGACCCTATTATCAAGGAGCGGCTATTTGGCTTAACCGGTCCAGAGGGAAATCACGGTGAAGATGTCAAGGAACTGTACTACTATCTCGACAGCACACCGACCCATTCGTACATGAAGCATCTCTACAAATATCCTCAGAGCCGGTTTCCATATGAGGAACTTGTTCATATAAACCGGGAAAGATCCATCAATGAGAACGAATTTGAGATCCTGGATACAGGTGTATTTGATCATGATAAATATTTTGATGTTTTCACCGAATACGCCAAGGCAGATGAAGAGGATATCCTGATTAAAATCACAGTTGTCAATAAATCGGACGAACCTGCCGAACTTACGATGCTGCCCACTCTCTGGTTCACCAATCTCTGGAGCTTCGGGCTCATGGACAAACGTCCTTCCTTAAAGTTGTCGAAAGAAAACTCATCTTATGCTGAAATAAAGGCGTCTCATCCCAAACTGAAGGAATATCACTTTTACTGTGATGGAGCAAATAAGCTGCTTTTTACAGAAAATGAAACAAATAATAGAAGGCTTTTTGATCAGGCGAATCGCACCGAACGGGTAAAAGACAGCATCAACGATGCCGTAGTAAGCGGAGATTACTCTGTTTTTGACAATGTTGATTCAGGTACCAAATTCTCACCGCTTTATAAACTTGGGTTAAAAGGGAAAGAAGAGAAAGAGATACGCCTGAGGCTTTCGAAAAAAAGTCACAGTAAAAATCCGCTTAAAACATCATTTGATCATGTATTTGAAGAGAGAGAAAAAGAAGCTGATGAATTTTATTCTCAGTTTAAAACAGGTGGAAATGACGATCACAAAAATATTCAGCGGCAGGCCTTTGCCGGAATGCTCTGGACCAAACAGTTTTATTATATCGACATGCCACAATGGCTGGATGGCGATGAGGGACAAGTACCACCGCCGGAATCACGGAAGCATGGCCGAAACTGTGACTGGAGAACCCTTAACAACCGGGATATTATTTCTATGCCCGACAAATGGGAATATCCATGGTATGCAGCGTGGGATCTTGCCTTTCACTGTGTGCCGATGGCGATGCTCGATACCGAGTTTACAAAAAAACAGTTGATTCTTTTTCTACGAGAGTGGTATATGAAACCAAACGGACAAATTCCCGCATATGAATGGGCTTTTGGAGATGTAAATCCGCCGGTGCATGCCTGGGCTTGTTTGCAAGTGTATAAATTGGAAAAAGAGAAAACAGGAAAAGGAGATACCGACTTTCTGAAAAAGGTATTTCAGAAACTACTGATTAATTTTACCTGGTGGGTAAACCGTAAAGATCAAAACGACAACAATGTATTTGAAGGCGGATTCTTAGGTCTCGATAATATAGGTGTGTTTGACCGAAGTGCCGAAATACCGAGCGGAGGACATCTTGAACAGGCTGACGGAACAAGCTGGATGGCGATGTACTGCCTGAATATGCTGGAGATGGCACTTGAAATCGCCCAGGATGATCCTGCTGGATTTGAAGATGTCGCCACGAAATTTCTTGAACATTTTGTGTATATCTCTGAAGCCATTAACTGCCTGGGACTGGAGGACGGTGGTTGTGTTGATCATGTAGATGGATTTTTCTATGATGTTCTAGTTCTGCCCGATGGGGAAAAAATTCCTCTTAAAGTGCGCTCTCTCGTTGGCCTTACCTCTCTGTTTGCAATTCTTAAAGTGAAAAGTGAATATCTTGAAAAACTTCCCGATTTCACCCGAAGGTTAAAATGGTTCAAAAAATACAGGCAGAGCAACCATCGCCATCTGGTGATCGACTCATTTGACGAAAATGGTCTGCTGTTATCACTTGTACCCCGGGAACGGCTGGCAAAAGTGTTAAATCCTCTATTGAGTGAAAAGGAGTTTTTCTCTCGGTACGGTATTCGATCGCTTTCCAAGGTGCATGAGGATCCTTATGTAGTCAATATACACGGGCAGGCCTTTGACCTGAAGTATGAGCCGGCCGAATCCAGAACGGGACTGTTTGGAGGTAACTCGAACTGGAGAGGTCCGATTTGGACGCCCATGAACTATCTTCTGATACAGTCTTTAAAGGAATTATACCGTTTTTACGGGGATAAATGTCTTGTAAAATGTCCATACGATGCGAACCAGAAGAAAAACCTTGGATTGATTGCAGATGATATTTCCCGTAATCTTATTTCAATTTTTGAGAAAAGCGATGAGGGGGCTCGTCCTGTACATGCACTTCACGAGATTTATCAAAAAAACCCGGATTTCAACGATCTGATCTTGTTCTATGAATATTTTCATGGAGACAACGGGCGGGGTGTCGGGGCCTCCCATCAAACTGGGTGGACCGGAGTAGTAGCAGTACTAATAGACTATGTTCACAACTATCCCACAGAAAATGAATTATAATCTAAAAATTTTATTATGGATCTGAAAAACAAGAAAGTATTGATTACCGGTGGGAGTGCCGGGATTGGAAAAGCTATTGTAAAAGAATTGATAGATAATGGAGTGACGGATTTTGCTGTGGTGGGACGGAAAAAAGAAGCTTTGGAAGATTTACAAAGTGAATTTCCCAATGCACGCTTTA
>NZ_JBGTCA010000268.1:0-15085 GCF_041749095.1 Aquiflexum sp. | reverse complement strand
AGGATTCCTTCCAGGTTCCCCATTTTGAGTTCGCCTGCCTCGATTAAACTAAAAAGCGTCGTTACACTCGTCTCCCGATTTCCGACTACCGGAGTATCTACAGTCAATACACAGACCGGACATCCCGCCTGTTCCGCTTTCTCAAGAAGGATTTTGGTGATTTTTCGGTCAGGAGTTGGATATAATTGAAACCACAGATTGGGACCGTAAGCAGATGCCACTTCGGAAACTGAATAGTTTGACACGGTAGAGACAATAAGCTGATGTTTTCTGGAAGCCGCCGCTTTTGCTGTTGCTACCTCTCCATCTTTATGGAAGAATTTTTGAAACCCAACCGGACTCAAAATAATCGGTGTCTCAAGCGTTTGCCCAAACAGATCAACCTTTGTAGAAGTAATACTGACATCAATCAATCTACGCGCCCGGATTTGGATTTTATTATAACCTTCAAGGTTGGCCTTTACTGTTTTCAAATCATCAGCCCCTCCATTGAGGTATTCAATGGCATCGTCCCCCATGACTTTTCTGGATAATACTTCCAAGTCAAAGACATTTTTAAAGTCAGGTATTTCCTCGGCTTTGTCAGGACTTGTTTGGCATTCCGAAAGCGGTATCATGGGAAAGGCGAAGGCTAAGCTGGACAAACCAATCCACTCAATAAACTTTCGTCTTTGAATGTCAGTCTGTTGGTAGGAATCTAAATTGCCCATTTATTTAAAGGTTATTTTTTAATTCCTGATTATCGATTTATACTGATTCTATTATTCGCTCCTTCATTTAAGAACTTTTGAGTGTTATACCTTCCAATATACCCTGAACCTCCGGTGATGCCTACCTTTGTCATGTTTCCATTTTTTTACTCATTATACTTTAAAAATTTTACGCCAGTGTCCGTCTTGGTGGGTTGGGTAATAACTGCTTTAGAACCACCATCCGCCAATAATTCAAAACTGACTTTCGGAAATCCTATTCCCCCTTCAAAATTATTGTTGCCCATATACTTTAATGATGCCACCAATTGACCATTGCGTTTCATAAACAACAGGTCATCGTTCTTAATAAACTCAACCTTGGTATTGTCTTCCATCTGATATAGACCTGTAATTTTTTTATACACCGCTGTATCGAGTGGAATTTCTTTACTCATGGTGACATTAAATACAATCAATAGTTCGCCAATACTATCTTCGGTAAGATCCAATATTCTGTTTACTGCCTGAGGTGCAGAGGCCCATTGGTCGGTCTCCACATATTTGCCTCCTTTAAAATAAAGTTGTGTTATCAAGTCTTGTTGATTTGGTACCGATACACGCATGTGTATGTGTGCAGGTCGCCAAGATGATTCATCGGTGGGGTTAGCTTTATAGGGAACCGGCAAAATAGATTTAAACCCATATTTCCCATCGGATTTTGTTATTTGTCCGCCGCGATAGTTGTATTCGTCTGACGCATTATCATAGACTTGATGTTCATCGCAATGCCAGATTTCAACCATGGCATCGTTAACAGGAGTTTTTCCGTCCTCCTTAAAAATGATTCCTTTTAAAACAATCGGCGTCCCATTTGAATCGGCAAGCCTGAGATTGGTGCGCAATGGCGCTCCCGGTCTGTAAAAAGGTCCCAGTATATCAGTGGTTGTGGGAGTGTCACCTTCAAATTTTTCCCCATTCCAGCTTAGACTGCCAAACGCACTGATGCTGAGAACGGTAAGTGATGAGTTTTTGATAAAGGTCCTGCGTTCCATAATAATTGTTCTAGTTGTTTAAGTTAAATTGTTTTTTATCAAGGACCTTGCGGGTTTGCCTTATTTGGTTAATCCTTGTATTTTAAAACTTTAATTTCTTCATATTTTTCCAAAAGCTGAAACGCCAATAGCAGTGAGGGTTGAACTCTTGATAAATTTTCTACGATTCATTTTAATATGTATTAAAGTTCTATTTATTTCAATGGATCTTCTCTCCACGTTTGGTCTTAACAATTTACCAAAAGGTTTGTGAATGAATCGTGGCTGACATAAGCAAGCTATTCCTCATATCACTTGTTGATGGTTTTCTCTATTACACTTTCTCAACCTCTACTTTTGCATCTTGAATAGCACCGCCTCTACCCATATCAGTCAACAGGTCGTTTGTTAATGCATTGGCGGAAGATCCTCCTTTTATTAATGAAGGCCAGAATCCTTGTGGCATGCAGACTACTCCTTGCTTTACTTTATTGCTAATGCGTGCTGTTATGAACACCCTACCTCTTTGGTTAAACACTTTGAGCTCATCGCCATCAGCAATTTGCCGCATGGCAGCATCCTTAGGATTGACTTCCAAATAAAATTTACCCTCTTGCTTAAGGATATGATCTACGTTGGCATGGCTACTGTTCAGGAAATTTTCAGGGGTCTTGATGGTCAATAAATGCAATGGGTATTGCTTTATTTCTTCATCACTGTATTTGAATGGAATATACTCCGGAAGCGCTTGTTCCAGGTTAGGATCATAAAAATGGCACTTTCCAGAGCTGGTTTTGAAATTTCCTTCTGCATGGGGCATCCACTTCGCAGGAAGGTTTAGCTTTTGCCCACCTTTTTTCCTTAGCGACGTAAAGGAAATGCCCTTCATATATTCATGATTGCTATCAAGGGTCTTTTTTACAATATCGATATCCGATTCGTAAAAGTATGCCTCTTTGAATTCCATTTCCCGGGCCAGTAGTCTGAACAGTTCTGAATTGGGCTTTGATTCCCCTATCGGCTCAATCGCAGGTTCATTGATATTCAAATAGGGCGTTCCCCAAGAATCGAGGATATCCCAATTTTCAAGAACACTGGTTGCCGGAAATACATAATCAGCATAACGGGCCGTATCTGTCAGGAAATGTTCCGATACGACAGTGAGCAGGTCATTTCTTTCCAGACCTTTACGGACTAAATTCTGATTGGGTGTAGTGACTGCGGGATTAGAATTATAAACAAACAGGGCATCGATACCGGGATTTAATTCCCTGTTGTTCAACGCCTTTCCCAATTCAACCATATTGATCGATCGGGTTTTTGGATTGGCCAGTGCAGCAGGGAGGTTTATGCTTTGCCAATTAAGTGCCTCGCCAAAAAGTTCATAAGTCATATGCATCAATCCACCTCCGAAATGGCGCCATGCACCTGTTAAAGCCGGTAACATTGACACTGCTCTAAAGGCACTTGCTCCGTTGACCTGATGCTCCATACCAATCAGCACACGAATCAGTGAAGGCGAAGCTGTGGCATATGCTTTGGCTAGCGCAATGATGGTTTCCTTTTCCAGACCTGTGATTTGAGCAACCGTTTCCGGATCATATTTTTGCACATGCGCTTCTAACTGGGTTATGCCTAAAGTGTAATTATCGATGTATTCCTGATCCCGAAGGTTCTCCGCTAAAATGACATGCATCAAACCCAATGCAAGGGCCGTATCTGTTCCCGGGCGCGGCTGAATATGCCAATCAGATTCCTCCGAAGTTTTCGACTGAAATGGATCTACCGTAACGATTGTTGCACCATTGTTTTTTGCCTCTTTGATAAAAGGCCATAAATGTTGATTGGAAAGAACAGGATTGGTGCCCCATAATATGATGAATCTGCTGTGAATAATATCTTCTGGCAACACGCCGGTTGTTTGACCGTTCGTAGCCAATACACCTTCGACAGCAGCATTTCCACATATTGTTCTCTCTAATTGACTGGCGCCTATATGAGCGAAGAATTTACCGGAAATGGCTTCTCCCTGAACCAATCCCTGATTACCGCCAAAACTATATGGAAGAATTGCTTCTCCCCCCTTTTGGTCAATAATATCTTTAAGTTTAGCGGCTACTTCACTGATGGATTGTTCCCAACTGATTTTTACAAATTCACCGCTTCCTTTTGGTCCACTTCTTTTTAATGGTGATAAAATCCGGTCAGGATGTAAAGTTACATCATTGGGAAAGCTGACCATCTTAATGCAAAGCTTACCCGCCGTATAGGGATCGTTTTTGTTCGCTTGAAAATCCGTTACCTTATTACCGACAGTACTTACCGTCCAACTGCAACGGTCCGGACAATCATGATAGCAGGCGCCAAAAACTGTTTTAGCTGTTACGCTATCCGAACAACCTGGAAGAACAGAAAGAGATGTCAGGCCTATTCCTGCGGCACCTTTTGCACTTATCCCAATAAATTCCCGGCGATCTATGCCTTTATTTTTTTTCGATTCCATTTTCGGATTATAATTTACAATCAATGGTCAATTATATAGGGCTACTTTGATCGCAACTCGTTTGCGGCATGTAGTATGTAATTCTTGATTTCATGGACTTCTTTTTGGGTGAGGCGATCCGAAAAATCCGGCATCCCTTTGTTGAGAAACATTCCTTTTAACACAATATCCTCCATAATCCCAAAGATGCCTTCACTTGAATAGGCCAAATTGGGAATAGAGCCACCGTTATCTCCCATCTTACCATGACAAGTGCGGCAATTGGCTGTATACAACAATTGTCCATTAGAAATTTCTTCCGAAGTAGCGGAAACAGGAAGTTGAATGAGTTCTTTAGGTTTGGTCTTATAAAATCCAGCATACGGTTCGTTGGCATCTATGGCGAAGGTGAAGATAGTTCCTGGATAATTTTCCTCTGTAAACCTGACCCATATACCTGGATTACCTCCCCAGCCTACCACAATGGATACATACTGTTTACCATTGACCATATAGGTTATCGGAGATGCGATTACCCCGGAACCGACATTGGTTTCCCATAGCTTTTTTCCATCCTCTGCATCGTAAGCTATAAATTTACCCTCACCCGTTCCCTGAAACACAAGTCCTCCGGCTGTGGCCATCACACCACCATTCCAATAGGTTGCCGGATAATCCACCCGCCATTCTTCCTTTTGTGTTCGGGGATTCCAAGCCAGCAATTGTCCCTGATTCATGTTGGACGGACTATTCGGATCCGTGACCGTTGTAAGATGGGCAATGGGCGTAGAAATATTCCGGCTGTTCTCCTTGAATGTCCAGATGGAATCATTACCATAAGGAAATGAATTCACGTGAGCCGGGAAATACACTAACCCAGTTGTGGGATTAAAGGCCATCGGTTGCCAATTATGTCCGCCTGCAGGCCCGGGAGAGATCACCCTGTTTTCATTTTTATACCTGCTAAAATCTGTCTCAACAGGTCGCCCTGTAATTTTATCCACACCGGTCGCCCAGTTCATATAGGTATAAGGCTCAGCTGAAATCAACTTTCCGGTTTGTCGGTCCAGCACATAGAAAAACCCGTTTTTTGGCGCCTGCATGATGACCTTTCTTTTCTGACCCCCCAATTCCATGTCGGAAAGCAGAAGATGTTGTGTGGCGGTATAATCCCAATCATCTCCCGGTGTGGTTTGATAATGCCATACATATTCTCCATTGTCGGGATTGAGTGCTACAATTGAGGAAAGGAAAAGATTGTCCCCTTTTCCGTCACTCCTGTGAAACCAGTCCCACGGCGCACCGTTGCCCGTGCCCACATAAAATAAATTGAGTTCGGGATCGAAAGCCATCGCGTCCCATGCAGTGCCACCTCCACCATATTTCCACCACTCGCCGGACCAGGTTTTGGCTGCCATTTCCATAGCTTTGGATTCGAAAGGTTTTGAGGGGTCACCGGGTACGGTATAAAATCGCCATTGCTGCTCACCGGTCAGGGCATCGTAAGCAGTGATATAACCCCTTACACCAAACTCTGCACCACCATTTCCAATGATCACATTCCCCTTGACAATTCTTGGAGCACCTGTAATAGAGTATGCTTTAGTGGTGTCCACGGTATGTATTTCCCACACAGGTTTGCCGGTAGCTGCATAAAGTGAAATCAAGCGGCCGTCTAAAGTTCCCACGAAGACCCGACCCTTATATAAGGCCAATCCCCTGTTTACCACATCGCAGCAAAGATTCTTTCCGACTTTTCCGGGCACTTCCGGATCATAAGTCCAAATCATCTTTCCGGTTAAGGCATTCACTGCAAACACTTTGCTCCATGGACCAGAGAGGAACATAATCCCGTCTACTACCAACGGGGTGGTTTCAATACCCCGCGTTGTCTCCAGATTCAACGCCCAAGCCAAACCGAGTTTCCCAACATTATCTTTATTGATTTGTGTAAGGGAACTGAATCGATCTTCTGCATAGTTTTTCCCATAGGTCACCCAATTTTCAGGTGTATTGTCTGCGTTGACCAGATAGGCTTCATCAATCATTGAGGTAGCCTGTCTAATGTGTTCCTCAGAACCATGGTCAGGTTTATTAGTACAGTGAATTGACGTAAATGTCAGTCCAAGTATGAAGATGACTGAAGAAATCCGTATGAAATTATTCATTTTAATAATCTTTGATAACTACAGGAATTGGTTGTGAAATTCTAAATGCCTGTATCTTGAAATAGGTAATTGATCGCCATACTCTCAACAGAACCATATTTATATTTTTTCATCCAGTACCGATTTATGATCATTTGATTTAAAATGTTAAATATGAATTGTTTAGACTTTTACATCCCTAACAATGTAGAAGTATTATTTGTAAGCTATAACAGCACTTGTGGGTCCGGTCAAAGGAAGTATTGATGTTGATTTAAAACCGATGGTTTTCGCCCAATTTTTGAAGTCTGCAAATGTGTAGTCAAAGCCTGTCCCGGTTTCTATGAGCATATTCAGACTCATCATTAAGCCTAGAGCATTTTTCTTCCTTTCGTCATCAATGACATTTTCAATGGCTATAAATACCCCGCCATCAGGCAACGCTTCATAAGCTTTCTTCATTAGCATCAACTTGGTTTCCTCATCCCAGTCGTGCAATATATTTCCCATCGTTATGACATCAGCTTTGGGAAATTGGTCTTTGAAAAAATCACCACTGATTGCTTTTACCCGGTCTTGCAGGTGAGAGTTCTCAATGGTATTGTTAGAAATTGGAGCCAAGGATGGTAGATCCCATGAAATACAATTCATATGCGGTTGGTGTTTGGCAACCATGATAGACAATGTTCCGCCCGAGCCACCGATATCGACCAGTGTCTTGTATTTAGAAAAATCAAAGGTTTGGGCAAGGTGTATAAAGTTGCCCATTTGAATACCACTCATGGCATTGGTAAATTCTTTCAATCTATCTTCATCAGCATATATAGCATCAAAAAGATTCTCCCCATTTTTTGCTTCATTTTGCAGCATTCCGGTCAAAAGTGCTTCTTCCAAGTTCCCCCAAAAACCATATAGGCGGTTGTTCAGCATTTCCAACATGCCACCAATGTAGGAGGGTTTGTTTTTGTCCAGGAAAAAGTCAGTGTCGATGGTGTTGGAATATTTTGCTGTGTCCAATAAGCCTTCTCTGTTCAAAAACCCAAACGTGGTCAAGGCATCCAAATAATCAAAAACATGACGGTCAGTGCATTTCAAATCTAAATCGGTTTTAATTTCAGATCCTGACATGGTTTTGTTTTTAGCCAGCGTTGTAAAAATTTGAAATTTTACAGCGCTCAAAAGGATCTTGGAGGTCCAAAATGCTGTTGAAGTTTGCATGATGTTGCCCGCATTGGGATGATTGCTAGTTTGTTCCATTTTTAACTGTTTTTTCTGTTAGCTTACTCTAGTCGGTTTTCGGCTTTCCCGTTTCTTATTTTTATTTATGTCTTGAAATCTACTTTTTAAACCTTCCATACACACCTTGTCCCGGGAAAACATTGGATACAGTCTTCCCATTTTTCAATACAAAGGTTCCGTTCACCAATACATACGCTATCCCTTCCGAAAACTCCAATCCCCCTTCGAAAGTCGCTTTATCAATGATCGAATTGGGATCAAAAACGGTGATGTCCGCGTCGGCACCCACTTGTATCCTTCCTTTGAACCGCATCATGGGAGCTATTCCTTCGAGTCGCTTTGCAGGAAGCAATGTCATCTTTTCAATGGCGGTATTTAAGTCCAGCACTTGATCTTCTCTGACATATTTTCCCAACACCCGCGAAAAAGTCCCTGCGGTACGGGGATGGGCGAGTTTACTATAAGGCATACCATCCGATCCGATAATCACCCCGGGTGCGGCAATGCCCCTTGCAATCCATTCGGGTTGCATCATGTGCATGATTACATATTGATTGGTTCTTCGGTGTCTTGCAAAGGTTTCTTTGGTAAGGCGTTCCCCTGTAGCCACCAACTGCAGATCCCCATAATCAATACCCAATCTTTCCTGCCATCCTTCATTGAACATCGCTGTCATCAAACCTGTAGAAGCGGCGGTATATGGATACAGTTCTGTGGTGATGTCAAAGCCTTTTTGGGCAGCAGCACTGACCATGTTCAAGGCAAAATCAATTTGACCCAGCGACATGCTGTTAATGTGAACAATGTGCAAGGGTGCTCCTGTGAGGGTGGCATCGGCTATCACTTCCTGCAAGGATAAAATACTGGGCTGCCTGTTATGTGTGTAAATCAAGGCATCTATTTGTCCTGCCAATTCAAATACGCTGTACATTTCAGCTGGCTTTGTATCAGGTAAGTAGCCTATAGGAACCCCAATTCCGATAGCCCCTTCCCCCAAGGCAGATTTAATATTGGTGAGGGTTCGATCCGATTCTTCGGATGTCAGATCTTCTGTAAAGGAAGGACTGGCAATGTGAAAAAAAGATTGACGAGCATACTTTTTTTCCTGAACCAAATCCAAAAGTTCATCCACACCATCCTGATAACTTGCCAATGCCTTCATACGCTCAAATGGCCAACAAACACTCGCACCATAATGGATCAGCGCATTGCCTTGACGAGATGCATACCAAGCACCTGTATGTTCGATTCCCCATTCGAGTTCCAAAGCCGTCGTGACCCCATCATGGAGTTGATATTCCTGTTCAACATTGCTCATGCCATGCACATGTAAATCAATAAAACCGGGGGCAACCACCATCCCGCTCACATTGACAGTTTCTTTTCCCGACAAAGGATCAGAACTGATCATCGCTATGCGGCCGTTGATTATGCCCACATTTTTGATGGCATCAAGTTCGGTTTCAGGGTCTATTACCCTGCCTCCTTCCAAGACAATGTCATATTGGAAAGTGGATTGGCCAAACGCATTCAAAGAAAGGGTAAGAAAGAGGATTAAAAATGTATTTCTCATGTTTTAACCTTGTTAGATTTATTGTGGGTTCTGATTAGCAGGGGTTTAATAAAAGTCTTCGTTCCGCTAACTAAAGAAAGATATGAAAATCTATGGTGCCAAATGGCCGACTTAGGACGAAATGCCACTATTTCTTCCCCAATGAACGGGTTTTCTTTCCGAAGAGGAATTTTACCTCTGCTGTTTAGGACCTAATATTCAATGAGTAGGTTTGTTTCACATGAACTGTCGGTTTGAGAGAAGAAGATTACCGCCTGCAATTCTTATTTTTCCTCTTGATCAAGCAAACAGATTAAATTATCAAAACTTCCAAAAACTGTAAATTTTGATAATTTTTGGTTGTTTCTCCTGTGTATGTCTAGGTTAAAGATTTTTGAGGAGAATGGGATTGAGTTTGATGAGAAATATTTGTTGTGAGGGCATTCTAGTTTGATAGACGGGCAGTTTTTAAATTTAACTCCTTCAGAGTTGGGAAAAATTTAGGGGATAAGTGTCAATCAAGACCCCACATTGTCATGTGGGGCTAATCGAATTAATTCCCCGCCACGGCGGGCAAGCTCTTCAGGAATTTTCTTGGATTCCATATTTGTGCTTGGTTCAATAAAGGAATCAAACAATTTGTTTTTATATTATTGGTCAATATTCGACACCCAACCACGAAGTGGTTGAATTCGATTAGCCACACATTGCTATGTGTGGATTACAAATCAACGCGTCCATTTTCCCTATCAACCCTGACAGAGCCTGTCCCGAAAATCGGGAGGTTGAATTTGAAAGACCTCTACCAACTTATCCGTTTAAAATAACCCACGTTTGAATTCAATTTTTTAAATTCAATCTGAAAAATGATTTTTAACCCTAAAACTTTTAACCATGAGTACTTACACACAACTCCTTTGCCACATTATTTTCTCCACTTACAAGAGAACTCCTACTCTACATGAAAAAGGTCGGCCTGAATTATTTTCCTATATCTCCGGGCTGTTAAAAAACAAAAATTGCCATCTGTACAGGATCAATGGAATGGGAGACCACATCCATATATTCACCCATGTTCATCCGATGATTAATGTTTCATCCTTGATCAAGGATATCAAGCTGGCCAGTTCAGATATGATAAAAATGAACCGTCTTTTTGATCATTTTGAAGGTTGGCAAAATGGTTATGGGGCATTCTCTATCAATTATGCTTCAAAAAACAACCTGATCGAATACATCAAAAACCAACAGGAACATCATAAAAAGGTGGATTTTTTGGACGAATACAAAAGTATCTTGGAGGAAAATGGGATTGATTTTGATGAGAAATATTTGTTGTGATTGGATTTTGGCCAGCCGGGTTTTCAAATTCAACCCATTCAGGGTTGGGAAAAAAGAGGTGATTGATTAAATTATCGACCCCACATTGTGATGTGGGGCTAATCGAATTGATTCCCTTCAGGAATCGAAGTGGAGAAAGATTGAGAAATTACCCATTTAATCTGGTAAGCCATTACGGAATCTACAATATAAATTGAATTAAAAAATTTGAAAGGAGGCATGTAGATTCATGGTTGACTCTCGAAAATTCCTCAACCACAACGTGGTTGAATTTGATTAGCCACACATCGCTATGTGTGGTTATGAAATTAAGGAGTGCATATACTTTTCAACCCTGATAGGGGTTGAATTTAAATTAGGGCAGCAGCTTAACCCATTATTTTACCCCATATAATCAAGTCTGCCTTCAAAAAGAAATAAATCCGTTACATCATCATGCAGCTTTTTCAGGTTTAAAATCAAAATATATCCGGGTACCATTCTTCACTTCTTCCTGCATTGTACCGTTTAATTGCTGGGTAAGCAGCGAGATCAACTGACCGCCAAAGCCGGTGCCTTTGATCTGCCCGCTTTTACCTACGCCATTGTCGCATACCTGTAACTGAAGAACGCCATCCCCATTCTTTTGAAGGGTGATTTCAACTTTGCCCTGCTGTCCTTCAGGGAAGGCATATTTAAGCGTATTTGTCAGCAATTCATTAACAATTAGCCCAAGTGGAACAGCTGTGTCAATATCCACATCAAGGTTATCCATGGCACATTCAAGGGTTACCCGCTTTTCCGCACCAAAAGATCCGATCAGACTTTCACCCAGGTTGATAAAATAATCTTTCATTTCAATGGAACCAAGGTTGGTGCCCTGATAGAGTTTTTGATGTACGATGCCAATGGATTGCACCCTGTTCTGCCCTTCCTGCATCGCATCTTTGGTGTTGGGGTCATCTATCTGTGATGATTGTAATGCCAACAAACTGCTGACTATCTCAAGGTTGTTTTTTACACGATGGTGGATTTCTTTTAACAGCAATTCATTTTCCGCATTGCGTTTATCGAGCAGCACATTTTTTTGGTCTAATTCTTCATTCAGTGCCGCCAATTTCTGGTTGCTTTTTTGTTCCAGTCTATAATTGCGATATAGAAGTCCGAGCATAACAGTGCCAAGTAGTAGGGCAACGATATAAAAAGTCTGTTGTTGCCGTTTTGCAATAAGCTCTTTATCTTGTTTGAGTACATTCATCTCCAATTCACTCTCACGCAGGCTTCTTTCGTTTCTTTCCAATTCGATACTTTCGTTGGTATCTGCCCATTCAACATAATATTCAAGAGCCTTCTTGTAATCGCTGTTGAGCGCATACATTTTGGATAATTTTTTGATAAAGCTCGCCGTATTTGCTTTGGTATTTATCTCAATTGAGGAATTCTTGGCTTTTTCATAATAAGCAATTGCTTCATCAATTCGGCCTTCTACCTCAGCAATATCACCCAATAGCGAATGCGCAAATTGATAAACATCAATGGTAGTCAAGTGATACTTTTCTAATAGTTGTATGGTTTTAAATAGGTAGGATTCTGCCTCTTCGTACCTTTTTCTTAAAACAAGGTAGTTTCCCATTGAGTAAGAATGCCAGGTATGGTGAAAGGGATTGGTGATTTGAGGTAACAGCTCATCTAATTGGTTTAAATAAAATTCAGTTGAATCAGGGTTGGAATTTTCATAATGATAAGAGAGAAGTTTGTAAGCTATGACAAGGGCTTCATTTTTTTCCGGATAATCTGATTCTTGATAGGCAATCATACTCTCTTTTAAATATTGAATTCCTATTTCTTTTTCTTCAGGCAAACCATATTGATAATAAAACCTGCCCTTGTCTTTCAAAATTTTGAGTTGAACCTCTGTTCGGGTATCAGCTTTAAGCAGATCCAATGCTTTTACAAAAAGATCAAGCCCTGGTTGTGGTTCACCTCTTATTATTTTTATCAAAGCCCAATTGATCAACAAATCATATCCTAACACTTTATCTTTTTGATCGTCGGGGATTTTTTCATAATACGACCAGCCAATTGGAGCAATAGAATCTACAATAATAAAATTATGCGAGCGATTGGACCTGTCGGTGATATCTCGGAACAACTCGGCCAATTGTTCATATTGAAGCGGCTTATTGTTTTGAAGTAAGTCAACAGCCATGTCAAAATAATAAACAGTACTGTCACGGTCAAAATGCGGCATTTCCCTAAAATACAATGCCTTTTCCTGGTACTTTTTGCTTAAAGTAACAATTTCCTCAGTTGAAATGCTTTGAGCAGCTACTTTGGTTATTAAGAGAAAAAGAATGAAAAATAAAGGGGTTTTCATTTGTGTTTACGATATAATCAGTTGTTTGTATCAGGGCAATTAATTGGGGATTAACTTTATTTTAAATTGAGAAATTATAGCGATGAGGATGATCCTTTTATGTGTTTTTGTCATTTATTCCCTAAAATAGTCAATTAGCCAATTTTTTAAATATGCACATTTTTTTTAATTTTTGGAAATTGTCTTTCAAGACCTATTCATGAAGCCCTTAGAACTTCTAATCTTCATGTATTTTTTTCTGGATATACCTAAATGTCGCCTCATAGGCAGCTACCCAGTTTCGGTGCAATAAAAACCAATCCGCCTCAACCACAAGGTGGTTGAATTCGATTAGCCACACATTGCTATGTGTGGATTTGAAATTGACAAATGCATTTATCTTTTCAACTCTAACGGAGTTGAATTTGAAAGACCACTACCTCAAAATTTACCTCCCAACCTGCTCCTCAATAAACCTAAACGCCGCTTCATAGGCCCCAACCCAATTTTTGTGCAACAAAAACGAATGCACCTCATCCGGGAAGACCAGCTGCTCTACATGCACGCCCTGTTTCCTCAACACTTCCAGCAACTCCACACTTTCAGAAAACAGTACATTCCTATCATCATCACCATGGATCAATAAGACCGGTTCTTTCCAATTTTTAACATGGTACATAGGGGAAGACTTGAAAGCCAATTCGGCCATTTCTGGAAATTTCTCGGGCTTGTACCAGGGTGCAAACACCCCAATGTCATTGTTCCAATTGTGTACTCCATGAATATCCACCCCTGCCAAAAACTTACCGGGTGCCTGTGAGAGGGCATGGGCTGTCAAAAATCCCCCATAACTTCCGCCCCAAGGAACAATTTTCGAAGCATCCACATCGGTTCTGGATGCCAGATAATCTGCCGCGGCCATTACATCCTGCACCTCACTTGCTCCGCCGGCACCATAATTGTCCTCTTCCCTGAAATCCAATCCATAGCCAATCCCACTGCGGTAATTCAAGGAAAGTGCGATATAGCCATTGGCGGCAAAAAACTGCTGCATGGCATAAGCATGACTGTAATACAACCCATAATTAAAACCCAACAGCATTTGTCTTCTACTGCCTCCATGCAGGAAAATCACGGCAGGATATTTCTTTTTGGCATCGTAATCAGGAGGTAGGAAAAGTTGACCGTAGGTTTCAAAACCGTCTGCTGCTTTAAAAACCAAAGCCTCAGGCATCGTGAGGTTATCAGGAAATTGCTCCGGGAATAGATTTTCAGCCAATAACTTCTCTTGTCCATATTGAACAATCACCGGCCAAGCTGGTCGATTGTGGGTAGATGAAATATAGGCCAAGCCATTTTCCAATCGGACCGGAGACCATTGGATTTCATCTTTTTTACCCAAAAATTCCAGATCATAGCTATACAGGTCCAAGCGCCATATATTTCTCCTGTCGATATTCCCGATATTGGAAGTGATGAGCAATTCACCGGGAACCCAGCTGCTTTCCACCCATTCCACCTGTCCATCTCCCGGTGTCAGGTGTTGGACTTCTTTGGTGGAAGGATTGACGGCATATAAATGCATCCAATTGTTTTTCTCCCAAGGGAAGACGATCGAACCTGAGGGAGTCCACCACAACCGAGAACTGGTAGCAGGAAGGTCGCGGACCATCACACTGCCCTTGCCACGATCGGCCTGAAATACTTCTTCGCCTGTCCTACTCGCCACATCCAGGACACGGATGCTCCAGGGATTGGCTTCCTTGAGGGAGGTAAAGGGCAATTTGTTGTTGATATTCGGAACCCGGAGGTAGGCCAGTTTTTTCCCATCCTGACTCCATGCAGGATACCCATCATGGTCCATGCTGGGTTCGGGATAGAGGGTTGTCCCTTTTTCCAGGTCAAACAAACCCACAAATGCATGGTCTGTGCGGTTGCTGGTAAAGGCTAATAATTTCCCATCAGGACTCCAGGTCAACTGACCCAAAGATCCCCTTGCAGAAAATAAAGGTTTGTCTTCACCGTCAGTTCCCGATAATTCTTTCAAATACACTTTGCCTGATTTGATAAAAGTCAACTTTTTTCCATCCGGATGAAAAAGCGGTGCATAGCCGACCGAAAATGATTTCACCTCACCCTTACCCAGATCAACCCAAAGAATTTCCCTATCGGTACTTTCCTGCAATTGGGCCGGATTGGCGGGTTCACCAACAGGGTTTCGGCTGTTTCCCCTCACAAACACCAAAGAATTCCCATCAGGAGAAAA
>NZ_JBGTCA010000267.1:0-11654 GCF_041749095.1 Aquiflexum sp. | reverse complement strand
GCTTTTGGCTGCAATAACAAACCTGCAAAAGAAACAGTAAAAGAGACTACAATTGAAGTCAAATCTGAAAAAGAAGCAGATACTCAAATTAAAATCAGTTCTGACGGCGGCTCGGTAAAAACCAAAAAGCTGGAAGTTGAGATCAAAAAAGATTAAAACCTAAAAAAAGCCGGATCTAGAATCCGGTTTTTTTTTGCCTATAAACTCACTTTTACATTCTGAATAGAACGCTGATGACGCTGATATTGCAGATATTCACAGATAAATAAATCAGTGTCACCTACGTTATCTTCGAACCAATGATAGATTTCTGATTTTTACCGAAATCCCGAATTAATTCCTTCCAAAATTTCCTCTCCCGGACATAGATCTTTTTCTGTCAATTTATTTAACGGTGTTTTGCAGGTATTCAAAGTTCCGTGAAGGTCATTCCATTCTGTATTGACATAAAGTAGTCCTGTGAGGATTTCATTTTTCAATCTCGCCTGTTGTAGGGCATTAACTACAGAAAGCCTATCCTCAGGATTCCAATCTGTTGCCAGTTTATTGAGTTGAATGATAGACCCATCATGCAAAGCCACTTTGGTTGATTTACCTTGGTCATATTTGGTAGTAATGGCAGGCATTTCCGGTACAAAATCCAAAGTGGAAGTTGCCTCAATATGCTGTCTGACATAATCGTAGGACTTGGTAGATCCAGCATTATTGTTAAAGGTGACGCAAGGAGAAATGACATTTATAAATGCAAATCCCTTGTGGTGCATAGCTGCTTTGATGATGGGTACCAACTGCTGTTTGTCTCCGCTAAAGCTCTGGGCAACAAACGGTGCCCCCAATTCAATCGCCAGACTTGCCAGATCGATGGCCTGAAAAGGATTGATGGAGCCTGCTTTGCTTTTGGAACCTTGGTCAGCAGTGGCAGAATCCTGGCCTTTGGTCAGTCCATAACAGCCGTTGTTCATGACAATATAAACCATGTTCAGGTTTCTTCGGATGACATGGACAAATTGCCCCATACCAATCGATGCTGAATCACCATCACCGGAAACCCCAAAATACACCATGTCTTTATTGGACATACTTGCTCCCGTCGCTACTGAAGGCATCCTACCATGGACCGAGTTAAAGCCATGTGAATTGCCCAAAAAGTAGGATGGGGTCTTAGAGGAACATCCGATTCCGGAAATCTTGGCCACTTTATGTGGTTCTACGGACATTTCAAAACATGCCTGTACAATGGCTGCGCTGATGCTGTCATGACCACAGCCGGCGCAAAGTGTGGACAAAGGACCCTCATATTCCTTGATGGTATATCCGATTTTATTTTTTGGAAGCTTAGGGTGTCTAAACTGTGGTTTTAGATAACTCATGATTTAGGTTTTTAAATTGTTGGAGGTGATTAGTAATCTGGTTTTTGATGGCATCTGCAGTGATCGGCATACCGTCATAATTCAAAACAGGTATCAGTTTGGCAGGATTGGTTTCCATCTCTATCATCATCATGCTGCGCATCTGCGCATCCCTGTTTTGCTCAATGACAAAAACAAGTTCATGGGAGTGGACAAATTCCAACACCTCAGCTCCAAAAGGGAACGCTTTGATCCGAATGGCATCCACTTCAATGCCTTTTTCCTGAAGTAATTCTTTAGCTTCTTCTGAAGAAAAAGTAGAAGTTCCAAAAAACAAAATTCCATAAGGACTTTGATATTTCTTTTGATAAAGCTGTGCAGAAGGAACGATTTTCTTGGCAGTTTCCCATTTGACCATCAGTCTGTCCATATTTCTTTTGTATGCAGCACCATCTTCTGTGTAAGCAGCATATTCATCACGGGAAGTGCCCCTGGTGAAAAAAGCTCCTTTAGTCGGGTGTGTTCCGGGGTAAGTTCTGAATGGAATACCATCACCGTCAACGTCCAAGTATCTTCCAAACCTGCCAACATGCTCCAATTCTTCGGCATTTAATACTTTGCCCCGGTCATATTTCCTTTTATCATTCCATTCAAATGGGTCACTGATATGGTCATTCATACCCAAATCCAAGTCGGTCATCACCATGATGGGGGTTTGCAGCCTCTCTGCCAGATCAAAACTTTTCGCTGTCATTTCAAAACATTCTTTTGGAGTGCTGGGTAAAAGCAACACATGTTTGGTATCTCCATGGGATGCGTAAGCTGCAAGCATCAGGTCAGGTTGCTGTGTTCTTGTAGGCATCCCCGTACTTGGACCTGCACGCTGCACATCCACCAATACAGCCGGGACTTCTGCGAAATAGGCCAATCCTAAGAATTCATTCATCAATGATACCCCAGGACCGCTTGTGGCGGTAAATGCACGGGCACCATTCCAATTGGCCCCAATGACCATTCCCATGGCTGCCAGTTCATCTTCTGCTTGGACAATGGCAAATCTTTTCTCCCCGGTTTCAGGGTCAATCCTATATTCTTCACAATATTTTTCAAAGGCTTCTGCCACTGAGGTGGAAGGCGTAATGGGGTACCAGGCCATAACCGTGGCCCCACCATAAACAGCACCCAAACCGCAAGCGGTGTTCCCATCCACGAGAATTTTACCTTTCACGAGATTTTTTCTTTCAAGTCTAAATGGTAATGGAAAGTCAAAATTTGACTCAACGAATTCCATTCCCAACTTTAGAGCTATATGATTGGCTTCAATGAGTGAAGCTTTTCCTTCAAACTGCTCCCCAATCAGCTTTTCTACTTCAACGATATCCAAGTTGATCAATTTGGCCAAAGCCCCTACATAGATGATGTTTTTTAGGAGTTGCCTTTTCCTGGGATCTGAAAAAGCCTGATTTGACATCTCCATCATGGGGATACCCAAATAATGGATATCTTCCCTGATATAAGGGTCGGGGAGCTTTTTGGTACTGTCATACATAAAATATCCCCCCGGCTTGACATTTTTGACATCCTGGGCCATACTCTGGGGATTGACAGATACCATCAGGTCAATGCCTTCCCTTCTTCCCAAATATCCTTTTTCACTTACCCGCACCTCATACCAAGTGGGTAAGCCTTGGATATTGGAAGGGAAGATGTTTTTGGGTGTAACAGGGATTCCCATTCTGAAGATAGCTTTTGCAAAAAGATAGTTGGCACTGGCCGAACCGGTTCCGTTTACATTGGCGAAGCGGACTATAAAATCATTGATGGATTGACTCATTTTTCAATTTGGGGAAAAGCGGTTGACATTTGATTGGCTTTGGTGACAGAATAAAAAAACTTTTGCATATCCCAAGCTGAGGTAGGACATCTTTCGGCGCAAAGTCCGCAATGAAGGCAGACATCCTCATCTTTGACCATCACCCTTCCTGTTTTCAGATCGGAGGATACCAAAAGATCCTGCTCCAGGTTTTCAGCAGGCACCAAAAGTTTTTGTCTCAGTTCAGGTTCTTCGGCATTGGTGGTAAAGGTAATGCAGGAGGTTGGGCAGACATCCATACAGGCATCGCATTCAATACAGCGATCTTCTTTGAATACCGTCTGTACATCACAGTTGAGACATCTTTGGGTTTCCCGATAGGCTGTGGCAATTTCGAATCCCAGTTCAACCTCTTTTTTCCTGTCTTTTAAGGTTATGGATTTTTTGGCCTGAGGAACAATGTACCTTTGGTCAATGGCCACACTGCTGTCATAACTCCACTCATGAATGCCCATTTTTTGACTGATAAGGTTGGTGTAGGGAGAAGGTCTATCATATAGACTCTCACCATCACAAAAAAGATGTATGGAAACCGCTGCCTGATGCCCATGGGCTACCGCGGTAATCACATTCTTGGGGCCAAAGGCTGAATCACCTCCAAAGAATACCTTTGGGTTGGTTGATTGGAAAGTCACTTCATCGACTACAGGCATATCCCATTTATCAAACTGCAATCCCAGATCCCTTTCGATCCAGGGAAAACTGTTTTCCTGACCAATGGCAATCAATACCTCATCTGCTTCGATAAAGACATCATCCTCTCCGGTCGGAAGCAATTGCCTTTTGCCATTCTCATCATAGACAGCTTTTACTTTCTGGAATTTCATTCCTGTAAGTTTACCGTTCTCATGCTCAAAACTTAAAGGGACATGATTATCGATGATTTCTATATCTTCATGAATTGCATCTTCTTTTTCCCAGGGAGATGCTTTCATTTCATCAAAAGGACTCCTTACAACCACTTTGACATTCTTGCCACCGAGCCTTCTCGATGTTCTACAACAATCCATGGCAGTATTGCCACCGCCCAAAACGATCACTTTTTTGTTGATGGACTTGGTATGTTCAAAAGCTACATTTGCCAGCCATTCTATACCGATGTGAATGTGGGCATCTGCTTCCTTTCTTCCGGGAAGCTTTGGAAGGTCTCGGCCTCTTGGAGCTCCGGTTCCTACAAATACTGCATCATAGTCCTGATTTAAGACTTCTTTGAGACTTTTTACATAAGTCAAAAACTGCGTATGGATCCCCAAGTCCAAAATATAATTGACTTCTTCATTGAGGACTGTTTCAGGAAGTCTAAAGGAAGGTATCTGACTCCGCATCATTCCGCCACCGGCTATCTGTTCATCAAAAAGATGAATCTCATATCCCAAAGGCGCCAAATCTCTGGCAACCGTCAATGATGCCGGACCGCCACCGACCAAAGCGATTTTCTTTCCATTTGGGGGAAAGGGGCCTTGGGGCATATGTTGTTTTACATCCCCTTTATTATCGGCAGCAACTCTTTTCAGTCTACAGATTGCTACAGGTTCCTCTTCGACCCTAACTCTACGGCAGGCAGGTTCACAGGGACGGTCACAAGTCCTTCCCAATACTCCGGGGAAAACATTTGATTCCCAATTGATCATGTAGGCCTCTGTGAATTTTTGGGCAGCTATCAGCCGGATATATTCAGGGACAGGGGTGTGGGCAGGACAAGCGTATTGACAATCAACTACTTTATGGTAGTACTCGGGGTTTTTGGTATCTGTGGGTTTCATGTTTGACGGAATTCTATTGGCATGGAATATTAAATTCCAAAATAAATGATTTTTAAATGTACTAAATTTCAGAATTTTTAATAAACCACAGAAAGAAATAATTAAATTTAATCCGGTGTCGCTCTTTTTCGAGGTTGGATTTTTAAAAACCGAAAAGAAGGTACAGGGTAAAACCTGTTTTTGAATTATATATTGAAAGTATAGTTGATAAAAATTTTTATAGACAAAAAATTATGGCAAGGGCATTTTCTACAGCTTCCACATCAGAAATTGATGTGGAGTTAACGGTGATTGAAGGTAGAATACCAACTGATATGTATGGGTATGTTTTTATCAATTCAGCTTGTGGGACAGTCAATTCCAAAGGATTGCCTTATCAGGAAAATCTACCTGAAGGTGGTTTTAATGAAGAATTTGGAAGTCCTCTTATCAACGGAGATGGTGTAGTTATCCGTTTTGATTTGAATGAAAGTGAAAAAGTCAAGGTGAGTACAGGTCTGATGAAAACTCCCTGTTACTATGCGGATGTTGCCACTTCATCTCCTGATTCCACTTACGGAAAGAACTTCAAATTTAGGAACATCGGTTTGGGAAGGAGGTCCTTGAGATTAGGGACAAGAAACCAACTGAGTACTGCGGTAATGCCTATCCGCTTCAAATCCGAGGGTAAAACCAGGTTGCTTGCCACATTTGATGCAGGCAGGCCTTATGAGTTTGATCCCAAGACATTCAAACTGATTACTCCAATTGGTAAAAACAAAGTCTGGCGATCATTTCTGCCGTTTTTTATGAATACACCTTTTAAAACTGTAATGAGTACAGCACATCCTGTTTTTGACCCGGATACGGAGGAGCTTTTCACCGTGAATTTTGGAAAAAGTAAAAAAGAAGCTTGGATGGACAAGCTCCTTTTTGAATTTTATGTCCGAAATGAAGGCCGCCTGCGGGAATTTTTATCAAAGCTATCCGAAAGATCTAAACTCGATGCCAAAGGCCAGGAACTAAGAGTAGCCCAGGCCAAAATAATTAATGAAATCGATAATTTTGTTTTTTCCGAACACCTTCGACGTCTTCCTTTTGTTCCAAAAATCCTTGCCAGAATCAGGGAGTTATTCAATAAATTGAGCGGAAAAGTATTGCTGAGCAATAATTCGGTTTTTTTGATGAAATGGGCCGGTCAAAAAACAATGGAGGAATGGGAAGTCCTGGATGAAAATGGAAAAGCCATTAACCTTGCCCATAATATGCATCAGATTGGATTCAGCAAAAACTACATCATATTGTGCGATACCAATTTCAAATTCACATTTGATACCATGCTGAATTTCCCTTTTCAGAATGATCCGAAAATCGGACCAATGATCAGGAAAATTATGTGTCAGCCTATGAATGAAAACAGCATGCTTTATTTGATAAAGAGATCGGATTTGTCTGACTCGAATAACAAAAAAGTAAAAGCCAAATCCATATCATTGATACATGAGACTGTACACTTTTCAGTGGATTATGATGATTCTGATGATGTCGTCACTTTACATAGCGCTCATAATTGCTGTGCCTGTGTTGCGGATTGGTTGAGAAGTTATGATACACTCGCCACCGATCCGGACAAAAAAATTAAAAATGATAAATTGGGATTGATTGCAGTAGGAGAGATGGATATCGGTAGGATCGGAAGGTTGAAAATAGATGCAGCAAATGGTAAACTTATTGAAAACCAATCAGATTTTAAATTTTTTGATGGTCTGGAAAATGGTAATATCACTAAAGCCCACACATGGGGAATCGGTTTATATACCCATAGAGACATGTTGAGCCATGAAACAAATACTCCAAAGATCACCCATATATTTTGGCAAAGCTATGGACTTAAAGAAGACCACCTTTCAAAATTTATTTTTGATATGTATTCTGATAGTACAAGACCACAAAAACAATTCAAATCTGTTGATATGTTGAATTTGACCAAAAAAGGTGCGCCACCTGTCCTGCAATGCGTCAATACCCAAACTATGGAATCGGAGGAATTTTATGCATTCGGCAAGGAACAATATATGTGGACCCTGCAGTTTGTGCCAAGAAAAAATGCAACCCATAACGTACCCTCAGGTAAAGATGGATATATTCTCACAACGGTCATCAATGGTGATCCCAATGATAATTTTACTGAATTAGATTATAAACCCGAGGTTTGGATTTTTGATGCGAATGATCTGAAAAATGGCCCCAAGGTCAAATTGAAACACCCGGATTTCTCATTTGGATTTACAATCCATTCTGTCTGGGTAGAACATGCGGATGAAGTCAGTAGTCCTGACTATGCCATTAATATCAGAGAGGATTATCCATTAAAGCATTCGAAAATTTTTGGAGTAATCCCTTTTCCAGATATGTTGAAGTCAAAACGCGATAAAAAAATAGCCAAACTCTTTGAAAAAGAGATTTATCAAAAATTTGATAGTTAATTAGAATGATGCTCAGAGAATCGTTTCCTTCATTTATAAAAAAGTATATTTTTGATTCCTTGGATAATGAAAAATCCAAGGAATGGAAAGAGGAGTATATCAGGCTGGGAAAGATATATGCCAAATGGGCTTCAATTTTTGTGGTTTTCGGAGCTCCTCTAATCATGTTTTCAGAAATTGAATTTTTGACCAATTCTTATCGATTGTGGTTTTGGTTTCGTTTGGGTCCAAGCATTTTGACTGCTGTGGCCTTGATCTTCTTTTTTATTTTTAAAAACAAAGTCACTTTCATACATGAATACCTTTTTTGTTTTGTTGCTTATCTACTTTACATTAATTCTGGATTTTGGGCAGATTGTCAGGAAGGATATAACACCTTTTTATTTGGACAGTTGTGTGTATTGGTGCCTACAGCATTGATTACGCTCTTAAGACCTTTTCTTTATTTTATTAATTTTGTCCTGCATTCGGTGATTATCCTGTTAGTTTTTCAATTTACCTGTCATCAGGATTTTACTGTCCTGCTCACTTCTTTTCAATACTTTATATTTCTCATTTTAGCGTTTTCTTCCTACCTGTTTGCCATTTACCGGTACTATCTGATCAGAAAAAATTTAATCTTTCATCTAATCCTCAAAGAAGCCTTGGATGATGTGGAGGAGAAGAGAATGAAATCAGATGAACTTTTGCTTAATATTTTGCCTGCAGAAATCGCTCAGGAGCTAAAAGCCAAAGGTAGTTCTATGGCAAGGCAATATGATGAGGTAACTATTATGTTTATTGACTTTGTAAACTTTACGGGTATAAGTGAAAAACTTTCCCCTAAGGAACTTGTCAGGAATATCCATGAAAGTTTTACAGCATTTGATAAAATCATTGAAAAATATGACATAGAAAAAATCAAGACCATAGGAGATGCCTATCTAGCCGTTTCAGGATTACCTAGAGAAAACAAGCGTCACGCCTATAATATTACCCTTGCGGCATTGGAAATCCGGGATTATATGGCAAATTCCAAAAATGAATTTCAGATCAGGATAGGCATTAATTCGGGCACCGTGGTAGCGGGAATTGTCGGTGTTAAAAAATTTGCTTATGACATTTGGGGTGACGCTGTCAATATTGCTGCACGAATGGAACAAAATTCGGAGGTTGGGAAAATCAACGTCAGCAAAAAGACCTATTTACTGATAAAAGAAGATTTTAATTTTGAACATAGGGGTGAAATTGCTGCAAAAAACAAAGGCAATATTGATATGTATTATGTGGATTACAAGTAATTTGCAGTGTTCAATGTTCAGTAGGCAGTGTTCAGTGTTCAGTAGACTTTTTTGAAGTTTGTAGAAAGCAGTCTCAGTTGGCAGTTTTTCTTAGTACACAGTGTGCAGTCGCTAATTTATGCTTTTTCAAAAAATCTTTTGATTTCGTAGCTGATGGATAAAACATCCTCATCATTCATCCAGGGATTCAGGGGAAGTGATAATACTTGCATTGATAATTTTTCAGCAATCGGATATTCCTTCCCATCTTGATAAGGAAGCATCTTTGGGAGGATGGTGGGATAATGAATAGCAGTGCCGATACCTTTGCTTTTCAGATACGTCTTGAGTTTATCCCGTTTTCCTGTTTTTATTACAAATAAATGCGCATTATGATTGGGCCTAAGTATATCCAAAGGCAGTGACAGGTCACCAACATCTATAAGGTTTTCCAGATAGATGGAGGATAGTAATTTCCTCTTTTTTTGCCATGCTTGGAAGTAATCCATTTTCACATTCATAAAGCCGGCCTGAAGGCTGTCTATCCTGGCATTTCTACCAATACTTAAGTGCTTATCCCGGGCCGCCTGACCATGGTTGATCATTTGCTTCAATCGAATTTGAATACTTTCATCTTTTGTCACCAGAGCACCTGCTTCACCCAATGCGCCAAGATTTTTGGTGGGATAAAAGCTAAAACAACCTACGTCTCCCCAAGTTCCCGCGCTGATACCGTTTTGAAATGCTCCAAAAGCCTGTGCTGCATCTTCTATGATAAGGATGATTTTTGGTCTTGACCATTCCAATAATTTCTCCATGTCCACCATCTTTCCATATAAGTGAACAGGAATTATTGCTTTGGTCTTTTGGGTAAAAAGAGCATCCAATTTCCCCAAATCAATTAATCCATTATGATCTGTGTCAGCAAAAATCGGTCTTGCTCCCATGATAAATACAGCCTCTGCTGTTGAAACCCACGTTAGAGCAGGTACAATGACCTCATCACCTGGCCCGATGCCCAATGTCCTTAATGCCAATTCCAATGCATCAGTCCCATTGGAACAGGCAATGGCAAAAGGAACTTTTAAAAAATCACGGAGATTGGATTCAAATTGGGATATTTCTTCCCCACCTGAAAAAATACCTTTTTCCAGCATCTGAGAAAATTTTTCCTTGAGTGCATTCTTCAGATCCGGAGGAATCTGACTTAAATCAAGAAAGGGGATCGGTTTGTTCATCTAATAGTTTGGCAAGTTGTTGGCTCAGGTTTTTTCTGGAATATTGATTTACTTTTTCAGAAACCTTGAATTCTGATTGGGGATTAAAGTTAATCAGGAAATCTTTTATTCCGGCCTTGTCGGTGTGGGCGATTACTTTTCCGCCCTGACAGGAAGAAAGAATTTCAGAAGAATCCCCTTCGGGATCTCCAAGTGCCAAAATTGGTCTGCCGGTAGAAAGATATTCAAATAGTTTGCCCGGTATGTTTCCTTTGGCATTTTTGGTGTCCGTCAGGATAAGAAGTAACAAGTGGGCATTTTGGTAGTAATCGAACACCTTTTCATGGGAGACATATCCTTCTAATTTTACGTTTTCCCTTAGCCAGGAATCTTGAAATAAATGATTTACGACGGCCTCTGAAACATTCCCAACAAATCGCAGGATTGCTTTTTTGTTTGATTCTTGAAAAACTTCCTTGAAAGCTTGGATGAAAGGTATCGGATTCCTGATGGCATCAATCACGCCGGTGTAGAGAATTTCTATTGTGTCCTGGCTTGAAACTGAGAATTTCCAATCTACGGGTAAGTCTGATGAATCGTAGCCATTGGTCAAGAGTTGTACCTTTCTTTGGCAGAGGATTTCAAAATCTTTTTGAAACGTGGGACTGATGGTTGTGGTGATGTCAGCGAAGTTTAAAACGTCCCTTTCCAATTTTTTATGCTTTTTTTTGACCCAATCCAACATTGGTAAAGTATCCAGAAATTCCCATTTTGACCAAGGATCTCTAAAGTCTGCCAACCAGGGAACTCCCGTTTTTTTCTTAAGTCCCAACCCAATTAGATGGAGACTGTGTGGAGGTCCAGTGGTAATAATGGCATTAAATTGTCCCTGTTCTATAAGATCTTTTAAAAAATCAACGGAAGGCCTTACCCAAAAAATCCGTGGATCAGGAATCAGTACATTGGCCCTCAACCAGATAGCAGACTGATCGGTGAATGATTTTTTCTTTTTCTCCAAAACTTTCGAAGTGTCAGTTAACTTTTCCTTTTTAAGCTTTCGAAAAATGCCATAGGGCTCCCAGATAGGGAATTTAATCACTTCCAATTGAGGATTGATCTCATTTAAGAGGCTTTCATCTTTAAGGTCAAAATCAGGGTTACTAGGAGTGAAGATTATAGGTTCCCATCCAAATTCAGGTAAATACTTCGCAAACTTCAGCCATCGCTGAACCCCCGAACCCGCCGAAGGCGGCCAGTAGTAGGTGATGATAAGGACTTTTTTGGTCATGTGGGAGTGGTGTTTGATTGTTTCGTTTTTGGCACTTCGAGTAATAAAAATTGACCTTTACAGAAAGGGAAATGACATCAGGTTACCCGGCATCCCGAGATTACAACATTTTGAAAATGTTCAGAATAGGTAATGACATCAAGTTGCCCGTCATCCCGAGTCCCCAACATTTTGTAAATGTTCAGAAAAGGTAATGACATCAAATCGGGCTGCAGACCTCTCCTGACGTCGAGGTGACAAGGCAAAGTCATTTACAAGATTTGAATGCTATTCATAGTTCTAAACCATCAATTTCAAAATCTGTCATTGGTAGTTTTTAAAATTTGGCATTTACAGAAAGGAAATGACGTATTAAATTTGCGGGAACTCTGTGCAGTATGGCCGATCTGAGTATAGTGCACTTGCCTGTATGGTAGTATGGTTCCGTGAGTGATAGACAG
>NZ_JBGTCA010000266.1:0-15025 GCF_041749095.1 Aquiflexum sp. | reverse complement strand
GTTTAAATTTTATACTTGATGTCTAATAGTCATGGCATGGGTTACTCTGGTTTTTTTCTACTCATGCCATGACTCAATTCGATTAGTGATAATTTCACACAAATTCTCTGATAATCATGGCATAAATTACTCTGGTGTTAGCTACTCATGCCATGACTCAACCGGATTTGTTGTATTTTAAACAAAATCTCTAATAGTCATGGCATGAATTATTTCAAAGGTGAAAAAGGCAAGGGAGTCAGATAAACAGATTCTACTTTCTGGACAATTTTGCCATTCCTTTCTGAAGCATCTCTGACAGTAATCCAAGCAGGATCTTTACCGAATTTCGCAAAAGAAGCTTTACCGGCTTTCTCAACTTTATGAGCTAACAGATAAACGAGTTTTTGTTGTTCACCATCTTTCTCAACTGTGTACCAATATATCACATTGGTCATGCCATGTTTTTGAAACAGTTCACGGGTATAATCCCTAAACCTGGCATGAATGGCATCCACTTTTCCGGGAAACATATAATAGGTTCTCAATTCAAATACCCTGTTGCCTGCGTTATGGTCCCGGATGATTTCGGGGGTCAATTCCGGTGCTATGGTCATAAAAACCTGATCAACTTTTGACACCAGTGGGCCATTTGCCTCTGATGCTTTGTAGGCTGCTTGCCATTCCGGATCATTCCCAAATTTTTTCCAAAGCACATCCCTAGACTCCTGATCGGGATAAGCCACGATAAATGTCAAGGAATTGTTTTCCGCATCTGTGGGTATAAAATAAGCAAAATTCTCTATGCCATTTTTCTCAAATAATCTCAAAGTATGGTCTTCAAATCTTTTGATCAGGTCAGGTCTTTTTCCCGCATTGGCGGTATAAGTCCTCATTTCATAATACTTTGATTCCTGAGCTTGAATAGGTACAATGTAAATGGTGAGCAGAATAAAGGTAATGATGGTCAGTCTTTTCATGGTTAGATTTCGGTTATATATGTTTTTCATTTTTAATTTCTTTTTTTCCAGCCTAAGTATGCTGAATAGGATAAAACTGAAGCAATGATCAAAAGCCCAAATGTTTCTCTTGCCTCCTCAGATTCTTGGGTTTTCATTGTCAGGTCTTTGTTTTCAAGTTCAAATCCAATCCATTCACGAACAGAATCAGGGAAAAAATATACTGCTCCAATGACGCATGAGATAATCGCAATGGTCAAAGGAATCAAGGGATGCTTGCCCCGGGCTGCCATTGCTGAAAACAAGATTGCTACCGCATAAATAGTTACCCAGATCTCAGGATCAGGATCATTGATCTGCCAATAGGCAAAAAGTGAAAATCCAAAGATCCAGAAAAGGAAAAAATATTTAGGGAAATTTTTCATAGCAAAGGATGGTTTTAAGGTTTAATTGTTTGGGGATTTAAGTTTTGATAAAGTTAATTTTTGATTTCTATTAAAAGAGATATTTTGAAAAATATTTTGGTTTATAATATAAACTACTTTACATTTACCTAAATCAAAAAATCAACGCTATGAGAAAACTACTTTTATTTACTAGCTTGGTCTTCGGGTCATTTTCTGTTTCGGCACAAATGACATCCGAAGAGGCCTTGGAAAAAATATCATTTATTGTAGGTCAATGGCAGGGAACAGCAAATGTTACCATGGGACCTGGTCAAAATCTGGTTCTTGACCAGCATGAAAATGTCGAACTGAGGTTGGGCGGAAAGCTTTTGTGCATTGAGGGGAAAGGGTACAATGAGGGCAAGTTAGAGTTCAATGCTTTTGCGGTTGTTACATTCGATGAAAGCAAACAGGATTATGAGATGCAAAGTTGGCTTAGTACCGGTGAAAAAACCCAAGCCTATATCAAGGTTCATAATGATGAACAATGGGAATGGGGTTTTGATCTTCCCCAAGGGAAAGTCAGGTATTTTATTTCATTGAATGAAAAAGGACAATGGACTGAGAAGGGCGAGTTTTCTCCAAATGGAAGTAATTGGTACCCGAGCTTTAATATGTTGTTGGACAAAAAATAACAGGACTAAAAATGGAAAAGACTAAAAACTGGGATGAAGCTGAAAGCCTTCAGTTGATCCGCTCCATGATTGAAAGCACCAAATATCAGGTGTATTCAGATAGATTCCTCTACTTTTTGTGGGGCTATGTCACCTTGGCCTGTGCTGCGTTGCATTATATTTTGGCATTTGTTATTGGCTATGAGCATCCTTATATAGTTTGGCTCATAATGCCTCTCATAAGTGTTGTTCATTTCATTTACATTAAGAAAAAAGTGAACTCATCCAAAGTTGCTACTTTTCCCGGCAGGGTCATGCAGGGGATTTGGGGCGGGATGTTTATGGCTATAATTGGGATGGTCATTGGTGCGTTTCATGTTGGCTGGGAGTTTGTCTATCCGGTATTTATGATGCTTTATGGAGTTGCATGCTTTTCGACAGGATCAGCACTTCAGAATAAATATTTGAGTTGGGGAGGTTTTTTAAGTATTCTTATGGGAGTAGTTGCTTTTTTCCTGATTTTTCAATACCAATTGCTTTTGTTGATGTTGGCCATCATTGTCAGCTACATTGCTCCCGCTCATTTGATGAAACCTAATAAATAAGATGTTCAAAAATTTAGATCCCCTTCTCCACAGTCAGTTGAGGCTGGCGGTTGTCTCATTATTGATGGCTGTGGAAGAAGCGGAATTTATTTACCTCAAAGAGAAAACCGGCTCAACTTCAGGGAATCTTAGTGTACAGATCTCCAAACTGAAAGAGGCCGGTTACATAGAAGTTGAAAAATCTTTCCGTGATAATTTTCCTCTGACTACCTGCAAAATCACCAATAAAGGAAGGAAAGCATTTGAAGATTATGTGAATGCTTTGGAAGGGTATATCCGACAAAAGGAATGAATTTTTAAACCTTTGGGATTTTTTGAAGAGTGTATAATTATCTCTATTTTGTTCCCTGTGATTTTTTAAATTGTCATGATAAACCCTCTTAATAATAATTGATGGAACAAAAGATTGAGTATAACCAAAAATTCATTTGGTTGGTCAGTTTGACAGCCGCTTTGGGCGGCTTTCTTTTTGGATATGATTGGGTGGTGATCGGTGGGGCCAAACCATTTTATGAACCTTTTTTCAATATCACTTCACCTACAGACCAAGGCTGGGGAACAAGTTCCGCATTGGTGGGGTGTATGTTAGGTGCCATTCTATGTATAATCTTAAGTGACCGTTTGGGACGAAAGCGTTTATTGATTTTTTCCGGATTCCTTTTTTCACTTTCTGCCATTGGGACTGCTATGTCTGATACCTTTTGGTGGTTTAATTTCTATAGGATTGCAGGAGGGGTAGCAATGGGAATAGCACTCAATCTTTCGCCGTTATATATCGCAGAAATCGCCCCACCCGAGAAGCGGGGCATGTTTGTCACCATCAATCAATTGTTGATCATGATCGGTGTGCTGCTGGCCCAATTGGTCAATTGGCAGATTTCCTTATTGGATACGATGATGCCTGATGAGGCCTCTTTTGATCAGATTGCGGCTAGCTGGAATGGGAATTATGGCTGGCGGTGGATGTTTGGAGTCTAGGTGATTCCTGCGATGCTGTTTTTTATCCTGATGTTTTTTGTACCGGAAAGTGCCAGGTGGCTGATCAAAAACAATGAAGAATCCAAAGCCAGGAAGATCCTGCAAAAAATCGGAGGAGAATTTTATGAGAATCTTGCCGTCACTGAGATAAAAACTACCTTGAGAAAAGAAGACCTAGTCAAGGTCAACTTCAAAGAACTGCTCAACAAACGTGTGGTCAAGTTTTTGGCCATCGGTATATTTTTAGCTTTTCTACAACAATGGAGCGGAGTGAATGTGATCATTTACTACGCGGCTGATATATTTCAGGCGGCAGGTTATACCCTCAAGCAGATGATGCTCAACATTGTGGTCATCGGTTCAGTGATGGTGCTGTCTGTATTTATTACCATTTTCACAGTTGACAAATTCGGAAGAAAAAAACTGCTACTGATCGGAACCTCCGCCATGGCATTATTATACATGTTGATCGGATATTACTTTTATGTTGGTCAGGGAGGATGGGTGGTAGTCTTTTTGGTATTGGCCAATGTGATGTTTTATTCCTTTACCCTTGCTCCTTTGTTGTGGGTGGTTTTATCCGAGATTTTCCCGACAAGGATCAGGGGTGCGGCCATGTCCATAGCTGCTTTGGCACATTGGGTCGGGAATTTTACCTTGACCTATTCTTTCCCGACCATCAAAGAGAACTTAGGCTGGGCCAATAACTTTTGGTTGTACGGAGTGATCTGTGCTATTGGTTTTGTGGTTTTGTATTTGGTATTGCCGGAGACTAAAGGCAAATCATTGGAGCAGATAGAAAGGGAGTTGAAGTGATTTGATTTAGTTCGAGGGCCTGTTTAGTTCAAGTCTTCAGACCCGCCTGCATCGGGCAGGCCCTGTATAGTTCAAGTCTTCAGACTTGGACTTGCAGTCTGAAGATTGCATTGAGATGGTCTATTCGCCGTGTGGAATAGAACCGAAATTCTTTGAGGTCTTCCCTACCGCAAAGAAAGGACCTCGAAGGCTATGCCTTATTATCCGAAAATAAACCTTTCTTCTCACCATAAAACCTTCGAGTACGCCGCGGTGTACTCAAAGGTTAAGCACTATGACTACTTATTCCTCTCGTCAATGCTTTTCTTCACCCCCTCCTTATCCTCTACTTTCCCGCTGAGTGTTTTTCTCAAAATCAAAAATGTAATGATGATAATTGCCGGAATAACTAGATAAATGACTATGTTACTGGTTTCAGAAAAGTCAATAGGTCCACGTGGCCTGGGAATGTCCTGTTGTTTTTGGGAATAGGAAAGAAAGGGGGTAAAGAGGAGTGCCAAAAGGAAATATCCAAAGGCAAAATTGATTTTAATATGTGGTTTCGTTTTCATAAATAATTGGTTTGCTTCAATATAGTAAAAATTGAAATGATTCTGAAATATGGAATGTCACATTCAAAAAAACTTCATACTTAAATCCTGAAATTTGCATTAACCTTTTTAGTGGGCTGTTGCATACCTAAGGATTTTTCCATTAAAGATTTAAATCCACAGCTATTTCCTTTTCCAGATATTTGGATCCCGATGCGTATTGAAAACTGCTCTGATTATAATTTGTCGGCTAGCTTCATCTACAGAATAGTGGATCATGTAGGGATATTTTTTGAGAGGGAGACATCTCACCTCATCATATCTTATCTGAAAAAATTTTACTGATCGAATTGCTTCAAAAGCTTCTTTGACTTCTTGGTGAAAACTTCCACCAAGTCAAGCGACCTTTGAATTGTACCATTTGATACCTTCTTGGATATCAATTTTTGCCGAAGCGTTGATTTTGATTTTATAATCCTTCATTTAAAGTCAAAATCATCTTTAACTTCATCCCAATCTAATAATTGATCAGGATTTTCATTCGCATTCCTAATCCTTTCCCTTACGATTTCTTTATGCTCCTCGGGTATTTCATATTCAAATTCGGTTTCAAGTCCGAGTTGTTCAAATAGCTCTAAATAGAACTCGAATTTTTCTTCCGGGATTTTTAAGGTTACCTCTCTCATAATTTGATTTTTTTGATAGTACTAAGATAGAGAAAATTAACCCGTCAATAAATTACCGGGTTATTATTTCGGTCATGCCTCCGGCATTTTTATTCCCCCCGTAATCAGTAAATGTTTTACTTCTTTTGTCATTGAATCAATCCGCTTTGATGCTGGGATTTTATATCGCCGAAGGCATATATCAAATTATATCGCGAAGCATATATCTACCAACCTTTCCGATCTTTAAGGCCTAATTGAAATCTATAACCTTCGAGGTTAAAAAAAACCTCAAAGGTTTACGAAAACCACCCTCAAACTCTTTGCCCCATGTGCCCCAATCACTAAGGACTGCTCGATATCAGCAGTTTTAGATGGGCCGGCTATAAAAAGGCCGAAACCGGAATCTTGGTTTCCGATCTTTTGGTAGGCGGTATGCATATTAGCAACCAAAGATTTTTCGTCCAAGACTATCACCAAATGCTCAGTGATAAATGGCAATGCCCTCAATCCTATATTTTCATCTGTCAACCAAATCGCCCCGTTTTCCGCTACTCCAAACTGCCCTTTTATAATGGCCACCTCCAAGTCAGCCAGATTATGGGCATCGTCGGGTAATTGTAAGGTGTCAATGTCCTGGATAGAATTTGAAAGATCAATGATTTTGGTAAATCGGTTGATTTCCAGAAACTCGTTCAGTCGCGCTTGATCGACCACCTCTCCTTTATTTCCTTTAATGGATTGAATAAACGCCTCTTTTAAATCCACATTCAATTCAAATTCAGGGATTTCAGGCAATGGCTTATTTTCTGTTGGGATGGCTTTTATTTTCGATAAAATACTTTCTCTGCTGCTCATGACCTATTCTTTTTGTACCACTCTTTGAAAGTTGCTTTTGGAGTTTCGGGCAGATCCCGCTGCTTGCCCCAAGTATTTAATCCCGAATAGGTAATGCTGTCAGGAAGGATTTTCAATGCGCCGCGCATCATGGCTCCACTGACTTTATAAGCAAAGGGAACAGCAAAAATGCCATTGGCGATTTTCATGGAAATGCTCTTGGCATTGGTGCCCTGATCCTTGGTGATTTCCTGCCGCCATTCATAGAGTTGCTCGTGGATGTTGATCTTGACCGGACAGACATCCGAACAAGATCCGCAGAGGGTCGATGCAAAGGGTAGTGAACTGTGTTTTTTTAAATCCAACCCAGGAGAAAGGATAGAACCTATCGGACCTGGAACCACTGAACCATAACTGTAACCCCCACTTCTGCGATAGATGGGACAGGTATTCATACATGCCCCACAGCGGATACATTTCAGGGAGTTTTTAAATTTTTCACGGCCCAACTGTTCGGTCCGGCCATTGTCCAACAGGACAATATGGATTTCTTTATCGGGCGAAGGCGAACGGAAATGGGAATTGTAATTTGTAATGGGCTGCCCTGTAGCAGAACGGGCCAAGAGGCGCAGGAATACCCCAAGGTCTTTTCTTCTGGGAATGATCTTTTCTATGCCCATACAGGCAATATGCACATCGGCCAGGTGAACCCCCATATCGGCATTGCCTTCATTGGTGCAGACCACAAATTCCCCTGTCTCGGCAACTCCAAAATTTACCCCTGTAATGGCTACTTTCGCCCCAAGAAATTTTTCCCGGAGGTGAACCCTTGCCGCATGGGTGAGGTAAGTAGGGTCTTCGTTGCCTTTTTCGGTTTGCAGCTTTTCATGGAATATTTCTGAAATATCCCTTTTCTTTAAATGAATAGCCGGAAGGACAATATGGCTCGGCGGTTGGTTGAGAAACTGTACTATGCGCTCACCCAGGTCTGTGTCCACTACCTCTACGCCATTCTCTTCCAGAAAAGGATTGAGATGACATTCTTCTGTCAGAATGGATTTGCTTTTGACGATGGCCTTGCATTGGTGCTGTTGCAGGATACTTAGGACAATATTATTGTGTTCGTAAGCATCCTTGGCCCAATGAAGATGGATGTTGTTGGCTTTGGCATTTTTTTCAAATTCAATAAGGTATTGGTCCAAATTGGCCAGCACATTGTCTTTAATTTGGGAAGCAAGCTCCCTTAATTGCTCCCATTCTGGTATGGACTTGCTGATGGTGTCGCGCTTGTCCCGGACAAACCACAGCGTCTCGTCATGCCATTTGGATTTGGCACTGTCTTCCAAAAATTCAGATGCTTTTGCAGGATGGCTCATGAGATGGCTTCGTTTAGTATTTCAGCAATATGTTTGAACTGTAGTGCTTGTTTGTTTCTGCGTGCTATTCCTTCCAAGTGCATAATGCAGGACATGTCTCCCCCCGTCAGAACTTCCACACCATGGACGAGGTGGTCTTCCAACCTGTCCTTTCCCATCTGTACGGATAGGGCTTCCTCAGTAACTGCAAAAGTCCCCCCAAATCCACAGCATTCATCTTTTCGGGTCAGTTCCACCCAATCTAAACCATCCAACTGTTCCAAAAGTTGTTTGCCCTTGCTGAAAAAAGGCTCGTTGCGTTCTGAACAAGAACCCAAACGCAATCCCCGATGACCGTGGCAGGAAGCATGGAAACCTACCTTATGAGGGAAGGAACCTTTGATGTTTTCCACTTTCAGTACATCAGTCAAAAACTCCGTCAATTCAAAGGTTTTATCCTGAATTTCTTTTTGTTCCTTTTCCATTCCCGGTACGGCAGGGACATGTTCCTTGACATGCAACACACAGCTTCCTGAAGGTGCCACGATGTAGTCAAATTCCTTGAAGGTTTCCAAGAAGTGTTTCGTAGTTCCTACTGTTCCTCTTTCGTACCCGGCATTGGCCATGGGTTGTCCGCAACAGGTCTGCGCCATGGGGTAGGTAACTTTGCAGCCCAGTTTTTCCAGGAGTTCCATGGTGGCTATGGCTACCTTGGGGTAGAATTGGTCGACGTAGCAGGGGATGAAGAGGGCGATATTTTTATTGAATTTCATAATTCTCTAAGATACATATTATTAGTTTTGATATTGGTGGATATTTGATATTCATTGATATTAGCTCTAGATTCTTGGGTGTTGTGATGGATTCTAGGGTTATCTTATATCCATCAATATCTTTGTTAATATCTACCTTAATCTTATTCAGCATTTTTGGAATTTGAATTTCAAAAAATATGGGAAAATAAATATCCTGTAGTGTCGGGTTGATTTGAGAGGTTCAACACTTTTTCAAAGGAAAAATTGTGTCCAATCACATTTATTCAAAGGAAAAAATGTATGAAATCACATTTTTATGAAGGATAAGAAGATATCTAAAAAATTTCAATTAATATCCCCAAGTATCAAACAATATCCTTCCATCCCCCAAACCAGATTCCATTAAAATCTGATTTTTTGAAAATGGTATTGATTTCCATCAAAGTTTCTGATACATGATATAAGCATTCGTCATTCCTAAATGTAAATGATCAAATGCCTCCGGAATTTCCCCGATTATTCTAAATCCCAATCTCTCCCACAACCTTACAGCCCCTTGATTACTTTTCACCACAATGTTAAACTGCATGGCTTGATAGCCAAGACGTTTTGCTTCGACCAATGAGAATTCTCCCATTGCCATTCCTACTCCTTTCCCCCTTGCCGAGGGCAATGTCAAATAACCGGCATTGGCAATATGGGAACCTAGGTCAGGTTGATTGTCCTTGATAAATAAAGTGCCGACAATTTCGTGATCAATGCAAGCAACATAAGTATGCTTGTCCGATCCGCACCAAAATCCCAACATCTTCTCCTTGGAACTATCAGGGCTAAAAACGATAGTGTCACCCCCTGCGATTACCTGTTTGAGGATATTCCAGATTTGTCCGTAGTCTGTGGGTGTTGCTTTTCTGATTGCTATCATTTATCACTGATCTATGTACTAAAAGCTTTTTCCAAAACTCAAGCCTGCAAAAAGCGGATAAAAATGCAAAGTCTCTCGGACTCCAATAGGAAGAAAAATAAGGGGTGTATATCCGGCCCGGAAAAAGAATCCTCCTTCAGGCTTTTGATATCTGTAACCTAACCTTAAAGGCAAAATCGCATTTAAATGATTAGAATTTTTTACCATGTCCTCTCCCGAAGGGTCAAAGTCATAACTGTTCTCTAAATAAGGAGTTAGTCCTAATCCAAATTCCATGTGGTGCTTCGATCTTCCAAATAAGGCAGTTATTTCCAACGGCAGGGCAGGATTCCAATAGGTTGAACTTAAAACATTTTCATGCCACATAGAAAATCCCACACTGCCTGACAGCTTGAAACTACCGTTTTGGTGAAAAAGGCGGCCATAGCTTAAGGCATATCTACCGGCATTTCCACCCAATTCGACCGAAAGTGTGTTTTTCGCCGTAATGGTCTCAGCTTCGCTTTGTGCTAATCCATCAGAACATAGGGAAATTGTGAACAAAAAAGTCCCGATTATCGCTAAATTAAAGTTAATTGCCATTACCGTTCTTTTTATGGATGTCACTAAATTAAAAAAAATATTTATATTTTTAGTTTTCCATAACAAAATTCTACAATCATGAACAACATATACGTTGCCTTGATTTTTATAGCGATCGGTATTTTGGTCAAACTATTCCCGAATTTAATTGCAGGCTATAGTACCCTGTCCCAAAAGGAAAAAGAAAATGTGAAGGGAAATGGATTTGCAACTTTTATGATGGTTGGATTTTTCATTATGGGGGCAGTCATCCTAGCAGGTCATTTTATAGCCATTTGGCACGGCAAGCCATCTTTAAGCGACACTTTGGGTATTTTTGTAACCTTGATCGGTGCGGTAGTTTTTATAGTTGCAGGACAATGGTTTAGAAGATGATAGTTTATCCAAATATCAAATAGTACCCATCAATATCTCTCCTATATTTTAATCCTTTTTCTACAATATTTCTATTTTATATCCACCATATTTCTACTTTATATCAATTATTTCCAACCAAAATTCCTGCCCCCAACGCCGTCCCCAACGCAAAATCCGTGGTTTCTATACTCAGTCCGTGTAGTTTGTCCCGCAACATTCCCACAAAAATAGGATTGGCATTGAAGCCTCCGTCGATATAAAGTTTCTGGACTTTGGTATCCTTTAAGACGAGGTTTAGGGAAGCGACCTGCAGTTCCGTAAGTTCATGGATAAAACTGTAGTAGGCATCTTCAAAATCGGTAAATCCTTGCCAGTTGGTTGCAATTGCTTGTGAAATACCATAAACCACAGGCTTTAAATACTCAAATTTGAACCGTTTTTGGGGCTTACCTTTTGCCTTGTCATACCTGTCCTTTTCAAATTGCAAAGCCTTGTAATAACCTTTTTCAAGATCAAAATAAGCATAGAGTTTTTCAATCTGAACCTTATGTTCTTCACCGATAAAAAGTCGGCTGATTTTGATAGGACTGCCTTCCTTACTCAGAAAATGCAGGCAATCCTGTCGGAATTGCTCCGTAGTCAGTTTAGAAGAGTTGAAAGGGTTGATACTGATCGCCCAGGTACCGGTGGACAGCAGGGCAAAAGGTTGATCATTGCTTTGAAGGTAGGGCAATAAAGCAGCAGAGGAGTCATGTACACCGACTCCGATACGCATACTATGTTTGTCAAAGGTCTTTGCGAAACTGGTAGTGGTATCAACCACCTCAGGAAGGATTGGGTTGATCCCTTCTTTGTTGACCCAATCGTGATAGGTGCCTTTGCCAAAGTCCCAAAGTCCTGTATGGCAACCTATGCTCGTATATTCCGAAACAGCTTTTCCGGTAAAGAGATACGACAGGTATTGAGGCAAATGTAGACTTCTGTGGATTTTTCTGAAGGTTTCCGGTTTGGCATATTTCAGCCAATAAAGCTGCAGACCGGAGTTTAGCATGGCCAAAGAAGGGGAGGAGGTTTCACGGCTGAAATTTTCAGGAGGACCATATTGGGCATAAAACTGCTCCAAGATTTCCTCGGGATATTCTTTTAGGTAATTGTACAGCGGAGCCACGGGAATGCCACTTTGGTCAATGTGTACAAAGGATGCGCCGTAGGTAGTGAAATTAAGTTTGGTTATCAGAAACTCCGGCAATGCCAAGGCCTCTTTGAGTATTTGTTTTACCCATTTGGTCAGTGCTGCTATGGATTCACATGCTTCACCATCTTCATCCACGATAAAGTCAAGCCTATGGTAAATCCGATAGACCTCCTTGAAGTCCTGATCAAACAAAAAGAATTTTTTGTTGGTCCTTCCGATGTCGAATATGGCTGTTACCTTATTGGGCTCCATGTTATAGTCCGCTGGCTTTACTGTCATTTCCTCTTTCTTTGATCAGGGTTTCCCTCACCTTCAAATCTCTGTAGGTTTGGATAGGGGAAATTGCCCCTCCGCATTGGCGAATAGCTTCTCTTACCAAAGGCCTTAGGTCAGTGCGGAACGCATCCTGTAATATTTCCTGCCCTTGTCCTACATCTTTAGCAACCTGTGCTGCTTCAAGGGATTTTCTGTCTACTGTTAAAGCCTGTGCATAAGCAAGTTTAATGGCCTCAACTGACTGCAAAAGATCCTCCATTGGATCCTTTAAATTATGGCTGGCATCAATCATCCAAGCTGGAGAAGGATTGGCAGTTTCTTCAAAACCGGCTACCAGTTCGTTGAAAATCAGGTATAGTTGGTAAGGTTTGATACTACCCACGGTCAGGTCATCGTCCCCGTATTTGGAATCGTTGAAGTGAAAACCACCCAGTTTGCTTTCTGTCATCAGGGTGGCGACAATCTGCTCGATATTGGAATTGGGCAGATGGTGTCCCAGATCCACCAGGGTGTAAGCCTTTTCTCCCAGTTTGTTGGCCAAAAGAAAAGAAGTGCCCCAATCGGAAATCACCGTGCTGTAAAAGTAGGGTTCGTAAGGTTTATACTCCACCAGCAATCTCCAGTCGCCCGGAAGTTCCTGGTAAATCTCGTGTAGGGATTCATAGGTGTTTTGTAGGGCTTTACGGAAACTGTGCTGACCGGGAAAAGAACTTCCATCTGCCAACCAGACAGTCAGGGCTTTGGAACCCAGTTTTTGTCCGATCTCAATCACCTCCTTGCTGTGGGCAATTGCCAATTCCCTGATGTCTTTGTCACAATTGGCCAAAGATCCGAATTTGTAGGAAAGGGATTGATCTGCTTGATCCTGAAAGGTATTGGAATTCACTGCATCAAAACCGATTTCCACGTCAGCAGCAACCTGTCGGATAGCTTCATAGTCCTTCGGGATATCCCAAGGAATATGAAGCGAGACTGAATCACTTGAACGGTTAAGGGCGTGAAGGATACCTACATCCTGGATTTTTTGGATCAGCGTGGAGGGTTCACCACCTCCTGAAAATCTGCCAAAACGAGTGCCTCCCGTCCCCAATGCCCAAGAGGGTATGGCGATTTGCAGTGCTTTCAGCTTTTGGATCAGGTTTTCTACATTCAGTCCTTTTTTCTCCAGGTTTTCCGCCAGAAAATCAAATTCCCGGGCATGTTGACTTTCCCGGGATTTGTTGGAGGATTGTATATGGTCGGTGGTTATTTTCATGGTTTTTTGTCGCTACTCGGAATTTGCAATTTCGGGTACAGATATAAGGAATTTATAATTCCGAACAAGGGGATTTTGGTTTTCTCTCTATTGAGGGTTATTTGAAGAAAAGACCTTTCCTTGTCATTTCGAACGTAGAGAGAAATCTGATGCGCTGAATCAGGGAACTAGACCTCTCCTGTCGTTGAGGTGACTAGGACAAGCCTTGCCAGTAATAATCCTCAAAACATAGGAAACCCTTTGATTTATTTATCAATCAATTCCTTTGCGTCTTCGCGCCTCCCGATACTCGGGACAAGTTTCGCGGGAACCCAACAATTCTCTGGGCCTTACCTCACAAATGCCGCCGCAACGCCCCCATCCACATTCAGAATATTACCTGTGGATTTGGGGAGAATACCTCCCACAAAAGCAAATACCCCATTGGCTATATCTTCGGTACTGATGATTTCATTCAGCAAAGTTCTTTTTGCGTAATGCGCAGGAAGCTCTTCTACAGTAATGCCATAGGCTTTCGCTCTTCCTTCTGCCCATTTGCCTTCCCAGATTTTGGAACCTTCGATCACAGCATCCGGATTGACCACGTTGACGCGGATTTTGTCCGGACCGAGTTCTGCAGCCAAAAGCCTTGACATATGTACCTGTGCAGCTTTTGCCGTACCGTATCCTACATTGTTTGGACCGGAAACCAGTGCGTTTTTGGAAGCAATATTGATGATGTCGCCACCTAACCCTTGTGCTTTCAGAACAGCGACACCGGCTTGGGAAACTTTGAACTGACCCTTGACCAATACATCATTGAGCAAGTCCCAATCAGCTTCAGTGGTGTCCGTCAAGGACTTGCTGATGGCCAACCCGGCGCAGTTGACGATGATGTCAACTCCACCGAAGGCCAGGCAGGCTTCTTTATAGGCTTGAGCAATAGTATCATTATCCAGCACATCGAGTTTGACGGCGATGGCGGCATCCTTCCCGAAATCTTTTCTGGCAGCAGGCAACCTGTCTTCATCTATGTCAGAAAGGACAACACAGGCCCCCTCCGCTGCAAATTTATCAGCAATTGCTTTTCCTATGCCTCCCGCACTGCCGGTGATCAAAGCTACTTTTCTGGAAAGTGGTTTTTCTTTGGGCATCCTTTGAAGTTTGGCTTCTTCAAGCAACCAGTATTCAATATCAAAAGCTTCCTGCAAAGGCAGAGACACATATTCGGAAACCGCCTCAGCACCGCGCATAACATTGATGGCGTTGACATAAAATTCAGAAGCAACACGTGAAGTCTGTTTATCTTTGGCATAGGAAAACATCCCAACTCCAGGCCAAAGGATGATGACCGGATTGGGGTCACGTATGGCAGGGCTGTTGGAGCGTATGTGTTTCTCGTAATAGTCTTTATATCCTTCTCTGTATTTGGCAAAAAGCTTTTCAATATGGCCTCTCAAAGAATTGAGGTCAGTCAAATCCTGATCTTTGGGAATATCAAGAACCAAAGGAGCGATTTTTGTCCTTAGAAAATGATCAGGACAGGAAGTTCCCAAAGGTGCTAGCTTGTCCAAATCATTGGAGTTGATAAACTGCAGCACAGTGTCGGAGTCGTTAAAAGTTCCCACCATCCGATTATAGCTTGATGCCAACCCTCTTAAAAGTGGAGCAATTTTGGCCGCTTGGTCTTTTCTTTTGCTGGAATCCAAAGACTGGATTTTTTCTCCTCCAAAAACCGGTCTTTTCTTGCCGTAGTTTTCTTCGAGGTATTCGGACGCTTTTTCGATGACTTCCAAGCTGTTGATATAGCATTCGTAAGCGGTGTCTCCCCAAGTAAAAAGTCCGTGACCGCCCAACATGATGCCGCGGATACCGGGATTGGCATCCAATGCGTCTCTCAATTGCAGGCCCAAATCA
>NZ_JBGTCA010000265.1:0-17971 GCF_041749095.1 Aquiflexum sp. | reverse complement strand
AATTTTGAAGAAATGAGAGATCAGGTAGCAGATCCAAAGTTTTTGATCCGAAAAAGAATTGAAGCCAAGCTCCATACCTTATTTCCAAAAGACTGGATCCCGCTTTATACCATGGTAACCTTTTCCAGTATTCCCTATTCCGATGCTTATACACAAGGTAAACTTCAGGAAATGATTATGGATAGAGTCATGGCTGACCCTTTGATTACCCAAAATTGGGATAAGTTGGATTATGAAGACATCATCAATCAGATGGATAAGGCTAAGGCTGTATAACGAAAAAAGGCTGTTTCTTCAGGAAGCAGCCTTCTTTCAACATATTTCTTTAATATGAATACTTATACCTTTCTATTGAGCATTCTTTGTCCACTTTATGGAACAGCCAATTGCTTTGGTTGATTCTACTGCAACTTTTCTGCCGTTCATTAGGTCGTCCAATGCTTCCTCCACATACTTTTCCGTTACTCCGGTCGGGTCTTGGTAATTGTTGTCTATGGCACCGATGTATTTGACCATAAAGTCATTGCCCTCTTTATGAAGCAGGTAAACGTGGGGCGTTCTTGAAGCTCCATATTTTTTGATTACTTCCTGACTTTTGTCATAAGCGTAGGCATAAGGAAATTTTTTGGATTTAGACCGATCCTTCATTTTTTCAAAGCTGTCACCAGGACTCACCTTATCGTCATTGGAATTGATGGCAATGACGGGATATCCTTTTGCAGCATATTTCTTGTGGAGGTCGATCATCCGGTCTTCATAGGCCACCACATAGGGGCAGGTATTGCAGGTGAAAATGACGATGGCACCTTTGGCATTATTAGGCAGTGATACCCAAGAACCATCCACACTTTTAAGTTTGAAATCTGCGGCTTTATCTCCGATTTTGTACCCAGGGTTTTGTGCCATAGCGCCAACAATGAGACCCATACTCAAAACAAAGGACATTACACCTATTTGTATCTTTTTCATGGCAAATTATTTTAATTGGTTTATGATAAGTTTTAATTCTTTTTCGGTCAATTCTCCTTCATGAAAGGATTTTGTTCCATCTGATTTAATGAAAAGTGTGGCGGGTATCGCACCGGACCAGGATGGGTCAACTTTGTCTATCCACTTATTATAATCCACATCGTTCAACAGGTAAACAGGGGCTTTGATTCTTTTTTTGTCGATAAAGGAAGTTACCCTTTCCGGTTTTCTGCCATCATCCATAGAGATAAAGATCAATTCTATAGAAGAGTCCTCTGCTTGGATTTTTTCAAAATATGGCATTTCTTTCACACATGGGCCACACCAAGTTGCCCAAAAATTATAAACTTTGATTTTATTTGAAGTCGTCTTTAACATCTCTTCAAACTCCGGGTAACTGATTATACGAAATGTGGATTCGGTCTTAGACTGATCTGAACTTTCGTTGGAATAAGAGTTACTGAAAACTAACAACAAACATAAAAGCAATACCTTCATTTAGAATTTCAATTTTTAGGTTAAAATTGCAATTTCCCAATTAACATCTAGATAATACCTTACTGTTTCAGATGGGCAAATTGAATATTATCTCCCTTTTGGTGAATTGTCAGAAGTACCTACAAAATATTGGTCATTTTTTGACGCTTAAAGAGGAGATAATTAGGTTACGATCTAAGAAAAGAATTGTTATGCCGTTCATCAAAATGTTGAAATACAGCCTGTAAACAATGAAGGTAAAAAACAAGCCTTTTTTATCCACATATTTCCACATTTATCCACACACCTATAAAAACATCATCTATGTATCAGACAATCAATCAGTTGAAATATTATAAGAATAGGTGTTTTTGTGGATATCTAACTGTAAATGAGTTTTTTATAATTATTTATATCAAGAATAAAATAGGATGGTCCTTTTGCGTATTAGGGTAAATCAGAGAATTTGATCTTGGATTTGTCTAATTATATTTTCAAAAATATAGAATAGACAGGGAAAAATGGAATGTGATAAATGAATATAGAATTTGGTCTTATTGGGTTGGATTTTTATGAATTGAATTCAAGAGAAAAAAACCATTTTGAATTTTACCAAGAAGAATTATAAAATTAGAAATTATTGTACGCTAACACTTGATTTAATAAATTTTTTGGTAAAATCACGACCAGAATTCTGAACAAAATTAATTAATCCTTCGGGATTCATTTTTCTTCCGATAATAACAAACCCTTATCCAGAGCAATGATTATATCGAGAATCAATACAACAGCATCAATGTAAAATTCAGGTTGGATATTTTCAAAAGTATCTGTTGGCTTGTGATAATCCTTATGGTCTTCAACTCCAAAATATATAAATGGTACTCCTCTATCATGGAACTGTGCGTGGTCGGAGGCTCGGGTCCAGTCATTTCTTCCCAAGGATGGTTCGTCATGGCCAAATATCAATGCCGGGTTTCTTCCATCTGAAACCTCTGAAATTAAAGGTTTCAGAAACGGAGAATGATAAGTTCCAACAGCATAAATTTCATTGTCATCATTTCTGCTGATCATATCCATATTGATGTTCAATACAACTTGATCTAAGGAGAACGGAAAATCCTCTACCAAAGCTTTGGCACCTTGATGCCCCATTTCTTCGGCATCCAAGGCAACGAACATCATGGAGTGGGAGGGCCTGTTTTCTGAAAAATATGCAGCAATAGCCAAAACGGCCGCAGTACCTGAGGCGTTGTCATCAGCACCAAAAAGAATATTGTCTCCCTGACGCCCTAAATGATCATAATGCGCCATGACGACGAACAATTTGTCCGATTCTGATCCCGGAATAAAACCTATTATATTTGCAGCATTTTCGTATAATTTCCCTTCCCTACGGTTTTGAAAATCAAAGTATTGGGTATAATCGGGGTATTGTGATGACATCTCAAGGGAGGCAAATCTTTCCTTAATATATGAGCGGGCCTTCAAACTTCCCTCAGAGAGCGGCTTTCTTCCTTCGAGCTCTTCAGAAGAAAGGTATTGGATATCTTTCAACAATTGCCCTTTATTTATTTTTTGGCCAAATAGTGTAATTGGCACCATTATTAATATAACAGCAAGAAATTTGATATTCTTCCTCATATCAGTTTTTAAATTTGACCGTTGTTTATTTATCCATTTATGGATAATCATTGGCCGTTATGTATATTCGTAAAAATACTAAGGATTAATCGCTCGTATCTTAACAATCATGAAATATCTTTCAGCGCTGCTGTTCTTTTTTGCTTTTTTTAACGTCTTATTTGCCCAATCAGCCCTTCCCGATCAATTTATAGACGGAAAGTCTGTGGTGTTGATTTCCAATGCACCACAAGCAAGGCCGGCTATTTCTTGGACTGTTTTGGCAGATCAGATCCATCCCGCTTTGGTAGAGGCAGGAGGAGATCCTGTAGCATATTATGAACTAGAGGACATAGCCATTTCTGAAGATATACAGGCAGGATTCGCAGAAATGTTCAATAAACGGTTGATTGCCAATATTGTAATACTGACCAGGAAAGGTGATGGCAGTGTGGAGCTGAATATTGGGCCCTATACTAAAAACAGGAATATTCTTCCCACTACAGGTCTTTGGAATCTAACGGAGAATTCTTTGGATGAACTCAGAAAATCCTTGTCTGATCTGGGAAAGGAACAAAGAACAAAAAACCTGTTGGTAGTCGAAGTACCTGAATTCCCTTCAGGTGCCAGTGCAGCGGCGAATGCACCACAATTTATCAATAGAAATCCACTGAACCTGGATGTCTTTAAGTTGGGAATTCCGCTTTCAGGCTCTTCTGGAGAAAGTGGATTTTTGAATACTTTTCGATATGATCTTTTGGGAAAGTCGAAGGAATTGATCTTGGCTGAACAAAAAGCCGAAAAAGAAGGATTGGAAAGGTTGTTTTCCGAATTGTATCCATATCAAATAGAGTTTCTCACGGATCCTAAAACTGACGCTGAACTGATCAGAGACAGGGTCCAGTTTGTATTGATGCGAGTGGAAGCCAGAGAGTCCGACCTGCTTGAAAACATGGGGTTACCAGTGGGAAACCCCGAAATGCAGAACAGGATCGTAGTGAAATATTATATCAGATTTTTGGTCAGAAATGAACTGTACATTGGCCCTGTATGGGATGCCCATCCGGATTGGAGAGTTTCATTGGAGAGTTTTCTGAAAAACCTGAAATAAAAAAGAGCCCGTAAAGGGCTCAAAAAGATTTATTGGATGATAAACCACTCTCCGCTCACTGTATTATTTGTCAATGGAACCCATCACTCTTTTCATGAAGATGTTCATTGCTTCTTTTTTATCCAATCCATCCTTGATCATTTGATTAATAGATATTTGGATTCACAAAAGGAATCAAAGCTAAAATTACAGCTTGCTGGTAATAGTTTTTTCTGTCAAGGACACCATTGGTAAGAATCCCTACAGCACCATCACCTTCTTTTGAGTTTTCTGTTTGAAAAAATTTATCATCGGCCTCTCCTAATTCCATGCCTTTACGCACCAATTTTGCCACTTCCTGAGGGAGAAAAAAAACAGAAGTCTTTGCCTTGCCTATTTTTCCATCCCTGTCAAGGACAACAGCCCAGGCAAAAGCCATCATTTCTCCATTGAAATCCTCTACACCACCTTCAACACCCACCCAGAAATCGGCCTCCGGGAATATGGCTTTGGAATTTTTTGCTCTGTTCATTGCACCTTTTAGCGTCTGTTCATCTCCGGTTGGCTGGGCATCGATGTCCGAAGAAACGTTCAATCCTTCCACTAAATACGCTCCCTCAAACATCTGATGGAATGCTGATTCGGTACATCTGATTTTTACTGGATTTCTGCTGCCTACAATTACTAAATTCTGACGCTCTTGGTCTTTAATATTCTTTCGCTTGGGAAAAGTCATGATATGTGGTTAACGATAAACACATGTAAAGATAAACAAATCTTTATATAGGTTTGATTGGAAATAATTATGCAACATTAGTAAAGACCTGATTGACATCATCGTCTTCCTCAAGTTTTTCGATTAATTTATTGATTTCTTCTTCATGTTCTTCGGAAAGTTCCACTGTTGTGGCAGGGAACCACTGGAAATCAGCATTGATGATTTCTATGTGCTTTTCCTCCAGGGCACTCTGCATTTTTCCGAAGTCTTCAAAGGCGGTATAAACAAAAATTTCACCTTCATTTTCATCAATCTCATCAAGCCCATGGTCAATAAGCTCAAGTTCCAGTTCTTCCATATCCAGGTCTCCTTGGGCAAACCGAAAAACCGCCTTTTTGTCAAACATAAAACTTACAGAGCCGGAAGTGCCCAAAGAACCGCCGGATTTGGTAAAATAACTTCTGATGTTGGCTACTGTTCTATTAATATTGTCTGTTGAGGTTTCAATGATGACCGCAACACCATAAGGGCCATATCCCTCATAAACGATTTCTTCGTAGTCTTTTTCGTCCTTATTTGAAGCCCTTTTTATTGCAGCTTCGATTCTGTCTTTTGGCATGGAAGCACCTTTGGCATTCTGAATAAGGGTTCTCAGTCTGGAGTTGTTTGAAGGGTCAGGTCCACCGGTCTTGACAGCCATGACTATTTCTTTGCCCAGTCTTGTAAAGACCTTTGACATTTGGCTCCAACGCTTAAATTTTCTTTCTTTTCGGAATTCAAAAGCTCTTCCCATTGCTATTATTATTTACAGGTGGGTAAAATTAATAAATCTTTTCATATCGCCTAAAATGAACTGTTTTCAATCCAAACAATTCTACTATAAAAGCCCAAGGTCTATTAAAAATTTATAGTTTTACGATAGTTTTAATTTAAAAGAATTTTTAGAATGACAGTTTCCGAAATCCCAGCGATACCAAACATTCCCAAACCAACCTATAAAAGAATTGTGATTGTGGGAGCAGGCTTTGCCGGTCTGAAATTGGCACAGAAACTTGCACATACCAAGTTGCAGGTAGTTATTTTGGATAAAAACAATTATCACATGTTTCAGCCTTTGCTGTATCAGGTGGCAACTGCAGCACTATCCCCAAGTGCGGTTTCTTTTCCGCTGCGAAGACTTTTTCACAAAACTGATAATATTGTTTTCAGAATGGCAGTAGTAAAGGAAGTGGATAAGAAAACAAAGCATGTTTATACCAACTTGGGCTCAATTTCTTATGATTACCTTGTTTTATCCCTAGGGGCAAATACCAATTATTTTGGAAATGCCAATATTCAAAAATTCAGTGCCCCAATGAAATCCACCTCAGAGGCACTCTATATAAGGAATAAAATCATTTCAAATTATGAAAGGGCAGTCAACGTAGAAAGTGAGGAAGAGAGAAAACCGATTATGAATGTGGTTATTGTAGGAGGTGGAGCTACTGGAGTGGAACTTGCAGGCTCAATTGCAGAACTAAGGAACAAAGTCCTACCCAGGGATTATCCCCAGCTTAGTTTCAAGAACATGAGGGTGATTTTGATTGAGGCCGGGGGCTCACTTTTGAGCGGATTGTTTCCTAAATCAAGAGAGAAGGCACTGGAATATCTACAGAACTTAGGCGTGGAAGTCATGCTCAATACAATGGTGGAGGATTATGATGGTCTTACCGTGAAGTTAAAAGGCAAAGAACCTATCAACACCCTGACATTATTATGGGCAGCGGGGATAAAGGCCAATTCTCTGATAGGTGTGGAAGAAGAGCAAAGAGCACCGAACGGTAGGCTTTTGGTAGATGAATTCAATCGGTTATTTCAGGAAAAAGATATTTTTGTTCTGGGAGACCAATGTTTGCAAACAGAAGAAAAATATCCGCAAGGTCATCCCCAAGTGGCCCAAGTAGCGATCCAACAGGCTGCCAATCTTGCTAAAAATTTCAAAGGTGAATTAAAAAATAAAGAATGGAAACCATTCCGGTACAAAGACCTCGGGTCTATGGCTACTGTGGGTAAGTCCATGGCTGTTGTGGATTTGCCCTTTGTCAGTTTTCATGGTTTTTTTGCTTGGTTTGTTTGGTTATTTGTCCACCTGATGGCTATTCTTGGTGTGAAAAATAAACTCATGATTTTTCTGACCTGGTCATGGAAGTACCTGTCCTTTGATCCCAGTCTGAGGCTTTTGATCCGACCCCGGTATGTCAAAGAATTTAAAAGGCAGTGGATGCTGGAAGAAAAAGACTATGAGGATTGATTTTTGTCGATCAAACTTTTCCTACTCGATTTATGATCTGAGCCAGATAGCCATTTGGCAGTCCATTTTCCTTCCCTCCAAGAACAATGGTCTGCCAATACTCTTTATATGGAAATAATCCGTTTTCTGTTTTGGTAGAAATAAAGGTGTAGGCTTCAAGCTTCCCGTTTTTTAAATGAATTTCTTTTTTTACAAAATCATACCCAGGTTCTGAGGTCAGGAAATGGTCAAAATTCTCTCCGGAGATTTCATAAATCACCCCATATACAGATTCATTTTGACTTGGAACAATATTGGCCCTTGCGGTACCATCCTGATTCAAATGGTTGAATCTAAACCCAAAGTGAGGAAGCACCCCAACCGCAATTTTATCAGCTTTAAATTTAAGACAACTATCCAAAGTGGATTTGTGCATGTTGCTGGCATAACCGAAGTAGTAAAATTTTTCCATTGTCATATTTAAACAATATTGGTTAAAGTCGCCATCATTATTTTAAGATTCATTAACATTTTAATTGCATGGTTGACTTAAACCTTCTATCAGAGACTTGGTCTAACCGACAATAACACAGCAAGGAAAAGATGAATCCCCGGGAAAATTCATAAATCCATCGGCTGAAAAATAAAAGTGAACGAACACATTTTAAATGACAAAACCATGAAAAAGATCATATTGATCGCCACAGTTTTCACTTTGACTTATGCCACGGCATTTGCACAAAGAGGACCACAAAGAGAAGCCTCCACTCCGGAACAACGAGCGGAAAGAATAACAGAACGCATCTCGGAACAATTGGAACTGACTGAAGCACAAAAAGAACAGATCTACAAGATCAATCTGGAAAATGCGCAAAAAAGGCAGACAGAAATGGAAGCAATGAGGGCGGAAAGGGAGACCAAAAGAGCTGAAATGCAGCAATCGATGAAAGCCCAGAATGAGCAGATCGAAGCAGTCCTGACACCTGAACAAAAGGCCAAATGGTCGGAACTGAAAGAATCCAATAGAGAAAAGGGACAACAAATGCGTAGCCGTGATAATGAAAGAAAGAGGTCTATACACAGAAAAGGCGGCAATAGAGGTAGTAGAGGAACTGGTCCTTCAGGATCTAAATAGAAATCATAGATAAAGATTGGTTAAATTTGAAAATAAAAGAGCAGGTCAATGACCTGCTCTTTTTTTGCTGAAAATCTTCCCAAAACAGGAAACAGCTTCTCAATAAACTAAACTTACTATTACGCTTACTCTTTATCTTAGGCTTATTGCTTTCTTTTAATCGGTGAGCATTTCTTCTTCCACTTCATAATATCCCTCGTCTCTTCGTGGCAGAAATGAATTGCCCTGAAGGTATTCATCCACACGGACTGCCGCCTCCCTCCCTTCAGAAATAGCCCAAACCACGAGGGATTGGCCCCTCCGCATATCCCCTGCTAAAAAAACTTTCTTATTTGTACTTTGATATTCTTTGGATTTGGGCAGACTGTTTTCCATGGTCTGTACTCCAAAAGCTTCCAATAACCCATTTTGGGCAGGTCCAGTATAACCAATGGCCAAAAATGCCAGATCACATGGCAATGTCCTTTGCGTCTTCGGAACTTCCACAAACTGCATTCTGCCATTTTCTTCTTTCCATTCTAAGTCCACCAAAACCAAGCCTGTGACTTCTCCTTTTTCGTTGCCGATAAATTCTTTGGTCAGAATAGAAAAAACCCTGTCAGCTCCTTCTTCATGAGAGCTTGAGGTTTTCAAGGTCATAGGCCATTCAGGCCATGGATTGAGAACAGTTCTTTGTTTTGGAGGCTTTGGTAACAACTCCAATTGGGTAATTGAAGCAGCGCCATGCCTATTGGAGGTTCCAATACAATCTGAACCTGTATCACCCCCGCCTATGACTATAACATGCTTGCCTTCAGCTGCGATAGGATTTTCCGGTAGTTCGTCACTGATAACCTGATTCTGTTTTCCTAAAAACTCCATTGCAAAATGGATTCCTTTTAAATCGGCGCCTTTTATTTTAAGTTCACGGGGTTGCTGTGCACCTGTTGCCAAAATCACAGCATCAAAATTCCTAATAATATTGTCTGCTTTGATATTGAACCCAACGTCAGTATTGGTACTGAATATGACGCCTTCTTTTTCCATCACATCTACCCTTCTGTCAATCACCCATTTTTCCAGTTTGAAGTCGGGGATGCCATAGCGTAAAAGTCCGCCTACCTTATGGTCTTTTTCAAAAACCGTCACTTCATGACCCGCCAGATTAAGCTGATCTGCGGCAGCCAGGCCAGCAGGCCCGGAACCTATTACCGCAACGGTTTTGCCTGTTCTGAATTTTGGTGGTTTTGGAACCACCAATCCCATTTCATAGGCTTTTTCAGCAATATTTTTCTCAATCAGTTCAATAGCAACAGGGTCTTTGTTGATTCCCAAAACACAAGATGTTTCGCATGGAGCAGGGCAGATCCTTCCCGTGAATTCAGGAAAATTGTTAGTGCTCCTTAAAATGTGAAAAGCTTCTTCCCATTCATTTCGGTAAACTGCATCGTTGAAATCCGGGATCACATTGCCAAGCGGACATCCTTGATGGCAGAAGGGAATTCCACAATCCATACACCTTGCAGCCTGTTGATTGAGTTTTTCTCCTTCAAATGGCTTATATATTTCTTTGTAATCGTTGATTCTATCTTCAGGACTCCTTGTTTCGGGCAGTTCTCTTTTGAATAATATAAATCCTTCTTTTGCTCCCATCTTACACTAATGTTGTTGTGTTTTCCAATGCTTTTTTTCTCAATACTTCTTTGTAATCCCTTGGAATGACTTTGATAAACCGTCCTCGGTACTCATCCCAATTTTCCAGGTATTCACTTGCCAATTGGCTATTGGTCAATTGCATGTGTTCTTTCAGATGTTCTTTGATCGTGACAAAATCGTCTTCATTCAACGGATCCAGATCCACCATTTCCTGATTGATCAGAAAAATATAGTCTTTAAGGATATAGGCAATTCCCCCGCTCATTCCTGCGGCAAAGTTTCTTCCTATTTCACCCAAGTTGATGACAAGGCCTCCTGTCATATATTCACATCCATGGTCCCCGATGCCTTCTACCACAGCCTTCACACCTGAATTTCTCACACAGAACCTTTCACCACCTTTACCATTGATAAAGGCTTGGCCAGAGGTCCCTCCATAAAATGCAACATTGCCGATGATGATGTTCTCGTGAGGAACAAAAGTTGAATTTCTACTTGGGTATATAATCAATTTTCCACCGGAAAGTCCCTTACCGAAATAGTCGTTTGATTCGCCTTCCAGTTCGAAGGTGACTCCCTTAGAAAGGAATCCTCCAAAGGTCTGACCGGCCGAACCGACGAATTTATATTGTATGGTATCTTCCGGAAGTCCGGGACTGCCATAAATTTTGGAGATTTCATTGGATAACATGGCCCCGACTGTTCTATCAGTATTTTTGATTTTAAAGCTTCCACTTACATGGTTGGCCTGTTCCAAAGAAGGAATTGCTTCCTTGATGAGTTTCCTGTCAAGGACTTCTTTCAGTTCAAATTCCTGATCTATTTGCTTGTGGATACCTACATGGTCAGGAACTTCGACTTTATGGAATATTGGGCTCAGATCAACCTTGTCCCATTTCCAATGGTTCATATTTCCGGTGGCCTTGAGTACGTCGCTCTGTCCTACCATCTCGTCAATGTTGTAAAATCCAAGCGAAGCCATGATTTCTCTTAGGTCTTGGGCCAGGAACATAAAGTAATTGACTACATGGTCCGGATTTCCTGTAAATAGTTTTCTGAGCTCAGGGTTTTGGGTAGCTATTCCGACAGGACAGGTGTTCAGGTGACATTTTCTCATCATGATACAGCCTTCCACTACCAATGCTCCTGTAGAAATGCCCCATTCCTCAGCTCCTAATAAAGTGGCGATCGCAATATCCCTACCCGTTCTAAGTTGTCCATCTGTTTGAAGGACTACCCTGCTTCTCAGGTTGTTTTTGACCAATGTCTGATGCGCTTCTGATAAACCAAGTTCCCAAGGTAATCCCGCATGTCTAATTGAGCTTAGGGGCGATGCACCTGTACCCCCATCGGCACCTGATATCAGGATGACATCCGATTGTGCTTTGGCTACACCTGCTGCAACTGTACCTACTCCCGCTTGAGAGACCAACTTCACATTGATTCTTGCTTTTCTGTTTGCGTTTTTCAGATCATAAATCAGCTGTGCAAGGTCTTCTATGGAATAAATATCATGGTGTGGAGGAGGAGAAATCAATCCAACTCCGGGTGTTGAGTGTCTGACCCTACCGATCCAATCATCAACTTTATGCCCAGGTAGCTGTCCGCCTTCTCCGGGTTTTGCACCTTGGGCCATTTTGATCTGCAATTCCACTGCATTGGTGAGATAATTACTCGTCACACCAAACCGGCCTGAAGCTACCTGTTTGATAGCGGATCTTTCCCAATCCCCATTTTCTTTTCTTTCATAGCGGATTTCATCTTCACCTCCTTCACCACTGTTGCTTTTAGCCCCGATACGGTTCATGGCAATGGCCAAAGTACTGTGCGCCTCATGTGATATTGATCCAAAAGACATTGCTCCGGTAGCAAACCGCTTCATAATCGACTCAACTGGCTCTACTTCTTCCAATGGAATGGATATTCTCTTTTTGAATTCAAAAAGACCTCTTAATGTCAGGGCATCTTTGGTCTGCTCATTGATTTTCCGGGCAAACTTTTTATACAAGTCATAGTCGTTGAGCTGGGTTGATTTTTGTAATAAATGGATGGTTTCAGGATTAAATAAATGTTTTTCCCCTCTTCTTTTCCATTGATATACACCACCTGTTTCCAAAAGTGGGCTTTCAGTATTGTAGGCAGCGTGATGCCTGATCAATACCTCTTCGGCAAGTTCGTCAAATGAAATTCCACTGATTCTGCTGACTGTTCCTCTAAAGCATCTGTCAATTACCTCCGGTCCCAGCCCTATTGCTTCGAAAATCTGTGCACCTTGATAAGACTGTAGGGTACTGATCCCCATTTTTGACAAGACTTTCAACAAGCCTTTGCCAATGGCAGCCTGATAATTTTGGAACAGTTGTTTTTGACTCAGTTCTTTACCAAAAGCACCTTTTTCGTTGAGATGTAACAGAGATTCCAATGCTAAATATGGATTGATTGCAGAAGCACCATATCCAATGATTGTTGCAAAATGATGGGCTTCTCTGATATCACCGGCTTCAACAACCAGTCCTGCCCGTGTTCTTAATTTCTTTTTGACCAAATGATGGTGTACGGCACCAATAGCCAAAAGTGATGGTATTGGAGCTTTTGATTCAGAGCTTTTTCTATCTGAAATGATAATCACATTTTTGCCGGCATAAATTGAACCTTCTGCTTCCTTACATAATTGGTTCAAGGATTCAAGCAAACTTCCGGGTTTGTGATTAGCTTCAAAATGAGCATATAAGGTAACTGACCTGTACCCTTCATCTTCCAGGTTTTTGATTTTCTCCAGATCATGGTTCAACAATACCGGTTGGGAAATATGAATCTGTCTTGAATGTCTGGGACTTTCCGCCAATATGTTATGGCTTTCTCCGATTCTGGTAAACAAAGACATCACAAGTCTTTCCCTAATAGGGTCGATTGGAGGATTACTTACCTGTGCAAAAAGTTGTTTGAAGTAATTTGAGATATGTTGGCTTTGCTTGGATAATACCGCCAAAGGTGTGTCAGCACCCATGGAGCCTATTGCCTCATAGCCGGATTCTCCCATTGGCGATAGCACCACCTTGATTTCTTCGGAGGTATATCCAAAAACCGTTTGCCTCTTTTTGATATCCTCGGTAGAATAAGGATTTTCCAGTTTTTCCGGGTCAGGCATCAGGCGCAGTTTTAATCTCTCCTCTCTTACCCATTTATCATACGGCTTATTATCACATATTTTAGCCTTAATCTCGTCATCAAAGAAGATTTTTCCCTTTTGGAGATCAGCCAATAACATTCGGCCAGGACTTATTCGACCTTTCTGGGTGATTGTAGCTTCCCTGATAGGTAAAGCACCGGCTTCAGAAGAAAGGATCAATCTGTCATCATTTGTGATAAAATAGCGCAGTGGCCTTAATCCGTTCCTGTCCAAAGTTGCTCCTACGGATTTGCCATCTGTAAACAATAGGGCGGCAGGTCCATCCCAAGCTTCCATCAAAGAGGCATGAAACTTATAGAATGCTTTTCTGTCTTTGTCCATCATTTGATTGTCCTGCCAAGCTTCAGGCACCATCATCATCATGACATGGGGCAAAGATCTCCCACTCAAGGTCAGCAATTCAACCATGGCATCTAAATTAGCTGAATCTGAATATTGCTTGTTGGTAATTGGCATCAATTTGGCCAATTCTTCATCGGTGAAATTTACAGTCCTCATCAAAGTCTCTTTTGACTTCATTTTATTGAGATTGCCTCTGATGGTGTTGATTTCACCGTTGTGTGAGAGGTATCTGAACGGCTGCGCCAATCTCCAATTTGGGAAAGTATTGGTAGAAAACCTGGAATGTATGATGGCAAGTCCGGAAGTTATTTTATTGTTTTGCAAATCCTTGTAAAACGGCAAAACCTGATCTGTCCGTAATTGCCCTTTATATATTAAGGTATATGAAGAGAAACTGGCAAAGTAAAAAGAGGAATTCACTCCGGGCACTTCTTTATTGATAGTTCTTGAGGCATAGTTTCTCAAGACATATAACTTCCGTTCGAGATCAATCTCCTTTAGTCCTTCTTGATGGCTTACAAAAACCATTTCAATATTAGGCATGACTTCAAGTGCACCTGAGCCGGGCACTGTTTCATCTACAGGCACTTCCCTATATCCTAATAGGTTGAATCCTGATTCTGCTATGATTTTATTAAGTAGCTCTTTAGATTTTTTATACAGTTGTTTGTTTTTTGGGAAAAAAGTCATCCCGACACCATAACTGCCTTCTTTAGGGATTTGAAATCCTGCCCTAGAAGTAACTTCCTTTAGAAAGGGATGTGGAATCTGTATCTGGATTCCTGCCCCATCTCCTGTTTTCGGATCACTGCCACGGCCGCCACGATGCTCCATATTGCCCAGCATAAAGAGTGCATCGCTGATGGTCTCATGACTTTTAATGCCTTTTGCATTCACTACAGCCCCAATCCCACAGGAATCGTGTTCGAAAGTGTCACGATAAAGTCCTTGATTTATCATCATTTATTTAATAGGTTTAGTAATTTGAGTTGCAAAAATTACAAAAAATTTTCTTTTTATTAAAATTGATGCAATGAAAGTGGCTTTGTAATAAATAGTTTATATATAATTGAACTCTATTTTATCATTAATAAAAAATCATATTAGGTAAAATTGATCAGCTCTAAATAATCAATTTATGTATTTTTTGGAAAAATAGGTTTTAAAAATAACCTATAAATGGATATTTTACTTTGATTTTTAAAATTGAGGTTCTTTACAAAAATCTTAAAAAAAATTTCAAATTTTTATATGGTTCTTTATCAATTTATACCCAAAAGAATTGTTGTCCTTAAATAACTAAATTAAGTTATTTCGTGAATTTCCGAAAAACAATATTCGTGGTTTAGGAAACTTTAGTCAAGGTTATGGCCTTCCATTTCTTTTTCACCTGAACTTAGATGTACTTTAACCTTTTTGATTCTTTTGGTATCTACAGCTAAAATTGTGAATTCGAATGATTCAAAATATATCTTTGAGCCGTTCTTGGGCAAATTGGAATTTAGTTCCAACAATAAACCTCCCAGTGATTCGCTTTCCCCCTTGACCTCATCAAAAATCTGTGTATCCAGATCGAGTTTTTTGCAAAAATCATTCAGAGAGATTTTTCCTTCAAAGATATAGGTGTTCTGATCTAGTTCTTTGAAGTAATAATCCTCTGCATCATCAAATTCATCATTGATTTCCCCAATGATCTCCTCAATGAGATCCTCTAGGGTGACTAGACCTGAAGTGCCTCCATATTCATCCACAACGATGGCCATATGGACCCGCTTTTTTTGAAAGTCTTTGAGCAAGGAATCCACTTTTTTGTTTTCCGGTACAAAGAAACCTTTCCGGATTAGATTTGACCATTCAAAATCCTCATCTTTATCTACATGTGGCAGGAGGTCTTTGATGTAGAGAATTCCTTCAATGCTATCAATAGTCTCCCTGAAAACCGGAATCCTGGAATAGCCGCTTTTATTGATTTTATCCATCAGTTCATGGAAATCTGTTTCTATTTCCAATGCTGTAATATCCATCCTAGACTGCATCACCTGCTTTACGGACAAAGTTCCAAAATTCACAATGCCCTTAAGAATGTCTTTCTCCTCTTCAGAAGTGTCTTCTCCGGTGATTTCCAAGGCTTGATTTAGTTCATCAACAGACAAGGAATAGCCTTTTTTCTCAATTCTTTTTTCGATGAAATTGCTCATTGACATCAGAAAAACAGTAATTGGCTTGAGTATGATAGAAAAGAAATAAATGGAAGGCGCCATTAATAATGAAAATTCAACTTTTGCTTTGGTGGCATAAACCTTTGGCACAATCTCACCAAAAAAGACAATAGCAAAAGTGACACCTATTGTTTGGACCAAAATGATGACAATACCTGTGGCTCCCAACCCAAATATATTCCATGATAAAAATGTGGTCAAGGTTACAATCCCGATATTGATCAGGTTGTTCAGGATCAGTACAGTACTTAAAAGATTTTTTGGTGACTCTACCAGATGTATGGCTTTGGTGACTCTTTTATCGGATTTTTCATCCATTGAAGAGAGATCATCTGAATTCAATGAGAAAAATGCTACTTCCGAACCGGAAACCAAACCAGAAGAAATCAATAACAGGATAAAAATAACTGCATTTATCAAGAGATAGCTGGCTGAAACCGGACTGGTTTCAGCCAGCAATAAAAGACTCGGGTATGGGTCGTCCATTAATTTATTAACATGATTGTTGCAAAATTAATAAATTCCGGCTCAAATCTTCAACTATTTGAATCAGAAGGGTAAATCATCATCTTCAACAGAGGCCTCTGTTACCTGAGGTGTGGAACTTGAAGAAGTAGTATTGGAATAATTGCCACTATTTCCAGATGGAGAACCACCATCAGGTTTTCCTCCCAGCATTGTAAAGCTGAGCACCCTTATCTTGATTCTTTTTTTATTATTTCCCTGCTCATCCTGCCAAGTATCGGATTTGATTTTACCTTCGACATAGAGTTGCATTCCCTTCTTAAGATATTGTTCGGCAATCTTTGCCTGTCCATCCCATAGTTCTAAGTCATGCCATTCTGTGTTTTCGACACGGTTGCCTGTCTTGTCTTTGTAGGCTTCAGTAGTTGCCAATCTTAGGTTTGCAACAACTTTATCCCCTTCCAAATGTTTCACTTCGGGGTCTGCCCCCAAATTGCCCAATAAAATTACTTTGTTTACTCCGGCCATAATTGTGTTTGTTTAAAGGTTTAACAAAAAGTTACTGTATAAATTTAAAGATTATTTTTCATCGTTCAAAAACCTGGAAATCAATTTAGGTTTTGCAAGATTTTCAAAATTATCTTCACTCACCAATTGAAAGCCTTTCCTATCGGCCCAATTTTTAAGTTCCTGACGGAAACCATCATTTAAATTGATCTTTACAAAGTTTGCAAAAATTCTTTGATGGGTAAGTATATGTTTGTAGGTATTTTCAGAATCATTGACAATGCTTGTCACAAAACCTTTCAGATCTTTTATCCACTGAAAATTATCAGGATCGGAAGGGAATTTTTTATCGGATTCTTCCATAGGAAAATCATATAGACCTTGCCAGATATCCCCTTCTCCTCTTTTTTTAATGATCAAATCGTTGCCACATATAATATAGTAGTACTGGAAATGCCGATCTTTAATTTTCAGTTTTTTGATCTTTACCGGTAGATTTTCCACCATCTGATTATTGTGGGCAAAACAACCTGATTTTAAAGGACAATTTTCACAATCCGGATTTTTGGGAACACATTGTAAGGCACCAAACTCCATGATGGCCTGGTTGTACTCTCCGGGATTATCGTGTGGGATGATTTTATTGGCCAGATTTTCAAATTCCTTTTTTCCGGCACCACCTGCTATATCTGTTGCGATTCCAAAATACCTGCTCAAAACCCGGAAAACATTTCCGTCCACAACTGCGACTTTTTCTTCAAATGCAAAAGATGCAATTGCCGCGGCGGTATAGCTTCCAACACCTTTCAGTTTCAATAAGTCTTTATAATTATTGGGAAAGTCCCCATTATATTTCTCCACTATGTCTTTGGCGCACTGATGGAGGTTTCTTGCACGGCTATAATAACCCAATCCCTGCCAAAGTCGCATCACCTCTTCAGACGGTGCATTTGCCAATTCATTAACATTTGGATAATTTTTTAGGAAATTTTCAAAATATGGGAGTCCTTGGGCAACCCGCGTTTGCTGTAAAATAATTTCAGACAACCAAATGATATATGGGTTATGGGTGTTTCGCCAAGGCAAATCCCGTTTATTTAGGGGGTACCACTCCAACAATCTATGGACAAAAACTTCGTTATTCAAAATGGCAACTGTTAATGTATTAAGGCAATGTTAAACAATTCAATCTAATTTTGAACATTTTGTTTTTATATTGAAATGCTTCCTGTAAATTTGCAGTCCCAAAAACAGTTGGTTAATAGGTCGTTAAGCTTATTAGAAAATAATTTAAATTCATCATACAGTGACTAAAGCAGAAGTAATCACCAA
>NZ_JBGTCA010000264.1:0-4279 GCF_041749095.1 Aquiflexum sp. | reverse complement strand
CTCGGCTTCGGCATCAAGAAGGGTATTCAAGGTATCCTCGACTGTACCACGAACCAATTCGCCCAGCTGATTCCGGATTTGGTCCTGGTTGATTTGGATTATATTTTCCATGTGCTCCTCTTTCTGAACTAGGGTTAAAGTCTGGTAACTTCAAATCTAATCAGACTGAGGAGCCTCCTCATTTTTGCGAAACAAAACCTACATTATCGCAATGGGTGCCGGTGCCGGCGCGGCCGATGCGTAAGCAGCGGACATGACGGGCAAATTAGGCCAGACCCGGTTGTTATGCGGCTGCTGGTACTGGAGGTGCTTTTCATTTATATAGTTAATGACTCCGTATTAATTTGTTTTGCTTTTATTCTGATTCCGTGAGTGGAAAGAGCCTTTTTGATTATCTATTTCTATTGGATATTTATATCCGGAATTAACTAATTCATTATGATCTTCAATTGCCTCCAAATTTTCCATTAAAGGCACAAGAAATTTCCAGGCGACTATTCCCACGATACCGATTATAGGAATTGCGATTCTATCTTCTCGCCCTTCACCAATGAATGAGCCAGCAATAACTGGAAACAGATGCAATCCTTCCAGTATACCCAAAAACATCGCCCCAACTTTTAGGTCTTTCTGATTTAGAAATGGATTATTCTTTTTTGAATAATAATTTGCATACCCTATACTTATCATATTTCTTTTCCACATTTCTTTTTTTGACTTTGTGGATGGAAGATAAAAATCGCTAGGATTTTTATCAGGGTCAGTCACACCAAGTTCTTGATTTACAAAAGAAGTAAGAGCTACATTAAGATTTTGGTTTCCAATTTTAAAAAGTCCTACAGTGGTAACTTTCATTTGTGTTGAATCAGATGAAATGCTAACAGGATGCATTCTGTATAGAAAATTCATTTGATTTCCTTCCCACTTTCTATAAGTAGGAATGGAATCAATTTCGATTTCTTTTTTGGCTTGAATCTTTGAGCCCACTACTTCTATAGCATCAACGATCTTTTCTTGTTTTGCCTTATATACATGTGTGTTTGTAGTTACATTTGCGCACCCAATAAATAGTAAGGCTCCAGGTATGCACAAATAGGATATAAATTTATAATTAAAAATATTCATATGTCTTTCTTAAAGAGAACGTGAATCGTTAGTGTCCAAGCAAATGGCTTCAATCTTCTACCCCGGTATCATTGTGCACTGTGCGTGATGAACCCCGCCCGCATAACGCCCGGGTGAGCTGCGAGCACGGCCGCAGGCCTCGGCCCTTGGGACGAGGCCGGAGGGAACCAGCACGGGATTTGCTCCAGGGAATTGCCCCGAGGCTGTTTGCAAATCTCGTGCTGGCCGCGCGCAGACAGTTCGATATTCTAATAGCCTTAAGTTCGTTAATGGTGTGAGCCCCAATCCTGCTAGATTTTGGGTTTGCAACCACCTTTCACCTATAGAACGGGGCCCACCCATGATCACAAAAACACTTTCACTTAAAGTTAATTCCAGAAACGCCCTTCATGTTGCCTTTGATGTGGGAAAATCCAGCCTGGACCTCTATTTCGAGGTACCCCACGCGCTTCAAGCTACATTTCAAGCCACTTCCAGCCGAATTCCCAATAAACCCCCAGCCATTCTGAGGTGTCTCGAGGAACTAGGGCGGTTGGCTCAAATAAACGGCTTTGACAGCCTTTTCATCACATGTGAATCGACGGGCGCCTATTCTGAAAAACTACTTCGGCTTGCCCGGCAAAAGGGACATTTTACCGCCTATGTGAGTGGAGAAAGTGTTCATAAACTTAAGGTGGTGGAAAACAACGACGCCGGTAAAACCGATACCAAAGATCCTCGGGTGATTCACATGCTTTCCAGACTGGATAAGGTTCTTAGGCACCGTTCTTTGAGTGGTCCCTATCTGGCCCTTCGTGAGTTCAACCGAGCCTATGATGAGGAGCGCACTCACCTCACTTCCATCAAAGGTCAATGCCACCCCATTATTGCCCGTCTTTTCTGTGACCTGGAATTTACATCCCAATTCCTTTACCAGAAAACGGGACAAGCGCTCTTTGAATTATTCCGATTTAATCCCGTAAAAATCCTTGCCGCTGGACAGCTTCGTTTTGAAAAATCCATGCGCAAACAGGTACCCGGTGTCCGCTGGGAAACACTGCATAAACTGTGGGATAACGCCAAAAGTTCCTGCCTATTGTACCTTGAAGAAGGGTATCAGGAAGCAATGGAATATCGTCTGGAAGGGTTATGGGCAAGGAAAGAAATAGCTGAAAAGCGTCTGCAGGAGATTCATGAAAAGATGGAGGGGCTTTATAATCAGCTGGTAGAAGCCGGAGAGAAGGTACCGCATGTCAGCCCTGGGTTTTTAAGCGCTTTCCGCATTGCCAGACTACTGGGGGAAACTGGACCTCTTGCGGATTTTCCAGATGCCAATAGACTCCTTCGATTCGCCGGCTTAAATCTACGGGAAAGAAAAAGCGGACAATATACCGGGGAAGTCCATATAAGTAAAAAGGGACGATCAACCCTTCGCCGAGTTTTAGGTGAAACAAGCTTTGGCATGGTTAAGAAAAAGGCAGCCTATGGACCTTATTATCATGCCAAAAAAGCCAAAGGGATGGTGGGGAGCAAAATATTGGCCGCGGTAGAGCGAAAGCTTTTGCGGACATTTTTTGCCTTGGGAATAAAATGCATTGCCTTCGACCCCGGTCGGCTGAGTCAATGTGAATCGCAGTTTAAGCAGGTTGCTTGATATAGAGAATTAGTCTAAGACGGGAAATTTCCATGGCCTGCATCCAGATGACCGCAACTGAGTAGAGGCTCGTAAGAGACTTCCGGATCGATATTTCATGTCACTGGATGCAGGTTTTTTGAACAGGTTCGTTAAAGAATAAAAGGTGCCTGCGGGACGCCCGAAAAGAGAGTATTGACCGTTCAAAATCCTGTGGAAATATCCGGGTTATTTCGGAAAAAATAAAAGGGGCTTGACGAAACTCGTATAAAGAGACCCGGTTGTTATGCGGTAAACCACTGCATTTAAATCGATGCGAGGATTTATAGTGGGCTTATGCAACCTTACTTCGCTTTACTACATGCTCGTGCAAAAGGTCTCCAATATAGGTTTGATACCGTTTCCCAGATTTAACGGCAATATTTTTAAGGGTGTTCAAATCCTTTTCATTGATTCGAATGGTAATACTTTTGTTCTTGGACAACGCAGCTTTTGCTGCCTCTCTATAATTGTCTCGGCTTTTTTTTGATAATTTCAAAATTTCAAAATCACCTTTTTTTATAGCCTCATTTAACTCTTTCTCGAATTTAGTCAGCTTCATATCAGTCACTCTCATAAATGGTGAATAAATAAATGGAATCTCGACCTTCTCGAAATGGAACTACCCACTTTTTCTTGCGTAGTCGTACAAGAAAACACATTTGACCGGGATGGTTTTTGCTTTTTACCTTGGCCACGTCAAATGCATTTCTTTCTATAGCGTCTGCTACCATTTCGAATCCAACCCCTCGTTCAAGTTTTAATTTCAAATTTTTTCCGAGATTCCATTTTAGGGGCTTCATTTTAATAATATATGTACTTTGTATGTACAGTCAAGTGGGTGAATTGGCAATTTTAGCCCGATTTATGGTCATTTGCCCATTTGTATAAATATTTTTGAAATTTTTTCTGTCTTAAATTTCTGATTTAATAGAATTTTTGGTTCGAATCCAAACGCTTCTATAGCTGTTAATTTTGGCCCGCATAACAACTTGTTGTGCAGAAACAGGATATCGTGGATAATTCTAATATCTAATACCGATAGCACTCAAATTATCCTCATTTCATAGGTTTTAGCCCGATTTCCCAAAATAACGGGAAATCGGTTATCCCCCCTGCTATCCTTCTCTTGGATATTTTCTTGGCTGACACCATTGGGACGCCTGGTTCCGGTGTAATTGAGCACAGTACTTCAATAATAACACCCCTTTCTGGTTTGTCTACCAAAATGTCCCATTCCGCTCCAGCAGACAGGTCAGCTTTCGGTGCCTGGATCCTTTCTCTCATCCTTTTCTAACTGGCCTAGGCGCGTAAGGATTTGGGGGTACTGCTGATTATTTCCTTAATCGAATTTGTGGCAGCTGAACTGTCTCCCATTTTCCGGACAGATTATGCAGCCCATTTCAATTCGTACTCGGCCGGGCTACTGTAGCCGATAAAAGTATGTCTTCGTCGCAGATTGTACCAGGTTTCTATCCAATCAAATGCTACCTGTTCCACCTC
>NZ_JBGTCA010000263.1:0-49610 GCF_041749095.1 Aquiflexum sp. | reverse complement strand
TCTCCAAATATTCAGCAATCTCTTCATAGGTCAATCCCTCCACCTCTCTCAATTGAAATATCTCCTTTTGCTTTTCAGGCAAGGAATCCAAAAACCTAAAAACTAAACTCACATCATGGCTCTTGTTTTCAACTTCAGGATTATCAATTTCAATCTCCATTTCTCCCAAAGGTTCAAACCTTTTTATCTGTCTGAAGTGTTGAAGACTTTCATTTTTGACACTTCGTACCATCCAACCTGTTGGGTTCTCCATTTTTTGAAGCTCATCTTTTTTTAGCCAGGCTTTTTCAAAAACAGCTTGCAGCACATCCTGCGCCACGTCCCTATCCTTTACCCATAAGTAGGCCATACGGTAGAGTTTGCTTTTAAGCGTCCATATATGTGCTTCAAAAAATGTCTTCATTCAGGTAGGTAATGATTGGTTTTTGGAAATGTTACAGCAATTTGGAAAAAAAATCAGAGATTAGATTGATTTTAAATTATTGACATAAATAGTATGCATGCCTACTATTTATTATTTTGCAACATCAAATTTGGTGAGATGATTTCTAGTTTAAATGAGCTTAAAAAAGTAATAGACATAAAAAAAGCCCCTTCTTTCAAAGGGGCCTGTGGTGATAAGTGGACTCGAACCACCGACTCACGGATTTTCAGTCCGATGCTCTACCAACTGAGCTATATCACCGTTTCTGATAAAGTGATGCAAAGGTAGATATTTGAACCTTTCATGCAAACCATTTGAACAAAAAATTACCATAAACCCAATCAAAAAACGATAAAACAAACAATATGAGCATTTTACCGCAATTGGTTTTTCTTCTTGTTTTCGCCATAGCAGCCTATATCTTAACAAAAAGGATAAGGTACCTAAGAAGAAACATATTCCTGGGCAAAGGTGAAGCAAGAAATGACCATCCGGAAAAGCGATGGAAAACCATGCTATTGGTAGCCTTTGGTCAACAAAAAATGTTCAAAAGACTTGGCCCCGCATTCTTGCACCTGTTGATTTATGTGGCTTTTATCATCATCAATCTTGAGGTGCTGGAGTTTATCATTGATGGCATATCCGGTCAACATAGGATTTTCGCACCGTTTCTTGGTGGTCTATATAATGTGTCCATGAACATATTTGAACTTTTGGCCATCGCAGTATTGGTATCCTGCTTTGCTTTTTTGATCAGAAGAAATATCATGAGAGTTGACCGGTTGGCAATGAAGGAACTCAAAGGCTGGCCGGCATTGGATGCCAATTTGATTTTGATCATTGAGATAGTTTTGATGTTTGCTATTCTGACCATGAATGCCACTGATCAGATTCTTGCAGAAAGAGGAGTGGGAAATTATGTTGCATTGCAGGGCCTATTTTTTAGCGGTCTGATTCAACCAATATTCCAGGGGATTTCGGACGGCACATTGATATTTATTGAGCGTTTTGCATGGTGGTTCCACATTGTTGGAATCCTGGCATTTGCCATCTATGTGACTTATTCCAAGCATTCACATATTTTCTTCGCTTTCCCTAATACTTGGTATTCCAACTTGAAACCTAAAGGCCAAATGAAAAATATGGAGGAGGTCACCAATGAAGTCAACATGATGTTGGGTATTCAGACCGAAGCTTCAAGCGAACCTCCCGCAGAAATTGCAAGGTTTGGAGCAAAGGACGTTAATGACCTTTCGTGGGTGAATATTATGAATGCTTTCAGTTGTACCGAATGTGGAAGATGTACTGCAGAGTGTCCCGCAAATATCACAGGCAAAAAACTCTCCCCAAGAAAAATCATGATGGATGTAAGAGATCGGGCAGAAGAAGTAGTTAAAAGCCTTGATGCCGGAGGTCCTGGATTAGAAGACGGAAAGTCGCTTTTGGGAGACCATACCACCAAAGAAGAAATCAACGCCTGTACTTCCTGCAATGCCTGCGTGGAAGCGTGTCCAATCAATATCGACCCGCTTTCAATTATCTTACAGATGCGCAGGTATGTCGCGATGGAAGAATCCGGTTCTCCTGCACAATGGAATGCCATGTTCCAGAATATGGAAACCAGCTTCTCCCCATGGAAATTCGCACCAACCGACAGATTCAATTGGGCAGACCAGGTAAAAAATGAAGAAATTGATTAGAAGCGAGAACCGAGAAGCGAGAATTTAGACAGTCCCGCTTCTCGCTTCAATCTACAATCTAAAATCTAAAATTCTAAGATGTCAACATACAAAGTACCCACCATGGCCGATATGGCCGCTTCCGGCGAAAGTCCAGAAATTCTTTTCTGGGTAGGCTGTGCCGGTTCTTTTGATGACCGCTACAAAACAGTGACCCAGGCTTTTGTGAAAATCCTCAATAAGGTTGGGGTCAGTTTCGCCGTTTTGGGCTCGGAAGAAGCTTGTACAGGTGACCCGGCGAGAAGGGCAGGAAATGAATTTCTATTCCAAATGCAGGCCGTTGCAAATATCCATGTATTGAATGGCTATGAGGTGAAAAAAGTAGTCACTGCCTGCCCACATTGCTTCAATACCATCAAAAACGAATATCCGGCACTGGGAGGTAATTATGAGGTCATTCATCATTCGCAGTTTCTTCAGCAATTGATCAACGAGGGTAAAATAGTTCTTAAAGGTGGTGGAGAATTTAAAGGCAAGAAAATCACTTTTCACGATTCCTGTTTCTTAGGTAGGGCCAATAATGTGTATGAGGCTCCAAGGGAAGTCATCAAGGCTTTGGATGTGGAATTGGTGGAAATGAAAAGATGCCGGACAAAAGGCCTTTGCTGTGGTGCAGGAGGTGCCCAAATGTTCAAAGAACCCGAGCCCGGTAATAAAGACATCAATATCGAAAGAACCGAAGAAGCCCTGGCAACCGGTGCAACTACCATAGCGGTAGGATGCCCTTTTTGCTTGACCATGATGTCGGATGGGGTCAAAAATAAGGATAGAGAGCATGATGTCAAGGTTTATGATCTGGCAGAAATGCTTGCGAAGGATATGGGGATTTAATTTTGGGAAATCAATTTATATCCCTCTACTTACTGGAAGGGTAATTTTTGGGATTAATCCCAAATTTAACTTTCAACCTTTATAAAAGCTTGTATTTTAAATACATAATATCATTTATCCTCAATACATAAAAACTTGTATTTCTAATACAAGCTTTTATATTTGCATTGTAAATCAATGGTTTAGATGGTTTCTAAAGACACGATAAAGGAAATAATAGCAGACCAAAGCAGGTATTTTGTCTCGGATTTAATGATCAAGAGGGAAATCAACATTCCTTTGGGTGATAAGCGGGTCATTATCGTGACGGGTGTAAGAAGAAGTGGCAAGAGTATGCTGATCAGAAAAAGCTTTCAAGAAGATGGAATGTATTTGAACTTTGAGGATCCAAGACTGGTGAGTTTCGATGTCAGCGATTTCCCCAAACTCGAGGATTTACAAGAAGAGTTGGGCTATAAAGTCATGCTTTTAGATGAATTGCAATGGGTTGAAGGTTGGGAGATTTTTGCGAGGTCATTGCATGAAAAGGGAAAACATCTATATATAACCGGTTCAAATGCCAGCATGCTGAGTAGGGAATTAGGGACCCGCTTGACAGGAAGATATAAGCAGATAGAGCTTTTCCCATTTAGTTACCTGGAATTTCTGGATTTAAAGCAAATGACTCCGGGGAAGGATAGTTTTGAGTCATATTTTGAACTTGGGGGTTTTCCTGAATATTTGCAACACCAAGATCCTGAATATCTCCGGACTTTGTTGAGAGATATCATCACAAGGGATGTGGCAGTAAGAAGAAATATTCTCAATGAAATGCAATTGGTGAGATTGGGAGTTTTTCTCTGCTCAAATATTGGAAAAGAGTTGAGTTATAATCGAATGGGACAGCTTTTGGAGATCAAGTCAGTCCGTACAGTCATAGACTATTGCGATTATTTGGAAGAGAGTTATTTGTTCGATCTGATCCCTCTTTACGCCACTTCAATCAGAAAACAAATTGCCAACCCAAAAAAAATCTATGCCATAGATCCTGCTTTGGCTGTAGCCAATAGTATCTCTTTCACCAAGGACTTGGGCAGGAGATTGGAAAATTTTGTGTATTTGCAGCTTCGTAGATCATTTACTGAAATATACTATTTCAAAACTTCATCAGGGGAATGTGATTTTCTGGTCAAATGGAATGAAGTCATCATAGCTGCTGTGCAGGTCTGTTGGAAAGTAGATGAGGAAAACTTACAGCGGGAAATCAAAGGAATTGAAGAAGCAAAAAAAGCCGGAAACCTGATCAAATCCTGTATCGTCACATTTGATCAGGAAGATATCATAGGGGGAGTTGAATTGATTCCTTTTTGGAAGTGGGCACAAGAAAAAGCTGACAAATGGCTTGGTTTGGCCTAACGGAGACAATTCTGGGAATTTGCCTTGATCCAAACTAGAAAAGAAGACCATGATAATATTACCGGATTTATCATTTTGAAATATATCCAATCCACCCTTTTCTCCGTTAGTTAGAAGAACTAATTTGCCTGAATTCTCCTTATTTAAGGAATTATAAAATATCAGCTTATGTATTTACCATTCAATCAGATGCCGGACCATGCACGGGTTTGGGTTTATCAATCGGACAGAAAGTTAAATCCGGATGAGAAAAAATATATCAAGGATGTACTTGCCGATTTTTGCGAAAAATGGAATACGCATGGAGCATTGATGCCGACATCTTATGATATCCGTTTTGATCAGGTGATTATCCTTTCTGTTGATGAAAGCCAATTGGGCGCTAGCGGTTGTTCTATTGATAGTTCAGTCAGGATGTTGAAGGAAATCGAAAACAAACTTTCCATAGACTTGCTCAATCAGGGAAAAGTATCCTATTTGATTGATAGGGATTCCTTAGAGGTAAGTCCTTTGTTTGGTATCAAATCAAAAGTTGAGGAAGGAACCCTAAAGTCGGACACTACAATATTGAACCCTGTGATTCAAAAAAAATCCGATCTTCAAAACAAATGGCTGATCAGTGCAAAAGAAAGTTGGCTGAACAAATACTTTGCAAATTAATTTTGATAATTGTCCTATATTTAAAACCCACAGAATAATCCATTAATTAAATCTATGAAGCAAATTGCTGTATTTCTGGTTTTGACGGTTATCCTGATAAGTTCATGTACCAGCTTGTACCAAAAAGGACAAAACCAGTTTCAGGCCGGTGATTATCAGCTTGCCATTAATTCTTTTTCAAAAATTTTGGAAGATGAGCCTGAAAACAAAGATGCGAATTTTTATGTGGCAGAGAGTTATCGGCTTACCAACCGGATTGAGCAATCAAAGGCATATTATGAAAAAGTGGCTGAGGAGGAGGAGACATTTGATACATTCTACCGCCTTGGTCAGAGTTTGAAAAGCCAAGGGGAATATGAAGAAGCCAAAGAGGCATTTACCAAAGCCAAAGACTTAACCTTAGATGACAATTACCTTAAACTTTTAAACAGAGAAATCGACAATTTGGGAAAGATTGAGGCCATCGAAGATTATTTCCCATACATCGAAGTAGAAAACTATCGGTTACTCAACACTCCTTTAGCAGAATATTCGCCTATAGTTAATGAAGGTTATTTATATTTTACCAGCAACAGAGCAAGCAGTGGTATTTATTTGGCAACGGGCACTCCATATCTCAAAATGTTCAGGACAAGAGTAGATGGAATCAAAGTCGATATTCAGAATATTCAACAATTGCCTGAGTTCAGAAATGAAGAAAATCTCAATCAGGGATCTTTGGCAATCAGTCCTGATGGTAATACATTGATTTACGCAAGGGCCAACTCCCGGTCTCCAAAAGATTTACCTGATGTCCAACTATTTGCTTCCTATTTCAGAGGAGGAGGATTTACACAACCGATTTGGATGCCGGTCAACGAGGATGAGTTTTATACCAATACCACGCCTGCTTTCAGTCCTGATGGAAATGAATTATACTTTGCCTCTTTAAGGCCTGATGGCTTGGGAGGAATGGACCTCTATAAAGCAACTAAATTAGCCAATGGCGATTTTGGTAATGCTGTCAGTCTTGGCCCTCAGATCAATACCATGGGCAATGAAATGTTCCCCTATGTGGCACCTGACGGAAAATTATTTTATGCTTCCGATGGACATCCTGGTTTTGGGAAACTGGATCTTTTTGTGGCTGAAAAAACCGATAATGGTTGGGAGGTCAAAAACCTTGGTTCCAATATCAATTCCGTAGCAGATGATTTTGGGATTTATTTTTCCAAATATCCCACTGAGGGTTTCCTTTCATCCAACAGAGAGGGAGGATTGGGTGATGATGATATCTATTATTTTGAGGACAAAACCCCTAAACCAAAAATTGTCAATGTACTCCTCAATGTCACCACCAAGGAACTCAATGAAGATGGTACTGAAAAAATCCTTCCCCAAACAAGGGTTGTGCTTTATGACAATACCAACAAGAATATCGGAGGTGATTTCTCGAACCAAAGCGGAAGGTTGAGATTTACGCTGACACCTAATCAAGATTTCTCTATCATCGCTTCAAAAAGCGGGTATTTCACAAAGAGCATCAATTACAGTACAGTGGGAAAAACTCCGAGAGTGGAAGACCTGATCCAAGATGTGACCAATATAACATTGGATACGACGATTGTGCTGGAACCGCTAATCCTGGAAAGGTCAATCGTGCTGGACAACATCTACTATGATTTGGATAAGGCTGATATCAGGCCTGATGCGGCCATTGAGTTGGATAAATTGGTCAAAATACTCAAAGACAATCCTAGTATCAGGATAGAATTAAGCTCTCATACTGATGCCCGGGCAAGTGATGCGTACAATGATGCTTTGTCCCAAAGAAGGGCTGAATCGGCGGTTGGTTACATTGTGTCACAGGGTATTGAAGAAGATAGATTGGTTGCAAAAGGATATGGCAAGCGTCAGTTGATCATAGAAAATGCACAAACCGAAGAAGAACACCAAACCAATAGAAGGACTGAGTTTAAGGTGATTGAGATTAAGGAATGATACTTGTGACTGTTTCAAAACGGTGGAGAAAGGAGCAACATTTAATCTGCCGATAAGTTTAGGTACAGGTTTTAGTTCATACAATTTTAAAATAAAATAATGATGGAAACAGTATTAGTACAAATCAATAATAACAAGGCTTATAAGCTCTTAGAGGATTTGGAAGATTTAAATATTATCAAAGTCCTAAAAAAAAGTATCCAACCGCAGCAAAAACTATCTGAAAAGTATGCTGGGAAATTGCCATCTGATGTAGCTGATGAACTTCAAAATTACGTAATCCAAAGCCGTAACGAATGGAATAACCGCAGTATTTAATAGATACCAATGCAGTGATTGATTTTCTCGGCAATAAACTTCCAGCTTCAGGAATGAATTTATGAATGGTGTTATTGATGCCATTCCCAATCTGCATTTTCAATAACCAATCAACAACCTTCTTTTCTCCTTGTATCAATAATATAAGTAATTTTCCACCCCTCAACAGTTTTGATCAACTGAAAAGAATTGACACCACAATGGCTGAACTTATTGTTGACATAAAATTCATAGGGTGTCCATGCAGATGCCATTTGCCCGTCAACTTTTATCTGGTAATCCAAAATCCTTTCATCTAATACGGTGCCTTCTGCTGTCCCAACAACTCGGTCCACAAAATCACTAACTGTGTTAGATCCCAATTCAGCTCCTGCATCATTAGAAATGACAGTTTGCATAGTTGCTTCAGGATGAAATGCTTTCCTTAAAGTTTCGGCTTCCTTATTTTTCATCCCATCAAAAAGAGAGGCAATTACTTCCTGGACAGCCAATTCTTCCTGCGCCTGTAATGGAAAGACAGCCAAGAAAATCAATCCCAATATAATCAAAACAGGTTTCCTCATCTTTTTTGGATTGAACCACCTGTTGAAGTTTTAACATCCACGTCTTTGGGATTGCCCCCGTAATAAACCTTTGCGGCAGTGGCTACAGAGCCCTCTATGGTGGATATTGCATTAAAATGAATAGTTGCTGCAGTATTGGCCTGCAATTCAATTTGCTTCCCCGTCAGATTTTTCCCATCTATTTCAGCATTGGTAAAAGCTTTGACATTCAACTCATCCACTTCACCTCTGACAAAAATCCTGGCATTGGTCGCGGCATCAACACTTAAAACATCAGCTTCGACCTCAGCTTCCAGATAAGCGTTAGTAGTGGCAAAAAGATAGGCTTCCTGTGCAACGATGGGGTCTTTTGAAACAACACTGGCACTTGTATTGGCTTCTATTCCCAATAATTCCACATAGGTCACGACAACTGATACTGCATGATTTCTGAAGTTTCCCCTGGCCAATCTTATCTCAAGGGTCTCCCCAACCACCGTTGTTTCTACCTTTCCAACATCAATGCCGGAGACTGTAATTTCCACTATATTCTGATCTCCTTTGACCAATTCAGCTTTAATGGAATTGGAAACTTTGACTGCATTAAAATCCCTTAAATCTCTGCTGTCTTTTTGGGTTTGGGCCTGAATTGTCCCGATCAACATAAAGACCAACAATAGCATAAGTTTCGCTGTATTTTTCATTTTGGTTTAGTTTTTAAGTACTTCCATATAATTTGAAAGTGGTGTTTCTTAGTGCGGGACTATTGACTGCAAAGTGCATGGCTTCGGCGATTTCAGAAGGACTTACCCAATTGGAAAAGTCCGAATCGGACATGGCCTCCCGGTTTTCCGGTGTGTCAATAATACTTGGGACGAAGATATGTGCCCTGATTTTTGTATTTTTTGATTCTTCCGCCACGTATTTTGCCAATTCCCCTACAAGACTTTTACTCAAAGCGTATGCCACAACGCTTTTTCCATCCGCTGCATGAAGGGCCGGCCTCGCTCCCATAAATAAAAAATTCCCGAAATCTGCTTTCTTCATTACAGGAAGGAAGTTTTTGACCATATTGAAAGCTGAGTAAAAATTCAGTTTAAACATACTTTCAATATCTTCTATACTGGTCTGCTCAATATCGCCCATTCCAAATCCGCCCACCAATAGTCCGATGGCGTCCACTTCGCCATATTGGAGGTGATATTCACTGGCAAAAGCAGCAACTGCTTTTTCGTCTGAGACATCAAGTTCATATACATCATCGGCCTCTTCCACTTCATCACCCGAATCGGGTAAAATTGTTGCGATGACCGTATAGCCTTCTCTTTTGAATTTTTCAACAACTGCTTTTCCCAAATTACCTGCAGCTCCGGTCACAATAATATTCCTTTCCATAAATAATAATTTTTTATGTTTGCATTCATTTTATTCAAAACCATTCCAATCTTACCCTAACCAATGACAATCCCAAATTCACCCTTCAAAAATATTGAAACCAAGAAAAAGAGAATTTTTTTTCTCAAGCTTTTTATATTTCTGGCTTTTCTCTTTGGAGGAAGATTCTCACCTGTTGTTCAGGAATTTCTTAATGAATATCCTGGAATGGACAGTTTGCATACCGCAATTCTGTTTTTACTAGGTGGAAATATCATAATTTCCCTGGCCCGTCTCATTACGGCAAGAATTTATTTACGTAAAGCTAAAGATGAAAAGGTTCATGGCAACTTTTTATTGGGTATTTCCTGGATTTCCAATATACTAAATTCATTGGTTTTTCTTATAGCCTTCATGCTGGCATTTGATATTCAGCCATTGGAATTTCTCACAAGCCTGACCATTGTGGCTGCAGCCATCGCCATTTTGAGCAAAGACTATGTGACCAATATCATCAATGGACTTATCATGATGTTTACAGATCAATTTTCACTTGGCGATACGATTCAGATCGGGAAAACTCAAGGAGTGATTGAGGACATTACTCTACTCAATGTGGTCCTGAAAAAAGATGACGGTTACAAGACCATGGTTCCGAATAGTCTGATTTTGAATGCACAGGTAACCAATTTCAGAAATCTGGAGAAAAAGAAAATAGAATTCCCCATAGAGTTGCCCCATGGATTTAAATATGATATCTCTACGATCAATTCAAAATTAAAGGAGACTTTTGCAAATAGGGTGGAAGAAAAGTCCATTTCAAATCTAAATCTTACGCTTCAGAAAATACAAAAGGAATTTATAACCTTGAAAGTATCATTTGAAACTCCTGTTGAGAGAGAAGCCGAAGTTCAGGCTGAATTACATCAATTTTTATTATCACTATTCAATGAAAACTGAAAAGGAAAATTATTTCGACCTTGTCTATCAAGTGGTCAGGTTGATACCGAAGGGTAAAGTGACTTCATATGGTGCCATTGCCAACTATTTGGGCCTTAAAAGCGGAGCAAGGATGGTTGGCTATGCTATGAATGCTTCCCATATCCAAACTGATGTTCCTGCACACAGGGTAGTGAACAGAAACGGTGTCCTTACAGGCAAGCACCACTTTTCAAATCCCTCAGAAATGGAAATGTTGCTCAGCAAAGAGGGAGTAAAGGTCATCCATGATAAAATCCAGAATTTTGAGGATCATTTTTGGGATCCAAACAATCTGGAATTAGATATATAATCACCTATTTGAGGTATTAAACATATAAAATATAATATATTTTAACATTTTTTATCCAAATGAGTCAAATGTGTATGCTTTTTGTATGAAACAGAAAAAATCGTTTGTCGTATGGAAACAGCATTGAAAAGTAACATCGCAGAAAATCTTCGTAAGCATAGAGTTCTTAGAGGTTATACACAAGAATACATCGCTGAATATTTAGGAAAAAAAGATTACACAGCTTATTCCAGATATGAACAGGGAAGGTCCAACCTGAAAATGGAAGATGCCATCAAATTGGCCAATTTGTACGAAGTTGACGTTCAGGAATTAATATCCGTCTCTCCGACCGTGCTTCATACTTCCGAAAATGGGAAAAAATCAAATGGACTTATTTCAGTATTGGTCGATTTGGATGGAAGTAATAGTTCACTGGAAAGTAACATCATCAAACTTAAGAAAATCAATGACCTTCTTGCTAAGCAAGAACTTTGAGGTCAACGTTTCCTTATCAGGTACAATCCTGTAAACATTAACAATCCATTGAGTATCAAAATCTCAAAACCAAATTTATATCCCCATAGTAAATTTTCAGAATTCTGACTGATCAGGAAAGCCAAAACCGGTGCCAATACAGCCAAATAGGGCACCAGTTTATCTTTCACTTTCCATTTAGTAAACAAACCAAAGGCATACAAGCCCAACAAAGGCCCATAAGTATATCCTGCAATAATAAATACAGCATTGATGACGCTTTGGTCATTCAACCATCGAAAAGCCAGAATGACCAAAAACATCAGCAGGGTGAATGCGATATGGACCTGTTTACGTACGGTTACCTGTCTGTCTTTCTCATATCTTTTTTCTATTTCTAAAAAGTCATAACAGAAAGAAGTCGTTAAAGCCGTCAATGTGGAATCGGCGCTTGAGTATGCCGCAGCCGTAATACCCAACACAAAAACAATTCCTGCAAAAGCGGTAAATTCCTGTGTTGCCAATAAAGGGTACAAATCATCCGATCTCAAGGGTAGGGCCACACCATTGGTTTCTGCATAAAGATAAAGTAACAAGCCAAGACATAGAAACATCAGGTTAACAAACACGAGAATGATTGTAAACCAGAACATGTTTTTTTGGGCATCTCCAATATTCCTACAGGTGAGGTTCTTCTGCATCATATCCTGGTCTAATCCTGTCATCACAATGGTGATAAAAGCACCTGAGGCAAACTGCTTAAAAAAATTAGTCCCTGACTGCCAATCCCAATTAAAGATCTCCGACCTTGAATCCGAAGCTATGGTCCCAACAAATTCTGAGATTTTAAGAATACCAAGATCTTTGCCTATCAGGTAAATACTTACCCCTACAGCCAAAAGCATAAAGAAAGTTTGTAGCGTATCTGTCCAAACGACAGTTTTAATACCTCCCTTATGGGTATAAATCCAAATCAGGGAAACTGTAATCAAAACTGAAACCCAAAATGGGATGCCCCATTGGTCAAATAGGATCAACTGCAATACGCCCGCAACCAAAAACACCCGAATAGAAGATCCAAGTGTTCTTGAAAGGATAAAGAAAAAGGCACCGGATTTATAAGACCAAAAGCCGAATCTATCTTCTAAATATGCGTATATCGAGACCAGATTCAGCCTATAGTATAAAGGAAGCAAAACCTTGGCAATCACAAAATAACCCAATGTATACCCCAGCACCACTTGGAAATAAAAAAAATTGGTATTCCCCACTTCTCCGGGCACTGAAATAAAAGTAACCCCTGAAAGAGAGGCTCCAATCATACCAAATGCCACCAAAAACCATGGCGACTGCCTATCTCCCGTGAAAAATGTATCTTTAGAAACGTTCCTTGATGTAAACCATGAAATCAAAAACAAGAGAACAAAATATGATGTTATGACGATTAAAACTAAATTTGAATCCATAGATGATTGAAGGTCAATTATGCTAAGTTGTCTATAATAATTAAATTTGCAAAATGAATTCGCAAACACAAGCATACCCCATGGTAGAAGTAGAAGATGTCCTGCTGGAAGAATTGGTGGACATTGAAGAAAGTGAACTGATTGTCTTCAATGATGATGTCAATACTTTTGAGCATGTAGCCAAAATTTTGATCAAAGTCTGTCAACATACACCTGAACAAGCCGAACAATGTACTCTCATTATCCACTACAAAGGTAAATGTGCTGTAAAAAAGGGCAGTAGAGAAAAGCTGAAGCCCATGTGCGAGGCAATTTTGGATGCAGGTATTCAAGCCACAGTCTCATAATCCCCTGATTTGTGAATTTCCCCTCAAAATTGATAGAAGATGCAGTCAATGAAATCAGCAGGCTTCCAGGTATCGGTAAAAAAACAGCTCTCAGACTGGCACTTCATCTACTAAAGCAAAAAGAATCCGTTTCAGAGGCTCTCGCTAACTCAATCACTTCCCTTAGAAAAGATATTAAGTATTGCAATATCTGCCACAATATCTCTGATTCAGAAATATGCAGTATCTGCTCAGGTAAACGAAGAGATAAGCATTTAATCTGCGTGGTCGAAGATATTCCTGATGTGCTTGCAATTGAAAATACTTCACAATACAACGGGCTTTATCATGTACTTGGCGGGGTGATTTCACCGATCCAAGGAATAGGCCCTGATGAGCTCAATATAGAGTCGCTCATCGAAAGGATCAGAAATTCGAAATCGGATGAACAGGTAGAAGAAGTGATTTTAGCGCTGCCCGCAACCATGGAAGGGGACACCACTTCCTTTTACATCACTAGGAAACTCAAGGAACTTAAGGTCAAAGTAAGCACCATCGCTCGGGGAATCCCCATCGGAGGAGAATTGGAATATACAGATGAGGTCACCCTAGGAAGGAGTATTCTGACACGCGTAAATTATTCCGCAGATTGATAATTTCCTTTGCGCAATTCAAAAGGCTTTCTATATTTGCAATCCCAAATGGGGGAATAAATTTATGGGGGGATTATCCCGATAGCTATCGGGATGGCTAGAGTCCTGAAACATAAATTAAAGGGGGATTGTCCCGATAGCTATCGGGATGGCTAGAGTCATGAAACATAAATTAAAGGGGGATTGTCCCGATAGCTATCGGGATGGCTAGAGGATTGATATAAATAAAATTGGGGGATTGTCCCGATAGCTATCGGGATGGCTAGAGGATTGATATAAATAAAATTGGGGGATTGTCCCGATAGCTATCGGGATGGCTAGAGTGCAAATACAAATAAATGGGGGATTAGCTCAGCTGGCTAGAGCGCTACACTGGCAGTGTAGAGGTCATCGGTTCGACTCCGTTATCCTCCACTTAGAGCAGTCTGAATATTCAGATTGCTTTTTTTATTTAAATTGCGTTCAAATTCACCAATTTTGAATGGGTTTCATCAAGCTTCTCAATTAATTCCATCAGCATCCCAAGATTGATATCCTTGCAATCCTGAAAGTGTGATTTCTCAAATTGGAAGAAATCCCCCTCTTCAAAAAGCTCATCCAATTCTCTGAATTCTCCGCTCATTCCAACATTTATCATGGCGGTAAACAGTTCATTCCTTGCTTTTGCAACCGCCGAGCATGCATCCAAAAGTCTTAATTTATAAGTATCCACTATTTATCAGTTTAAAACCTGATTCCATTCTGTCCCAGTAAACTGACCGTTTCCGGCATCAAGTAGATGTTGTTGATAAACTTTCTGAAACGCCCCCATAAATTTGTCATTCACCTTTAGAGGATATAGCCTCGAAATGTCAAATTGATTCAATAAGCCATTTATAGCCTCCTCAAAACCGGGATATTCTTTGACATAAAATGTTTCCTCGGATTTCTGAAATTCAAATTCAGGTTCAAAATCAAAGATGACAGTATCATCATTGACGAAGAAGAAGGTTTCATTTCCCTCCTCTCCTTTTCTAAAAAATTTAAGAAAACCATCGTCTAGACCAATAGTGCATATCTCTTCAAAATCAAGATTCATGGAATAGGATTCAATAACACCCTGTAAAATCTCCAAAGTTTCTTCATTGGTTTTTAAGGAGGGGAAATAGGAAGCATCAGCATGTTGTACCCTCTCCCATGCCAGGTCTTTATCCAAAGTCATTTGGATAATTTCGGTTCTCAGCCCGCAACTTCTTGCTTGCTTCAGGGAATTCATGAATTCCCCGTCATTGCCGGATATACAATATTCAACCACTAGGTCAATCCCTTCAAAAAGGGCGAACATTCCTTCCTCTGTCAATGTATTGTAAATTTCCGCCAAATTGGACAAATCATCAATCGCCCCAGTATTTCCAAATAGCTTTTGACTTTGCAAAGAAATGTCCAGAAGAAAGAATTTTACACCGTCTTTATATTTATTTTGGATGTATGTACTTTTTCCTGTACCGGGTGCACCGATTACAAAAATTATCTTGTTCATATTCTGTTGATTTTTGTGTTATGATTACCTAATCAATTTACGCAAACACGAATTAATGAAAAAATAAATGACAGCTATTGTCCCAATAAAATATTGGTTGGAAATCAATTCAAAAATTCATTCCATTCCTTGAAATTGAAATCGGTTTTTTGAAATCCAAGGAATTTTTGATAGGCCTTATTGAAAGCACTTGTGTACTTTTCATTTATCCTCAGTGGGTATAATTGAAAAATATGGTATTTACTCTGAATGTTTTCGAAAGCTTCCTGAAAACTCTTAAATTCTTTTACTTCTCTTTCACCGTGGTTTTGACCAAACTCTTCATCGAAGTTATAATTGAAAATACACTTTTGATTGGTGGCATAAAAAAATATTTCATTGCCCTTATTTTTATGTTTATAAAATTTAATTAAAACATTTTTCCCACCTACCACACATATTTCTTCTATACCTATACTTTCCGCATAAGTACTGATGATCGTCCTGATAATTCTATTCCTGGCCAAGTGATCAATACCTGAAATCCATTGTGCATTTTTTAATTCATTATGGAAATCAATGACTTCTGTTTTCAATCCAATATTTTCGGCTGAATGAATCAGTATATTCAAATCGGTTTCCTGCTTTTGTTTTACATATTCCACCACTAAATCACAGCCTTTGATAAGGGATTGGATCCCAAGTTCCACTATGTCTTTTTGTTCTAAGTTATCATCAGAAAGATCTAGAGCCCTGTAATTGAACAAATCACTTGTATCCAGGATTTTGCACTTTTCTCTATCCTTATAATTTTCGGCTATAAATCTTGATTTATCCTGTTCTGTGGCATTGATAAGAAATATGATTCTCATTACAAGAAGTTTAGAGTTGGACACATATAGAAATCAAATTTTCTTTTTGAAAAAAATGCCCCGTCAAAGCGGAGTTTGAAACTACATGTACGCATCTTACCACTCATTTAGATTATTAAGAAAGCAAAAAATTCAAAATTTAAATATCAACATTTATTTGCTTAGGAAAACATATATATCAGAAAAACCAAAACACCAAAAACTATACCCATCAAAAATATATTGTAGGCATATCCAAGCATATTGTATTTTCTTTTTAGCACTTTCCCCTGATAATAAACTGCGATTGACATTTGTTCATTGATCTCTTTTTCCTTCGGCAGGATTTTTTCAACCTCTGTTAAATACTCAGGCAGTGTATAATTGGCCACTTCGCCAAAGAATAATAAGCTTGCTTTACCCCTATTCTGAAAGTCCTGGTTTTTATCGATAATTTTCGGTTTAGCTGCCTGAACTGCTAGTATTGTAGACGCAAGGCATGAGATCAGAATCAATGCGATGGGAAGAATCATTTTAGATCCTGCGAGATCGAGTTCATCCGAAATTGTACCATACCCAGCTATTGCAACGATGGAGGAAATCACCAAAGCATTGATACTGATGATCATATTGGCTTTGTTGTCGGCAATCTGAAGTAAGTTGCAATTGTTTTTAAAAGTAACCCTAAAAAAGGTTTGCCGTTCTCTGACTGAAGTGTCTTTTTCCTTTTTCGAGATTTTCTGTTCTTCCATACAGGCTTATATTATTGGGGCTTAATTTACAAATAAAATTTATGTTTTATGATCAGGACTAAAATAGGGTGAAAATTTTAAAATCTCCTACTTCTTGACTTATTGCCCGAACGAAAAAAATTAGACAAAATAGGTCAAGGTACCAACCATACTGAAGACCATTCGCTGTTACCATCATCAATTTCCGCCTTTTTGAACTGAACCCTGATATGTGTCAAGCCATTCAATTGCAACCCTTCAACTTGTGATGGGCTAAATTTGATCAAGCAGAAATGCGAGTCATTCATTTCGGCTGACCAAAGATATGCTTTTTCAGGTTCCGGAATTATGGTCCCTGGTGCTAAAACGGAGTTATAGGTTTTTTTTGACTCTCCTTGTACACTGGACCAAAAAGATTCACTGAGTTCATTTTTGATGTGGATTTCAGCTTTACCTGTTACCTTGATCTGAGTACGTTTTCCAGGATGATAAAAAAGGAGTACAACATTCCCATCATCCATCAATTGCGATACTTTAGTGGACCTTGCGTCTGTGAAGAAGTAAAAGTTAAAGTCCTTGTCTATCTTACGCAATACCACATACCTAACATCAGGACCTTCTTTCCCCTGGGTCGCAAATGAAACAAACCTAAAAGGATGCTTTGAATCCAAAGCACCACGGTTCAACTCATGCCTGATAGCATGAAAAATATCATCTAAAGAATCTTCACAGGAAAACAGCATATCTAGATTTTTTTTAAATCCAACTCAAAATATACCCATTCAGATGTATATATGTTTGAAATGTACGGAAAGAAAAAAAGCGCAGAGGAAGCTCTACGCTATTTATAATTTTGAAAGATTTTGACTATTACACTTCCACTGTATCTATATTTTTGAAATAAACCTGCTTTTCTGCATCAAGATCTACCAACACAGCAGAATCATTTTTGATGTATCCAGAAAGAATCTGCTTGGACAGTTCATTCAGGATCAACCTTTGCATGGTTCTTTTCAGAGGCCTGGCCCCAAATTGGGGATCAAACCCCACTTCTCCCAAATGATCCAAAACTTCTTGGGTTGCATCTATTTCTATATTGGATTCCGAAAGTCTTTTTTGAATTTCCCTCCACTGAATGTCCACAATTTTGCGGATGACCTTTTGATTGAGCGGTTCAAACATGATCGTTTCATCGATCCTATTGAGAAATTCCGGTCTGACTGATTTTTTGAGAAGGTCATAAACCTCTGATTTGGTCTTTTCCATTATTTCTTCCTTATTCCATTCTTCCATATCGGAAAACCTTTCCTGAATCAGATGAGATCCTATATTGGTGGTAAGGATAATGATGGTGTTCTTAAAATTGGCAATTCTGCCTTTATTATCTGTCAACCGGCCATCATCAAGTACTTGAAGCAGAATATTGAAGACATCCGGATGGGCTTTTTCTATTTCATCAAGTAGCACCACAGAATATGGCTTTCTTCTAACCGCTTCTGTCAATTGACCTCCTTCATCATATCCGACATATCCCGGAGGTGCTCCAACCAACCTACTGACGGCATGTCTTTCCTGATACTCGGACATGTCAATCCTGACCATGGCATTGTCATCATTGAAGAGATATTCCGCAAGTGCCTTTGCCAATTCTGTTTTTCCAACTCCTGTGGTCCCCATAAATATGAATGAACCAATCGGACGCTTTGGATCCTGAAGCCCGGCCCTACTTCTCCTCACTGCATCTGCCAATGCCGTAATCGCTTCTTTTTGTCCGGCAACCCTTTTTCCCAATTCATCTTCCAGGTGCAATAATTTTTCTCTTTCACTTTGAATCATCTTGGACAAAGGGATACCTGTCCATTTTGAAACTACAGCAGCTATATCCTCATTATCCACTTCCTCTTTAAGCAAGGGAGAACCTTCTTGCATTTCTTCCAATTGCTTTTTGAATTGGTCAAGTCTATTTTCAGCTTCAACTATTTTACCATAACGGATTTCAGCCACCTTTCCAAAATCCCCCGCTCTTTCTGCTTGTTCGGCTTCCAGTTTTAGCTTATCAATGTTCTCCTTTTCAGTTCTTATACCGGTGATGACAGATTTTTCGCTTTCCCATTTGGCCTTGAGGTTTTGCCTTTTTTCCGAAAGTTCTGCAATCTCTTTACTGAGTACAGTCTCCTTGTCTTTATTGTTTTCTCTCCTGATAGCCTCTCTTTCAATCTCCAGTTGCATAATCTTCCTGTTGAGTTCATCCAACTCCTGCGGAAGTGAGTCTATTTCCATCCTCAATTTCGCCGCAGCTTCATCCATGAGATCTATGGCCTTATCGGGAAGAAATCTATCTGAAATATACCTTTGGGAAAGTTCGACCGCAGCAATGACTGCATCATCTTTGATCCTCACACCATGGTGAAGTTCATATTTGTCTTTGATACCACGCAAGATGGAAATGGCATCCGCTGCATCCGGTTCATTGACCATCACAGACTGAAACCTCCTTTCCAGGGCCTTGTCCTTTTCAATATACTTTTGGTATTCCTTCAGCGTGGTGGCTCCAATTGCATGCAATTCGCCTCTAGCCAAAGCGGGTTTGAGCAAGTTGGCTGCATCCATGGCACCTTCACCTCCTCCACCCGCTCCGATCAAAGTGTGGATTTCATCAATAAAAAGAATGATTTCACCATCCGAGTCAGTCACTTCCTTGATCACCGCTTTTAGCCTTTCCTCAAATTCTCCTTTGTATTTGGCACCGGCTACCAACAATCCCATATCCAAGGAGATCAAAGTCTTGGACTTCAGGTTTTCGGGAACATCACCACTGATGATTCTCTGGGCCAATCCCTCCACAATGGCCGTCTTGCCCACTCCGGGTTCACCGAGAAGTATCGGATTGTTTTTGGTCCGTCTGGCCAAAATCTGAAGCACCCTTCTTATTTCTTCATCCCGGCCAATCACAGGATCTATTTTACCCTTTTTAGCCAATTCATTAAGGTTTTTGGAGTATTTTTCCAAAGCCCTGTATTTTGATTCCGCATTTTGATCTGTCACTTTATTTCCTTGTCTAAGTTCTTTTATTGCCTCTATCAAAGGTTTTTCAGAAAGGCCTTGATCTTTTAACAATTGGGCAGCCTTATCATTCCCTCCCAAAATTGCCAATAACAAATGCTCAATCGCAATAAACTCATCTCCGAATGTCTTGAGGTAATCCTTTGCTTTGGACAAAACCTGATTGGAGGTGTTGGACAAATAAGGCTGCTGCCCGCTTACCTTTGGGTAGGATTTGATCAGATCGTCTGTTTTTTGACTGATTAGTATTTTATTTACACCTAACTTTTTGAATAAAAATTCGGTTACGTTTTCATCTTCAGAAAAAATGCCTTTTAACAAGTGGGCAGGTTCTATGGCCTGTTGCTGCCCGGCCGAAGTTACCTCCACTGCTTTTTGGATGGCTTCCTGGGATTTGATGGTGAATAGTTTGAAATCCATGATATGTATGTGGTTATCTGTTACCTTTTCAGTTTACCTCATTAGAAATGAGTTGGTCTCACCATACGATCAAATCTTCCACCAATTCAAATTAGGTAAAAAATTCGGAAATAATGTCCTGAAAATTCCTCCTATTCTTAATTATCAAGACTTTTTGACATAAAAAAAGCCACCGTTCCTTATCGAATAGTGGCTTTTTTGGAGTTTGGTAAAATCAGTTTTCGTCCTCAAATTCAACTTCCTTTTCCTCCTTATTTAAACTATACCTGTCTATATCCCGCTGATACCTATCAGCATTGGCCTCTGCCTGTTGAATTGCTATTTCACTTTTCCTCATGTTCAACTCCATTTTAGCCAAATTCACATCCGTGGTTTTATCCTTTAGTTTTGCCTTTTCATATTTAAGGTTTTGTTTGGCAAGTTTGATCTCGGCTTTTTGCATGGCTGTCAAAGCTTTATCGTAATTTTTTTGTGCTACCTGCAGATTTTTGATTCTCTTGAGTTCAGCCTTTTCAGCAGCTTCTTTTTGCTTTTTTTCTTTTAAAGCAGCCTTGTCCTGAGTTTTTTGTAGTGCAGCGGCTCTTTTTTCTTCCTGTAAAGCTTTTTTCGCTTCCACTTTTTCTTCCTTGCTTAATTTTACTTTTTCTTGTGCAAAAGCAGCATTGGAAAAAGCCAAGGATAAAATTAATGTCATCAAAAATGAGTATTTTTTCATTTTAAGATTATTTTTAATCCAAATATAATCTAACTTCCATAGAAGTTCAATAATCATTTGTATTTTTTTGATGTCCATTTATTTTTTTTAGACCACAAAACAATTATTTTTACTTTGCTAAATTCACCTATTTTAAACATGAGAATACAATTTCTTGTATCGAAAGCAGTATGAATCCCGAATTTTATTTTAACCCATACGCTATACCGGTTTTCATTACGAGCCTGTTATTTATAGCATTCACAGTGTTTTCTTTCAAACGCCAAAATCAATATGGAGAAAAATATTTTTCATTATTGATGTTTGCCTGTTTTATATATTCATTTTTTTATGGAACAAGTTTGTTGGTCGCAAGTGCTGAAAGTCTCAATTTCTTTCATAAACTTGAATTTGTTGGTGGTGTATTTGTTGCTCCTTTTTTATTGCTTTTAGTTCTAAAATATTCAGACCAGGCAAAGTACATCAATCCACATTGGGTATCGGGGATGTTTGGACTTTCTGTTTTATTCCTTGTTCTTGTTTTGTCCAATGACTTTCACCATCTTTTTTACAAAAAAATTTCCGCTATTGACAATTCTTATTTTATTTCAAAACACCTTGTCCGAGGCCCAATGCATTGGATATATGCAGGATATAATTCCTTTTTGATTTTGATTTCTAATTTTCTGCTGGTCAGGATGTTCAGTACCATACCCTATTCGTACAGAAAACAGGTCTTGGTCATGCTATTGGGAACCATCGTTCCATGGATTGCTTACATTGTAGTGGTATTTGGATATTATCCTTTTGGTTTAGACCCTTTACCATTCTTTCTGGCATTAAGTGGTGGTTTATTTTTTTGGGCTTTGTTCCGCCAACAATTGTTCAGGGCAAACCCAATAGCATTCAAAACTATTTTTGAAAATATCTCTGATGGGGTTTTGATCATCAATTTGGAAGGAGAATTGGTCGCATCCAATCGCGCTGCCGAAAAATTCTTTTCAAAGATGACCAAATTGAAAGTATCAAACATTGATCAGATCAGAAAATTGTCAAAGGAGTTTGATTCACTTTTCACCGGTGAAAAACCCGGCGAAATGATTGAAATCAAATTGGCAGATGAAAATAAGACTTTTGCTGTATATCTGAAAGATATAGAAAAAGAACCCTACAACACCAAATTACCTCATTTCCAATACCTGTTTATCCGCGATATTTCAAATCAAAAGTCAACGGAAGAAATCATCAAAGCCAATGAACTGAAGCTTCAAAATGCCAATGCATACTTGGTGAGAAATGAAAAAATGTTGACTTCAATTGCATTTGCTACAAAAGAATTGTTGTCCAACCAACACTTCCCCACAGCAACCCAAAAAGCAATGGCCCTGTTGGGAGACGGTGCAGGTGTGGACAGAGCCTATCTGTTTGAGAATTTTCATGATGAAGAGGGAAATATCTTTTGCCATCAAAGGTACGAATGGAGTGCATTGGGTGTCCCGCCCGAAATTGACAACCCGGATCTTCAGGGACTTCCTGTAGGCCTTTTTGGGGAGGGCACACAGGCTATGTTGAAAAACCGGCCCTATCATGCTATTGTGTCCAAAATAGACAATGATCCTGAACTGAAGGAGCTACTCGAAAGTCAGGAAATCAAGTCTATCTTGTTGATTCCTATTTATGTCAAGGAATATTTCTGGGGATATGTAGGATTTGACGATTGTACCAATGAAAGAAATTGGAGTGAGGCCGAAACTGCCCTTTTGATCAGTTTTGCAGACAGTATTTCCAATGCCATTGAGAGGAAAAATCTGGAAAAGAGTTTGATCCAGTCCATGGAACAGGCCAAAGAAGCCAGCGTAGCCAAATCTGAATTTCTGGCCAACATGAGTCATGAAATCCGAACGCCGCTCAACGGGGTAATCGGTTTTTCTGATCTTTTGATGAAAACATCCCTAGATGACAATCAAAAGGGATTTTTGAAATCAATCATTCAATCCGGAAATTTATTACTTGACCTGATCAATGATATTCTGGATTTTTCCAAAATCGAAGCCGGAAAACTTGAACTTAATCCTGATTGGGTCAATTTAAGAGAACTATCAACTGATACACTGAAGATTATTCAACCTTTTGCCAAGGATAATAACCTGGAACTGATCCTGACTATTGACAAAGACCTGCCCGAATATGCCCATGTGGATACGACAAGATTGAAGCAGGTCTTGATCAATTTACTGAGCAATGCTGCAAAATTTACACCAAAAGGATATATAGAATTAGCGATTAAAGGTGAGCAAATCGATGATACAGATCTACACGGAGTGTCGTTTTCTGTCATCGACTCAGGCATAGGTATCTCAAAGGAAAAAGAAAAAATAATTTTTGAGGCTTTTGCACAGGAAGATAATTCCACGACACGGAAATACGGCGGAACCGGACTAGGTCTCACCATTTGTAGTAAGTTGCTGGACTTAATGGGCAGTAAGTTGATATTGAAAACCGAAGTAGGTAAAGGAAGTGAATTCTGTTTTTCTTTGGATCTACCACTTTCATCAGAAAGGAAAGAAACCGAAGATCAAATTCCGAAGAATGAAGTACACACAAACCTTATTTCCATTTCGGATAAGACTTCTAAATCTACCCGTAAAATTCTTTTAGTTGATGATAACCCTGTCAATATGTTATTGGCAAAGTCTATTGTTAAAAGCCTGATTCCTTCTGCCATTATATTTGAAGCTTATAATGGGCTTGAAGCAGTAGCCCAATATGAAAAAGAAAAACCTGATATGATATTTATGGACATCCAAATGCCGGAAATGAGCGGCTATGAAGCCACAAAAAATATCCGTCTTCTGGAAACTGAAATCCAAACACCAATCGTAGCATTGACGGCAGGAACTGTCAAGGGAGAACAACACAGGTGTATAGAAGCAGGTATGAATGATTATTTAAGCAAACCGGTCCTGGTTTCGGATATTGCAGAAATGATCAAAAAATACTTAGATCCTTTATCAGAGATCAATAACTCCCCAAAGGATCAAACCAATCTCAAACTTACAAAACTGGAAGAGTATAGGCACAGTGACCCTGATTTTTATAAGGAACTTTTAGAAGTCAGTTATGCCAATATCGCCAAACTGAAAATCACCTTAAAAAGGAATTTAGAAGAACAAAACATCCATTCCATCAAGCAAACCGGACATGCCTTAAAAGGAGTTGGCTTGAATTTAAACTTGGAGGATCTGGTAACCTATTCTTCGGCGGTAGAAGGCCTTGGGAGTTTTGATGAGGTAAGTCATGTTGTCATTGATAAGTTAAGTGAGGAACTTGAAAAAATACTGAAATCCCTTCATGCAGAGATGGAAAAGTTCGGTTGATAGTGCCGCCTGGCCTCCATTGCCGACAACTATCATTTCGAATCTAAAACTTTGTTGAATTGATTACCTGTAGGACAGCCCAAATTCATCATTATTGAATATGGCAATTTTTTTTGAAAGAAATAATGCTCTGATTCATCGACCTCTTTCACAAAGTAAAATCACTCTTTCACTTCTTCATAGTCGATATAATCTCCGCCCCTGATTTCTTTAGATTTTTTTTCCTGGTATTCCTGTGGAATATGGTCCACATTGATCGTATCCTTCTGTGGTTTTTTCCTGAAGTCTTCCTCTCTCTTAAGGTTATTGGCGTGATCTACAAACTGCTTCAGTTTGCTTTTAAGAAAGAACTGTAAAAGCTTGGAAAATATCCAGGACAATGCAATGGCAATCAGAAGAAATTTAAATATAAATCCCATATTTTAGACTATTAGATATTAGAACAAAGAACCAAGACGAATCTTGATTCTTGGTTCTTGGTTCTTGTCTCTATCTACTTAGATAAAGGTTTCTTTCGGCATAAATCTTCAAGAAGTAATCATCCATCAAATCATCGATAAAATAGATGGATTCACCTGTTGATTTCATTTCAGGTCCCAATTCCTTATTGACATTGGGGAATTTGTGGAAAGAGAAAATCGGTTCCTTGATGGCATAACCCTTTTTCACCGGATTGAATTCAAAATCAGTCACTTTATTCTCTCCCAACATTACCTTCGTGGCATAATTCACATACGGTTCCTGATAGGCTTTGCAGATAAAGGGAACGGTACGCGAGGCTCTTGGGTTCGCTTCAATGACATAAACCTTGTCATTTTTGATGGCAAACTGAATATTGATCAATCCTACGGTCCTCAATGCGAGTGCAATTTTTTTGGTATAGGTTTCAATCTGTCTCATCACATAATCCCCCAAATTGTAAGGAGGCAAGACAGCATAAGAATCCCCGGAATGGATTCCGGCAGGTTCTATATGCTGCATGATTCCTATGATATAGACATTTTCACCATCACAAATGGCATCTGCTTCCGCCTCAATCGCACCTTCCAAAAAGTGGTCAAGAAGGATTTCATTATTGGGAATATCCCTGAGGACATTGACCACATGTTCTTCTAGCTCTTTTTCGTTGATGACAATCTTCATGCTTTGACCTCCCAATACATACGATGGTCTGACCAGCAGTGGAAAACCCAGTGTTTTACAAAGCTCCAGGGCTTCATCGGTATTATGTATGGTTCCAAATTCAGGATAAGGAACATCATTTTCTTTCAATAATGTTGAAAAACGGCCTCTATCCTCGGCCAAATCCAGCGCCTCAAAACTTGTCCCGACTATTTTGACTCCATATTTATCCAATTTCTCAGCCAGCTTCAATGCGGTCTGACCTCCCAATTGTACTATCACGCCTATAGGATTTTCCTGAAGGATGATTTCATAAATATGTTCCCAAAATACAGGCTCAAAGTAAAGTTTGTCAGAAATATCAAAATCAGTGGATACCGTTTCAGGATTGCAATTGATCATGATGGTTTCGTAGCCACATTCTTTGGCGGCCAACACTCCGTGCACACAGGAATAATCAAATTCAATCCCCTGCCCAACCCTGTTGGGGCCTGAACCTAGGACCACTACTTTCTTTTTGTCGGAAGGTATGGATTCATTTTCCTCTCCGAAGGTCGAATAATAATATGGCGTCCTGGCTTCAAATTCCGCTGCGCAGGTATCCACAAGTTTATATACCCTTTTGATGCCCATTTCTTTGTATCTCTTGTCAAAGACTTCACTTTCAAGGCAATCCAATAAATGGGCAATCTGTCTGTCTGCATAGCCTTTCTTTTTGGCCTTCTCCATCAATTCCCTTGGAATGGTTTCCAAATCAAATTTTTCCATCTCATTTTCAAGATGGATCAATTCCTCAATCTGCTTTAGGAACCATTTGTCTATTTTGGTCAGGTCCTGGATAGTTCTAAAAGAAATCCCAAGCTTAAAGGCATCATAAATATGAAAAAGCCTGTTCCAACTTGGATGGGCCAAGCTGTACAGAATTTCTTCCTGATTTTTCAATTCTTTGCCGTCGGCCCCTAATCCATTTCTTTTGATTTCAAGAGACTGACAGGCTTTTTGAAGCGCTTCTTGGAAGTTTCTTCCGATTCCCATTACTTCGCCCACAGACTTCATCGATAAACCCAACCTACGGTCAGAACCTTTGAACTTGTCAAAGTTCCACCTTGGGATTTTCACAATGACATAGTCAAGGGCAGGCTCAAAAAATGCTGATGTGGTTCCGGTTATAGAATTGCTCAATTCATCCAAATTATACCCTACAGCTAGCTTAGCGGCTACTTTAGCTATTGGATAACCTGTGGCTTTGGAAGCCAGGGCAGAAGAACGGGAAACCCTGGGATTGATTTCAACACCTATAATTTCTTTATTGTCGGGGCTCACCGCAAACTGTACATTGCAACCACCGGCAAAAGTTCCGATACTGTTCATCATGGTGATCGCATGGTTTCTCATGCGCTGATAAACGGTATCCGGAAGTGTCATTGCAGGGGCAACGGTGATGGAATCCCCTGTATGTACCCCCATAGGGTCAAAATTTTCGATGGAACAGATGACAATCATATTGCCGATATTGTCACGCATCACTTCCAGTTCGTATTCCTTCCAACCCATGATACTCTGCTCAATCAACACCTCATGTACCGGAGATGCCTGCAATCCAGTTACAAGTGCTTTTTCAAAATCCTCTGCTTTTTCCACAAAACCACCACCGGCACCACCAAGAGTATAAGATGCCCTGATGATCAAAGGGAAGCCTATTTTCTGTGCTATTTCATTTCCCTGAAGGAAAGAAGTAGCCGTGGCACCCAAGCAAACACCAACACCGATTTTCTCCATCAAGGCTTTGAATTTTTCTCTATTTTCTGCCGTATCGATGGCATCAATATCCACACCTATCATCCTGACACCGAATTTCTTCCAGATTCCGGCTTTATCACAATCCAAGGCAAGATTCAAAGCTGTCTGTCCACCCATGGTCGGGAGTACACTATCAATATCAGGATGTTCCTGAAGGATTTTGATGATGGATTTCTTCTCCAATGGAAGTAAATACACATTATCAGCAGTAACCGGATCCGTCATGATGGTGGCTGGATTGGAATTGATCAAGGTTACCTTGATGCCTTCTTCCCTGAGAGAACGGGAGGCTTGGGAACCTGCATAATCAAATTCGCAAGCTTGACCGATAACGATGGGACCTGAACCGATGATGAGAACGTGTTTGATACTGGTATCCTTAGGCATTCTAAATGAGGTTTTAAAAGGTTTTTACTTATGGCTAAATTGGTGCAAAAATAGGGAAATAAATTTAAGTAGCCCGACTGCTTTCAAAAAAAGGGGAGTATAAATCAAAATTCTACTGCTGTCGGCTGAACCTACCGTATTTTATTGTTTATTATTACCATTTGTAAGACCAAGCTTTAAATGAATTTTGATAGAAAATACCAATTGCATCTATAAGCTATAGTGATGGTTTGGCTATGGCGTATTTGAAATTCACACCCATCCACCACCCACTGGAATTGTATATGTAGGGAGGAGGAGATTGAATTTGAACAGGGATATTAGCTGATAATTGCATCCCGATAGGGGGTTACTCCCTGCCGCCGAAAGTCTATTTCTACACTTAGGATCCGTGTTTTTGTGGATTCCAAATGCAGAACAGCGGAATTTGGGTTTTTAAACAGCCCACTTGAAAAAATTATATGAATTCTTGGATTTTAGCAAAAAGTCGGCGAATGGTCGGGAGAGAGACGGAACATGGTCGGGAGGAGTACGGGAGGATAGGAATCCAAGCCCGCCTGTATCGGGTAGGTTCAAAGAGTTGACGAAGGTTGATTATTGGTGAATTTGCCGTATTTTTCAATTGCAAGAATTAAATTGAATTACTATTTTACTGGCATCATTGCGTACATTCATAAAAATATTAGTGAGGCACTAATGGACAAGCAATTGGGTATTGTAATCCAGGAATGGTAAAATCAGCCTCCCGAACCTGAATGGAAAATTATAGAGGATATTTCAATAAAATTTTACAGGTCTTTTTCCCAAATGAGTTTGACAAAATCATTGCCGATACGGATAGACATTATAGTACTATTTCAGTCAGTACGGCATTTGCCATAACTTCAAAAAACCCGATTGACAAACGGTTGGACTTTAGCGCTTACTTTTTGGCATTGATCAAAACGCTTGATGAGAAAGGTGAATCTTTTGATACCATAAGGCAAATATGCCTTCAGATTGTAACAGCATATGTTCAACCAAAAAACAAAGCACAGGCATTTTTCAAGAGACTTTTACCAAAACTCACGAACACTTTGTTTGGTCAGATTCTTATAAAGCAATTTCACAAGAGAACAAGCACCAATTCAAACAGTGAAGGATTTATAGCCAATATTATTACTGACAAAACAGAAACATTTGGTATAGGATATGGCATAGACATTATTGAATGTGGGATCTGTAAACTCTTTCAGAAGTATAATTACTCTAGGTATGCTTCCATACTTTGTGAAGTAGATGAAATCACTTCTTCATTGGCAGGTCTCAAACTTATCCGGTCAGGCACAATCGCAAATGGGGCAAAAAAGTGTGACTTTAGATTTAAGCGGGAAATTTGAATTACCATAACTTTTTATGGTGCGGGAAACAGTTCTGGAGTGAAAGAAATAAACATGCTTGGAAAAATTTTTACGTTTTAAAGCCAATCCTTTTTCTCATATTCTGATGTTTCACCATTCCTGATATTTTAAATAAAATAAACGGACACACAAAAGCCCCTAAGAAAGTATATGGTATACGGTGATTTCAACACGCCATTAGGACATGAAAAATCCGAAAATTAATTAAATTGCTTCAGGTTATTGCCGCAATTGATCGACAAGCCATTTTGAAAGTAGAGTGACAGTATTAATTTTTTTAAATGTTGACTTCTAACCAAAAACCATATAGCTATGAAACGACTCTCTCTCTTCCTTTTATTGATTCTAGGTTTGACACAGTGTACGGACAAAAGACCAAGTTTTGAAGCTCCTATTCTCAAAAACATTGGCAACTATAAAGTAAAGGTGACCACCAACTCTGAGTACGCCCAACTTTTTTTCAACCAGGGAATAATCATGGCTAATGGATTTAATCATGCCGAAGCCGAACGGTCATTTCGCGAATCAATTAGACAGGACTCCACATTTGCCATGGGCTATTGGGGCATTGCCTATGTGCTTGGCCCAAACTACAATTCAGGTGGGGAAAATATGGGCGCCATCCATGACATTAGGAGTGCCGTCAAAAATGCTGTGAGGTTCGGCAATAATGCTACTCCATGGGAAAAGGCAGTCATCAATGCGATCCGAATTAAATTCCCCGCTGACTCTTTGATTACAAACGACGAGGGTTATTCTGATTCGATGAAAGATGCTTATTCCGAATTTCCGAAGGATGATTTTGTGGCCACTTTGTATGCCGAATCCATCATGAATTTGCATGCCTGGGATTTTTATGAAAAAAAAGGTAAAGCACCCCGGCCCTGGACTCCGGAATTATTGGAAGTGCTGGAGAAAGCCATTGCTATCAATCCAAATAATCCTTTAGCCAATCATCTATATATCCATGCCATCGAAGCAGGACCTGATGTTCAAAAAGCTTTGATGAGTGCTGAACGATTAAAGACCTTGGTGCCATCGGCTGGACATCTGGTTCATATGCCCTCACATATTAATATCAATACAGGAGACTACCGCGAAGGTTCTATTGCCAATGAACAGGCCGTGATTGCGGATAGCATCTACATTGCTGAATGCAAATCCCAAGGTGTATATCCCCAATTATATTACCCACACAATTACCATTTCCTTGCCGCGACAGCAACTTTTGAGGGGAGAGGTTCAAAGTCCATTGAGGCAGCTTACAAGACAGAAAATATCTTGGATAAAAAGTATTTTCATGAAGCAGGATACGAAACAGTTTTGCATTACACAACTATACCTATGCACGTTCTTGTGAAATTTGAACAATGGGAAAAAATCCTTGCCAGCCCAAAACCCGATGAAGACCTTGCCTATCCCAATGCAATTTGGCACTACGCAAGGGGAATGGCTTATTCAAATTTGGATCGACCAAATGATGCCAAGATTGAATTGGACGCTTTGAAAAAATTAAGTGAATCCGAAGATGTAAAAAGAATCATCATCTGGGCATTAAACCCCGCAGAGCAGGTTTGTAAAATTGCATCAAACGTTTTAGAAGCGGAAATACTTTCAAATAATGGTGACTTTATATCAGCCATTCCAATTTTGAAGCAAGCCATTGAACTGGAAGATGGTATGATTTATAACGAACCGCCTGATTGGTTTTTTTCAGTGAGGCATCTTTTGGGTGATGTCCTTATGAATGTCAATGATTATGCCGGTGCTGAGTTGGTTTACCTTGAAGATTTGAGTTATTGGCCAAAAAATGGCTTTGCACTTAAGGGACTTTATGAAAGTCTAAAAGGACAAAATAAATTAGAAGAAGCTGAAGACATTAAGAAACAATTTGACATAGCATGGAAATATGCTGATTCTGAATTGAAATATTCTCGCATTGACAGGGAGAAAAGAAAGGATTTGGTATTGAAAATTGATGAGAATTCTCCAAACACCTTGGTTTACCTCGCAAGTTCTATTTGTTTGACTAAGTGAAATAAAGAGACTGGGTTATTGACCCGACTTACTTACCAAAAGAAGGTCAAGCCAGATTCTTCGTAGGTAAAATGTTTACTGGTATTTCCATTCTATAATTATATTTGGACTTGTTAATGGTAATTCCTACAATATCCAGACTCAACTTTTCCACCTAAACGCTTTCCAATCCACTGCCCTCATGGTACAAAGGATGCCATCCAAATGGTCATATTCATGTTGGACCAGTTCAGAAATGGCTCCCTCTACATTCCAGGATTGTTTTTCCCAGTTTTCATCCAAATACTCCAAAGTCAGGGATTGATGCCTTTTTACTTTTACCAAGAGGTTTGGGAAACTCATGCAATCATCCCAAATCTCAAACAGTTCTTTGCTTGGATTTTTGATTTCAGGATTGATGATGATGTAGGATTTGTCCAAGTTCAGGTAAAACAGTCTTTTCATGATTCCCAATTGTGGTGCAGCTATGCCCCTGCCAAAACCATATCGGGCACGGATATCCTCCATGGCTTCATGCAGGTCTTTTACCCAAGCTTGGACAATGGGAAGTTCTTCCTTTAGGACCGGTTCACAGATTTCATATAGTCTGGGATCACCGAGTTTAAGTATGTCGTCAGTTGTTTTCATGTTAATTCTTAACATATATAAAACAATCTTAAACAATTCCCCAATCGATTTTGATCATTGGTTAATTTGAGAAATGGATTCCCTTTGACCATAGGTTCAAGAAAAAATACAAGAGGACATTTCTTTCATAAACCATTGATTTTGTATAAATTATACATCCAATAGATCAAACAAATTCACTTATGAAAACTAACTCTTTCCTTCTAAAATTATATCTTATGTGTATTTGCTTACTGGCCTTTACTTTTTGCCAGCCAAAATCAAGTTTGGAAATTTCATTGGGGAACATAGATTTTCCTGTAAGCGGTGAACCAAAAGCACAAAAAGCTTTCCTAAAAGGGCTTTTGCTTTTGCACAGTTTTGAATACAAAGATGCCCTTGAAGCTTTCGAAGAAGCGCAAAAGGAAGATCCTGAGTGTGTAATGGCCTATTGGGGCGAGGCCATGACCTACAACCATCCTATTTGGCAGGAACAGGATTATGAAAAAGGTAAGGAAACCCTACTTCGGCTTGGTTCAACTCAGGAAGAAAGATTGTCTAAAGCAAAGACAACTATTGAAAAAGATTTTTTTACTGCTGTTGAAATTCTGTATGGTAAAGGAAACAAGGTGGAAAGAGATAGATCCTATGCTGCCTATTTAGGAGAACTCTACAAGAAATATCCCGGAAATGATGAAGTTACTGTCTTTTATTCCCTTGCATTAATGGGTTCTATACCCTATATCAGTGATATGGAAGTTTATCAAAAAGCGGCTTCTTTGGCCAAAGAAGTTATGGAAAGAAATCCTGACCATCCAGGCGCCGTCCACTATTTCATCCATGCAAATGATGAACCCAATTATGCCCATCAGGCAAAAAAGGCGGCTGATATTTATGCAAAAGTAGCTCCTGATGCTGCCCATGCCTTACACATGCCCAGCCATATCTATCTTTCGCTCGGCATGTGGGATGAAGTGGTCAGCTCCAATGTGGAGTCCTTTCAGGCAAGTGTCAACAGGAAGGAAAGAAAGAATCTCGATTACAATGGATTGGGGCTTCATTCTTTTCAATGGTTGCAGTATGGCTATCTTCAACAGGGAAAATTTGAAGAAGCTAAAAAACTATTGGAGGATGTGGTTTTTTACGCCAAAGAATCTCCGTCCTTCTATACCAATGTGCATCAGGCATTTATGAAAACAACCTATTTTGTGGAAACAGAGGATTGGGACAACCCCTTGGTAGATTTGGAGTCTGAACATAGCGGATTCAACATTTCTGTTAAAAGCAGAGACAGGTTTGTTCATGCCATGAAAGCCTTTCATAAGAAGGATTTTGAAAAGGTGGAATCAATTCTTATGATCATGAAAGAGGAAAGAGAGGCAGCTGGCAAAACCATCAGTTTGGATGCAGGAATGGCACTTTGTAGCAGTGGAGGGGCAAGCAGAGAAAATACCACCCCTTGGGGTCTTAAGAGTGCTGAAACCATGGAACTGGAACTCCTCGCTTTATTATCATGGGAAAAAGGAGATTATTCAGCTGCGGAAACTTATTTCCAAAAAGCAACAGCATTGGAAGATGAAGTCGGTTCAGCAGCTGGACCTCCAACTATTGTAAAGCCCAGCCACGAATTATATGCGGAATTTTTGGTGGCAAATGGAAGGCACGAAGAAGCCATTCAACAATATGAATCAGCCTTGAAATTAGCACCTAACAGGGCCAAAAGTGTGAAAGGGAAAAAGGAAGCGGAGGAATTGTTGAAGCAACAGGCGGTTCTTTAAATCTTTGAGGTCTTCCCAACCGCGACGAAAGGACCTCGAAGGTTTTTAACCTCTAATCCTAGAGAAAGACCTTTGATTCCGTAGGTGCGGAATCAAAGGTCCCCTTGACAATGTAAGTGTCTCCATTCACATCCGTGAGGGGAGCAGTTCTACCTTGATTTGTTTTCAGGGAAAATGGCGTTACAAACGCCTGACTCAGGGTCACGAAGCCACAGGCTTCGGACAACGAGAGCGCAAATACTTTTGAGGAATTCTAAGGCATTTCCGCAGCTAAGCCAATACAGTGTCCACAATCAAATCATTGAGTTGCTGAACTTCGCAATAGGCTTGTTTTAGTTTTAAAGTCCAGAGGATTAATTTATCCCTTTCAGGGATAATGAAATCACCATCTTTTTATCTTCCCCCGGGTTTTTCACCCGGGGGAAATACCCTTGCGGGGTTCAATCCCTCCGGGATTTTACTCACCCTTAGAATGTTATCATGAAAATTCCCAGAACTTCTCCTAGGCGAGCTTTAACTCGCAAATAGGTTGTTGATATATAAGGAACAGTCAAGCTCGTTCTGAATGACGAAGTTATTTTTTAACACTAACCTCAGTCTTGGTACTTGGTACATCGTATATTGTACTTCCTACAACCCTCTAAATATGCAAAGCCCGATTATCCGTAGCTGCCAAACAGGCCTCTTTAAATGCCTCGGTATAGGTTGGATGGGCGTGGGACATTCTGGCGATGTCTTCCGCGGATGCCCGGAACTCCATGGCCACCACTGCTTCGGCAATCATATCGGCTGTTCTGGGGCCGATCATGTGTACACCCAGGATTTCGTCTGTTTCGGCATCCGCCAACACTTTGACCAAGCCATCTGTGTCCATGGATGCCCTTGCCCGGCCTGAGGCCAAAAATGGGAATTTGCCGGTTTTGTATTTGATGCCTTTTTCTTTTAACTCCTCTTCTGTATAGCCTACTGCTGCCACTTCCGGCCAAGTGTAAACCACTCCCGGGATCAAAAGGTAATTGATATGTGGTTTTTGCCCGGCGATCACTTCTGCTACGAAAACACCCTCTTCCTCTGCTTTGTGGGCCAACATGGCACCTTTGATGACATCACCAATCGCATAGATGTTAGGCACATTGGTTCTGAGGTGGTCGTCCACTTCTACCTGTCCCCTATCGGTGATTTTTACGCCTGCCGCCTCTGCATTCAATCCATCTGTATAAGGTCTCCTTCCAATGGAAACCAACGTATAGTCACCTTTCAGTTCCAAGGTTTCTCCTTTGGAATTCTCCGCTTTTACTATAACTTCTTTTCCTTTGTTTTCTACCTCAACCACCTTGTGTTTCAAGTAAAACTCAAAGCCAAGCTTTTTCAAAGACTTCTGCAATTCCTTGCCCATGGTTTTGTCCATGGATGGAATCAGGGAATCCATGTATTCCACTACGGTTACTTTAGCACCCATCCGACCATAAACAGAACCCAATTCCATTCCGATCACGCCACCGCCAATGACGATCATGTGCTTGGGGATTTCCTTAAGATTCAGGGCTTCAGTGGAGGTGATGACCCGGTTCTTATCGAGTTTGATAAATGGAAGAGAAGATGGTTTGGAACCGGTGGCAATGATGATATTTTTACCTTTGATATCTTCAGAAGAGCCGTCATCTTTGGTGACCTTTACGGTGTTTTTATCCACAAAGGAACCAAGGCCATGGTGTACCTCAATTTTATTTTTCTTCATCAAAAAATGAATGCCCTCTACATTCTGCTTGACCACATCGTCCTTTCTGTCGATCATCTGCTTCAGATTGACTTTCAGATTGCTCAGGTCAATCCCATGCGTTTTAAAAGTATGAGCCGCATTGTGGTAGTGTTCGGAAGAATCCAACAAGGCTTTTGAGGGGATACAACCCACGTTGAGGCAAGTACCACCAAGAGTGGCATATTTTTCCACAATGGCAGTTTTCATACCCAATTGGGCTGCTCTGATGGCTGCAACATATCCTCCGGGTCCGGAGCCGATTACTATTAGGTCGTACATTAATTTAGATTTTAGATGTGAGATTTTAGATTTGAGATTTAGTTACTCACAGATTAAAACTTTTTTTCTTGGTACCATGTACTAAGTACAAAGTACCAAGAAAATAAATGTTGATTATAAATTAAAACTTATTTTAAGTTTGACAATCATGTTTTGAAGATGTTCAAGCTCTTTTTCTGTTTTTTGAAAATCCTGATTATTTACGTATTCTAGCTTGTTAGAAATCACTAATTGGGTATCCAACTCAAAGGATGAACCCAAAGCAACACTGAGAACATCTTTTCACTACACTAAGAGATTCCCCGAAATTCTATAGGGCATCTTACGAGGTTCAGGAAATGATAGATTAAACATTAATAGAACCTCAGGAGATCCCTCGTACCTACCAATGACGTAATCGGAGCGGCCCGTCACCCTGACTACCAATGACGTAATCGGAGCGGCAAATCACCCTGACTTAAGGAAGGGTCTCTCGAGGTTCAGGAAATGCATAATAAACATAAATAGGACCTCTGGAGATTCTTCGTGCCTCAGAATGACGGCTGCCTAAAGGGTAACTTGATGTCATTCCTTTTCTGAGCATTTTCAAAATGTTGGGGACTACCAATGACGTATTTTTGGGAGATCATATAACATATTGATTATGTGATATTTCCATCAAAGCGGTTTTCTCATCTAGTTCTATGGCGAGCTTTTGGAAATACTTCTTTTTTTGCGCCAACAAACGGTTTTTATAGTCCTCTATACCTTTTTCAACAAAATCTTTACCTTTCACCATGAGTCGCCAGTACTGTTCGGCCAATTTTCTCGCTACCGCCTTGATCGCAATTCTTGACCCTTTTCTTGCCCTTATCCTTCTTCCAAATTCTCCCAATGCTATACGCTTACTTGTAAGCAGCGATTGGGCTATAGTACGGAATATTTGACCTGCCTTTGGTTTTCCCTTTGATTTACTCCTACGTGTCTTGCCAGAATGGTTTTGTCCCGGTGATAATCCCAGCCAACTGGTAAAGTGTTTCTCACTTTTCCACTTGCTTAGATCCTCTCCGGCCTCTGTGTACAACTGAAACCATGTATAAGATGTGATCCCAGATAATTGGGTGGCATCTTTACCATTGAATAATAATCTGAGATGTTCTTCCAATCCATCGACGGTGGGCTTATGATGTCTTACGGGTTTGGATTTTCTTTTAGGCTTTTCTTCAGGAAGATCCTGATGCTGGTTCAAAACCTCCTCTATCTTTTTATCACATGCCAGGATTTGTCCCTGGTAAAACTGATATGCCTCATATGCCTGTAATAAACTAAACAAACCTGTTTCGGTGTAGTAGCCTTCCAAAGCCTTGAGAATTTCTTCCGATTTGTTCTTGACCAAGCTCCCATGGCAATAGGCCAACAAAGCATGTGGGTTGCGCTCACCGGCCAAAATCGCTTCAATGATAGACAGCCCACTCTTGCCTTGTACCTGGCTCAACACTTCCAGCAAGCGGAGGTTCATCTCGATCAAGGCTTTCTGCATGTGGTTCACATGCATGGCAGCACTTCTGATGTGATCCTCCCGCAAACGCTGGTAGCTCCTTAGTTTTTTGACCAACCCCTCGGCCACAAAGCAGCGGTTGAGCAAACCGTAACTATGCAGTTGGTTTATCCATTGGCAGTCTTTGACATCGGTCTTTCTTCCCGGCACCTGCCTTGTCTGCCTGCCATCAACCAGCCATACATCCAGGCCGGCAGCTTGCAGCACATCATAAAGAATTATCCAATAACTCCCTGTAGCTTCCATGGCTACAGTCTTGATGCCGTGGGAGAGTAAATGTGACACAGCATCTTTGAAATCCTGAGTGAAGGTGCCGAATACAGCTACCTGTTCCCCTTCGATGCCGATAAAAATATTGCGTGAACCAATATCAATAGCAGCTGAATGATGATGAATCTTTTCCATACATATAAAGGATAAATTGGTAAGGATAAAACCCTGTGCCCGTGGGATAACAGTCTAAAAGGTTACCATGCGGACAAGCAATATGCTGTACCATACTTCTGTCTATCACTCACGGAACCATACTCGGAAACAGGCAAGTGCACTATACTCCAATCGGCCAAACTGCACAGAGATTAGGCAAATATAATACGTCATTTCCTTTCTGTAAATGCCAATTTTTATTACTCAGAATGACGAATCGTTATTTCGAGGTTCTCGCATCTAATCTCTCGCTTCTGTATCAAACCCCAAACAACAACCTCGTCGGTTCTTCCAACAATTGCTTGACCCTGACAAGGAAGCTGACAGACTCTCTGCCATCAATGATGCGGTGATCGTAAGATAGGGCCAGATACATCATGGGGAGTATCTTCACTTCACCGTTTACGGCCATTGGTCTTTCTACGATATTGTGCATACCCAAAATGGCTGACTGTGGGGCATTGATGATCGGCGTGGACATCATGGAACCGAAAACACCTCCGTTGGTGAGGGTGAAGGTTCCACCTGTCATTTCCTCAATCGACAATTTATTGTCCCTAGCTTTGGTAGCCAACCTGACCACTTCTTTTTCGATCTGCTCAAAACTCAAAGACTCGGCATTTCTGATCACAGGTACTACCAAACCTTTTGGAGCGGATACTGCTATTGAAATGTCGCAGAAGTCATTGAAAATCATTTCATTGCCATCGATCTGAGCATTGACCGAAGGCCATTCCTGCAAAGCTACACAGACTGCTTTGGTAAAAAAAGACATAAAGCCAAGGTTTACACCATGTTTCTCTTTAAACTGATCTTTATATAGCTTTCTCATCTCCATGATCGGACCCATATTGACTTCATTGAAAGTGGTCAACATGGCCGTTTCATTTTTTACGGCTACCAATCTTCTGGAAACGGTCCTTCTTAGTGAAGACATCTTTTCTCTCTTGCTGTCTCTGGAACCGGCAACTTTTGGTGCCTCCGCTTCTGCTGATGGTTTTGGAGCTTCCGCTTTTGGAGTTTCCTTTTTTGGCGCTTCATTCGCTACCTTTTGAGCAGCTTCCGCATCTTCTTTGGTGATGCGCCCATCTTTTCCAGTTACTTTGATGTCTTTGGGATCGATGCCTTTTTCAGCCAATATCTTGGCAGCAGCAGGGGAAGCATGTCCTGTTGCGTATGTTTCTTTTTGGGAATCTTTTTTATCAGGAGCGGATTCAGAATCCTGTTTTTTATCAAAGGGTGCAGGGCTACCGCCTTCAGTCACTTCGATTTTGCAGATCAGACCCCCAATTTCAAGGGTGTCGCCTTCTTTGGCTACATGCTTCAAAACACCTGTTGCCTCAGCCGGCAATTCGAATGTTGCCTTATCTGAATCTACTTCTGCAATGATTTCATCGAGCTCCACATAATCTCCGTCAGCTTTCAGCCAGTTGGCCAAAGTAACTTCGGTGATGGATTCTCCGACCGTAGGGACAATCATTTCTTTTACTTCCCCCGTTTTTCCGGAAGTTTTTGAAGCTTCTTTCGAGGCTGCCTTCTCCTCTTTGGCAACAGCTGCTTTGCCATCTGTTTCGATTTCACAGATTACTGCTCCTATTTCCAAGGTATCACCTTCTTCGGCTTTGATTCTTAAAACACCCGCGGCTTCGGCTGCAAGTTCAAAAGTAGCTTTGTCAGATTCTAACTCGCAGATGACTTCATCCATTTCCACGTAGTCACCGTCTTTTTTAAACCATTGTCCTATGGTAACTTCCGATATGGATTCCCCAACGGTAGGGACTTTAATTTCTAGGCTCATTGTTTTTTCTTTTTTACCCCCAAATCCGAAGCTTCGGACCCAAGGTTAATTTCACTGATTAGATTAAAATTAAACCTGATACGGCATTGCCCTGAATTATTCCATCAAGTCAAACCGATGTAGGGGTTATTTTGAAAGTTTTAATGCTTTTTCGATAATGGCATTCTGTTCCTGCACATGAACTTTGTGATATCCTGTGGCGGGTGATGCGGATGGTTTCCTTGCTATCAACTCCATGGGAAGTTCCTTATACAATAATCTTAGGATATAGTTCCAATAGCCCATGTTTTCAGGTTCTTCCTGAACCCAAACCAACTCGGCATTTTTATACGCCTTCAGTTCTTCCAAAAGTTGTTTTTTTGGAAATGGATGTAATTGCTCAATTCTGATTATGGCCACATCAGTTACCTTTTCTTTTTCTCTCGCCTCTTCCAGGTCATAATAAATCTTGCCTGAACAAAGTACAACCCTTTTCGCATCTTTTGCCTTGACGGTAATATCACCGATGATTTCCCTAAATCGGCCTTTTGTAAATTCCTCGAAAGGAGAAACAACTTTAGGATGTCTTAAAAGGGATTTTGGGGACATGACAATACATGGCTTTCTGAATTCCCAGGCCAATTGTCTTCTCAACATGTGGAAGAAATTGGAAGGCTCGGTAATATTGGCCACCACCATGTTGTATTCGGCGGAAAGCTGTAAAAATCTCTCAGGACGTGCATTGGAGTGTTCCGGACCCTGTCCTTCATAACCATGGGGCAGAAACATCACCAATCCGTTCATCTTGCTCCATTTAGATTCTCCTGAGGAAATAAACTGATCAATCATCGTTTGGGCACCATTGGCAAAATCCCCAAACTGTGCTTCCCAAATCACCAAAGAATGTGGGTTGGCCATGTTGTAACCATATTCAAAACCCAAAGCCGCATATTCTGACAATAATGAATTGTAAATATAGAACTGCCCTTTGCTGTCTTTTAATTCTTTAAGAAAATTGTACGGCTTGTTGCTGTTGGCATCATGGACTACTGCATGTCTGTGTGAAAAAGTACCACGCTGACTATCCTGACCTGTAAGACGGACTGTTTTTCCTTCCAACAACAAAGTACCATAGGCCAACAACTCGGCAGCTGCCCAATTGAGTGACTTAGAATTGAAGTACATGTCTTTTCTCTGCTTCAACTGAACCTCGATCTGCTTGATCGGTTTAAAACCTTTGGGAACAGCAGTCAGTGCCTCAGCAACTTTATTGATCATTTCTTCAGAAACTCCTGTTTCAGGAGATTGGTCAAAATCCTCAGGATTGGACCTCCTCATGGAAAGCCATGCCTGTTCAAATTTTGTAAACTGATAGGGCAGGGGTTTTTCCTTTACCATATTCAGCCTGTCCTGAAGCAACTTACGGAACTCTTTATCCATCTGCTTGGCAATTTCCGCATCGAAATCCCCTCTTTCGGTCAATTTCTTGACATAGATTTCTCTTGGATTAGGGTGTTTGGAAATAATATTGTAGAGTTCAGGTTGGGTGAATTTAGGTTCATCAGATTCGTTATGACCGTGTCTTCGATAGCAGACCATGTCCACAAAAATATCCTTGTCAAACTTCTGCCTGAATTTGGCTGCAAGCCTTGCGGCAAAAACCACAGATTCCGCATCGTCACCATTGACGTGGATGACGGGTGCATCGATCATCTTGGCCACGTCTGTACAATATATGGAAGACCGGGCATCATCGAAGTCGGTGGTAAACCCTACCTGATTGTTGATGACAAAGTGTATGGTTCCTCCGGTATTGTATCCTTTGAGGCCGGCCATCTGTGTCACTTCATACACAATGCCCTGCCCTGCGATAGCGGCATCACCATGAATGAGTATAGGTAAAGCTTTTTTGGAATCCCCTTTATGCTGTGAATCAATCTTAGCACGTAGAAATCCTTCCACCACCGGGTTGACTGCTTCCAAATGGGAAGGATTCGGGGCCAATTTCATATTCACTTTTTTCCCGTCAGGAGTGATGATATCACTTGAAAAACCCATGTGATATTTTACGTCCCCGTCACCCATCGTGAGGTCCGGCTTGGCTGTACCTTCAAACTCGGAAAAAATCTGTTCATAGGTTTTGCCCATGATGTTGGCGAGGACATTCAATCTCCCTCTGTGTGCCATTCCGATCATTACTTCCTCCACACCAAGGGAAACGGAAGTATTGATGACAGCATCCAAAAACGGGATAGTACTTTCTCCACCTTCCAGGGAAAATCTCTTCTGTCCAAGGTATTTGGTATGCAAAAAGTTTTCAAAAACTACCGCCTGATTCAATTTGGAAAGGATTCTTTTCTTTTCTTCCACTGCGGGATTAAAGGCCAATGCTTCCTGTTCAATTTTGGTTTTTAACCAATCCAACATTTCAGGCTCCCTGATGTAGAGGTATTCAAAACCTATTGAACCTTCATATATGATTTTAAGTGACTCTACTATTTTGGATAATTTGGAAGTTCCGATGCCTATCTCTTTGCCTGCCTGAAATTCAGTATTCAGGTCATTTTTATCAAGACCAAAATCATCGAGGTCAATCAAGGCTTTCCTGTCCCTCCGTTGACGAACTGGATTTGTATCAGACCTCAAATGTGCCCTTGACCTGTAAGCATGGATCAAGGCCCTGACCTTGATTTCTTTGGGCAACTGTTCCATATCCATGATGGTCCCTCGTGTTGCCAATGCACCATTTTCAGGTTCCGCTTGTGCAGGAGTACTACCATTTGAGGATTTTGGGGTGGTGCTATCATCCATATCCCCGAATTTGGTAATGGCAAAATCAAAGCCATCAAAAAAAGTCTTCCAACTGGGGTCTATGCTTTCAGGATCGTTTTTGTAGTCTTCATATAGCTCGTCGATATAGGCTACATGGGCATTGGAGATATAGGAATATTTATCCATTGTTGAGTTTTTGCTAACACCTACAAATATATCTTATTAAAAACTCATTTGAAAATCGGATACCCGTTTATACGGGGGTGGTATTTGGGATTTAAGATTTCAGATTGTAGATTGTAGATTTGAGATGTAAGACACAAGACATAAGACATAAGACCTCCACGTCGGGTATAAGACATCATAATAAGTAATGTGAGTGAAGATACTCACATCGGCGGCAGAGATAGATGGTTTAAAACTATAAATAGCAGTCAATTCTATAAAGGACTTTGCCTTGTCACCTCGACGTCAGGAGAGGTCTGTAAACTTCCTTGGTGTCATATCCCCTCTTTAAATGCCAATTTTTATACTACCAATGACGTGTTAAAATATATCACACAGCGGTCGCAGCGAATTCACAGCGGCCGCCACGTGAAAAAAAGAGTCATTCCATTTATGAACATTTTCAAAAAGTTAGAGACTGGTAACGACTTTAAATTTTCATGATGTATGAATTGAGATATTGTATGTAATAAATGTGAGTGAAGACACTCACATGGGCGGGGGGAAACCACTTCGGAAGTAGGAAATGTTAACTCCATCGGGCTCCAAAATGCCGTAGGATTTCCTGCCGAAGGCACGGCATGACCGAAATTATAGCCCGGTAATTCATTGCCGGGATCAATATTGAAAACAGATCCCAAAAGTACCATAGGTACGAACGATATAATCCTTGTAAGATGTGTTAAATTTAGAAAAACTCTGGATGAGGAAAATTTAGAAAAACTCATTTTGGAGGCAGAGAAGAAACTTTGACGGTAGAAGAATGTGAGTGAAGACACTCACATTGGCGACAGCGGGAAACTTTGGCAGTAAGGGAAAGTGAGGGAAGACACTCACATGCGCGGTGAGGAAACCACATTGGCGATGGAGATAATCACTTTGTTGGTGAAGCTATTCCATCGGGCTTCAAAATGCCGTAGGCCCGTCCGACTGGTCATCCGGCCGGGCGGGCATGACCGAAATTATAGCCCGGTAATTCATTGCCGGGATCAATATGGAGACAAGATCCCATAAGTACCATCGGTACGAACGATATAATTCTTGTAAGATCTGTAAAATTTAGAAAAACTCACTTTGGCTAAAGAGGAGCCACTTTCGTGGTATAAGAATGTGAGTGAAGACACTCACATTGGCGGCAGAATTAAGAATTAAGACACGAGACGCAAGACATAAGACCTACACTTCCGGCAAGAGGCATAAGTTATCATGAGTAATGTGAGAGGAGACATTTACTTTGCGCTCCAAAATGCCGTAGGCCCGTCCGACTGGTCATCCGGCCGGGCGGGCATGACCGAAATTATAGCCCGGTAATTCATTGCCGGGATCAATATTGAAAACAGATCCCAAAAGTACCATAGGTACGAACGATATAATCCTTGTAAGAGGTGTATAATCTAGAAAAACTAACTTTGGCTAAAGAGGAGCAACTTTGGAGGTAAAGGAATGTGAGTGGAGACACTCACATTGGCGACAAAACCACTTTGACTAAAGAGGAGGTACTTTCGGGGTAGAGGAATGTGAGTGAAGACACTCACATTGGCGAAAGAGACACTCAAATCGGCGGATGGGGATGTGAGTGAAGACACTCACATGTGCGCTCTGCATGAACGTAATAAAAAAAGCAGTGCCAAATGGCACTGCTTTTCTATAAATCAATGTAATCGACTAATGTCAATTCATTTTACAATTTAGTCAAAGTCAACTCGACAGGCGCATTGGCCAGTGCACCACAGCTACCGTTGGCATCATCTATGATTCGTATTACGATGACGCTATCATCTGTTGTACCCAATTCGTATGTAGGTATATCGCTGTTGTTAGTAGACCAAATTATTGGATTACCTGCTGTACATCCTACACCTGGACCCTGCGCAGGTTTTAGAATCTGACCGCAGGAGAAATTAATGGAGAATGCACTGTTCGAAAAATTCCCTCCCAAATATTTGATAGGAAATATTCGCTGTGTATTGAAATTACCTACAGCCAAAGTCACCACCTCTGATACGAATCTGGTTGCATTACCAAAGAATGGATCGCCTGGACCTGATGTTTGTGCCAGATTATACTGTCCCACTGCGAATGTAGACAACAAGGGACAGACGACTTCAACCGGATACAAGAAAGGGGAGGCATAAAACAAACCTCCTTTAACATCCGGGCTGGCGTTGACATCATTGAAAACTCTACCATTTACATCCGTCGCCTCGAGTCTGAATTCAAACACATCCCTAGCTTGTACCTGTGCTTGGGTCATGCCCAAGGCAGTCAATACTTCTGGAGTTGTTACCGTGATTTTAGACCCAATAAATCTGCTTTCAGGGTTTGAGGAAAATTCAGAAGCAGATAAGGTTTTTACCACTACATCATTTACCTGTGTAGCCGTACCCGACGGGATATATTGATTTCCCACTCCTGGAATCAATCTCCTGTGTCTAACAGAAACCACTACATTTTGAATGGACCTACCTCCATCTGCATCCACTGCTTCGATATCGATCTCGAAACGGGATGTCCCAAGATTGAACAAGTCAAATGAAGTGCTTTGCCTGGCCAAAGTCCTTAAATAAAGGCCTGTATTAAAGTCCGTATATGGAATCCTAGGCTCCACGAAGTCTGTACATGAGGTAAACATCATCATCATGCCTACCAACATTCCTAAACTATATTTTAGTATTTTCATATTTCAAAGTTTTTATGTTAGTCAACCCAGGTATTTCCCTCAGGATTAGTGTCCCAAAAGACTCTCACACCAAGATTCGGTTTCTGAACTGCATTGCTGTTCGTCACTACGAAGTCATTTGGATATAGAAGAGATCTTGGGAACAATCCCGGATCTGGTGTCAACCCAGGTTGCATACCATCTGGTTGTCCAGTTCTTCTGTAAAGGTTGTAGGCTTCGATTCCGTTTCCGTAAAGGGCCAACCAATACTCCCTACCAATCAAATACATCCTTCTGTTCTCAGGGGCACTGTCCCATTCTGCACTTATAGAACTCACATAATTGTTTCTCAATGCCGGAAAATCGGCGTCAGGAGTAAAAGCCCTAACTGCGGTGGCAGCCAAGGTTCCCACAGCAAAAGACCTTACAAAATTCATTTGTTTGGTAATTCCACTTAGCATTAATGCTTTAGGATCGCCTGTAGTACCCAAGGTCAAGGCAGCCTCTGCCAACATAAAGTCCACAAATCCGGACAACATGATAGGCTGTACTCCTGCACCCTGCGCTCCTGCCATTAAATCATTAGAAGGCCTAGCACTGTTATCATCAAAACGGCCACCTGCAGGATATAGACCGTATAAGGTTTTTCTAAGGTTATCCGGCGGAATACCTTCATTGTTAAGGTGATCCCTTCCCCAATATCCTCTACCATCCGCCATATTGGGAAGACAGAAAGGCCAACCTCCAGCAAGGTAATGTCCCGGAGCAATTTCTCCAATACATCTAAGCTCATCCGGGTCATCAGGATTGGATAGTGTTTGCCTATATAGGTAATATCTTGCTCTTGGATCATCAAATCCTTTTTCTTCGGTCAAATGGAACATATACCATGTACTTTGGTAGGCTCCACCACCACCACCTAACTGTCCCGATAAAGGATGCCTGGCAGAAGGGTTGGTATTGCTGGTACCATATCGGAAAACAAAATCTCCATTAGTAGCCATTAAGTTGCCATCAGCGATCAATTGATTGATGGCAGCAGTACTACCTGGTTGGTCAATCAATCTTCTGTTCAAATGGTACTTCAATTCCAGAGAAGCAATCAACCTTCTCCAAAGTGTAACCCTATTGGCATCATTTGAGGCAGTACCATAGAAATAATCATTTGGAAGATTAGCGGTGGTTACCCCAAACAGCTCCTTCGCTGTCTGTAAGGCATCAAAAGCAGCTTGATAAACCTGTGGGCCAGAATCAACATTCGGATTAAAGTTGGTTGGATCCAAAGCTTCGGACCAAGGAACTGCATCCAAATAGTCCACAAGGTTCATCAGTACCATGGCTTTGATCACATTGGCAATGGCCCTGTGTCTTGGCAATGGCGCTGTTTCTGTAGCTAGACCTTCCAAAAACTTGATATCATTTAGGATAGAAGCATAAGAGGAGGTCCAAGTACCGTTCATGGTCTGTGCAAAATACGCATTGGCGTAGTTCACATTTGGTTGGGAAACCATTCTGGTCATTTGCATCCCGAATGTGCTCAGGGTACTGAAATTCCCCGCATAAGCCTGCTGTATGTTGTTCAGTATCCAAGTAGGGTTTGCGGTCTCCGCCGTTACCTCATTGGGACTTTCCAACAGATCCATATCACATGAAGTTGCAAATATCAAACTGAATGCAACTATCAAACTATATAATTTTCTTTTCATTGTCGTAATTTTTAGTGGTTTAGAAGTTAAGCGTCAAAGTACCACCGAGTCTTCTGGAGCTTGGTCCTGTCACGAAGTCAAATCCCAAACCATTTCCAACTCCCACTCCCAAGACATCCACATCATAGTTCATGTTTGGAGGAAAGTTCAGTGCCCTAAACCAAATATTGGTACCACTTAAAGCTACAGAAGCTCTCTTGAAAGGTGTTCTTGATAATACACTGGATGGAAGATCATAACCAATTGACAATTCTCTTATTCTTATGGAAGAACCATCAAATACATTTGCTTCATCTGCACCTACATGGTAGCCATCGAAGAAATAGTTGGCAGCAGTAATTTGAATATCATTGGGTGTTCCATCAGCTTTCACACCTGGAAGGATAAAAGTATTTTCTCTATCCACCACAGGATCTTTGGTCACACCTCTTGCCAAGGTCGCCGTCACCGTATTGGAGAAAACAATTCCTCCATGTCTGTATTCTAACATGGCATTGACAAAGAATCCTTTGTACCTGAAAGTGTTGATCCAAGAACCGGTCCATGTTGGGTTGGGATCACCAAGGATTCCGATATCAGGAGCTGTAAGATAAGTACCTGTCACATCCACAATCGGCTCACCTGTCTGCTCATCCCTCGCAAAAACCGAACCCTTGATAATGTTGAAAGGCTCTCCAGGGATAGCGAAGTTTCCAAGAGTTGTAAATCCCGCAATCACAATTTCATCCAAACCATCAGTCAATTCCATAGTGACAGTTCTATAAAGCGTAAAGTTTACGATGGATTCCCAAGTAAAACCCGTAGGTGTGCTTATAGGAGTAGCTGTAGCTTGAAGCTCTATACCCCTGTTCCTGATTCTACCAATATTGATAGCAGATCGGGTAAATCCTGTAGCAGGATCTATTGGGGATTCGGTGATCAGGTCTTTGGTATTTTTCTCATAGAGGGAAAGATCAATCCTTAACTTATTGTTGAACAGACCACTTTCTATACCAAATTCAAATTCTTCATGAAGTTCAGGACGGAGATTGGGATTACCAAGGAAAGTACTTACAGACTGATTCTGGAAGATAGTTCCTCCCCTTTCAAATGCCCTTGAGTTCTGGGCCAGGATATTTCTGGTTCTGTAAGGTCTTGGGAAACCTGCGGAGGTACCATATCCAAACCTAAGTTTCAAATCGTTAACTGTAGAAGAATTCCAGTTGAACTGATCTGAAGGCAACCAGGATACTGAGGCACCTGGATAGAGAATTCTTCTGTTTTCCGGTTCTACAGTAGAAGTCCAATCGTTTCTGGCCGATACATTCAGGAACAGGTAGTTGTCATAGTCAAAGGTAAAGTTTGCATAAACACCCATCCTTCTTTCCTCTATAAGAAAATCCATCCGTCCAGCACCTAATGGGTCCAAGTTGGCAGTTTCGGTAAAATTGGTGTGGCGGAACAAATTGAAGGCCAATTGACCTACAGAAGAAACGCCGAACTGCTCATATCGGTCATATCGCGAGTTACCGCCCAACAAAGCGCTTAGTCCTATTTTATCGGAAATCCTCTTATTCCAATTTAGAATAAGATCCTGGTTCCATATACTGTTTTGAATACTGATGGTTCTATAATAGCCCGTTTGCAGCAACTGACCCGCCACCAAAGTACTGTTTGACCCACCTCTATTGTACTTTGCTTCCTGATTTTCAGTATAGGTATCCAATCCCAATCTATAAGTGATGGAGAAATCATCATTGAAGTCATAGTTCAAGGAAGTGGAATTGAAGAATCTGTTTACTACCGAGGTGTTGGAGTAGTTTTCAACCAACCAAAGTGGGTTAACGATATCGTTACCTCCCCTATAATAGACACTACTGTTGTCATTGGGATTTTTGTAAGGCAATCCGGCCAAATCCACAGACCTTGGCGTGTAGAGTACATGGGAAAGTGCCGAAGGAATCCCCGCGTTGGGACCTGAACCAAAAGCCGCATTGACAGGAGGTGCATCCACATTGGTACGGGCAAAAGTAAAGGATGAGTTGATGGACAACTTATCAGTTACCTGGGAATTGATCCCCAAACCAAAATTGTATTTTTCCAGTTTGTTACCGGGAATAAAGCCTTCGTCATTGGTATAGCCAAATGAAGCACTGTAACCTGATCTGTCAGAAGCACCTTGAACCTGCACTGAGGTATTGCTTACCATGCCTGTTCGAAAGAAAGCAGTACTAGGGTCTTCATAGGCTTTGTAGTCATACCTGATAGGTGTGGTACCATCAGCCTCGAAGAATTCCGGAAATGCATTTCTGACGCTGGCCAAGCTGGAATTAGCTATGGGATGCGCAATCTGCAATCCCAAATCCATCCTTGGTCCAAAATTGGAAAAGAAAAGACCTGGCTGTTGCTGGAAGCCATTTCCGTAAATCTGACCATAATCAGGTAAAGAGGCAGCAGTGTTGGAGAAAAGTGATTGATTAACGGAAACCTCTGCTGCTTTTCTTTTTCTTCCACCTGACTTGGTAGTGATCAAAATCACACCGTTTCTTCCTTGGTCACCATACAATACCGTAGCTGACAGCCCCTTCAATACAGAAACATTTTCTATATTATTAGGGTCAATGTCCAAGAAACGGCTGGAAGTAGTAGCACCACCTGCTGCGAAACTAGTTTGATTATTGGTTCCGGAGTTAAAAGGAACTCCATCCACCACAAACAGCGGCTGATTGGATCCTGTCGCTGAGGAATATCCCCTGATGATGATGTTGGTTCCTGAACCGGACATACCGTTAGTAGCGGTGATGTTTACACCTGCTACTTTTCCCTGAAGAACCCTGGAGACGTCCGCTTCCGGTCTGTTTGAGATCAATTCCTCCCCAACAGTGGAAACTGCGTAGCCCAAGGCTTTCTTTTCTCTCTCAATACCCAAGGATGTCACCACAACTTCTGAAAGCTGGGAGGCATCGATGGTAAGAGTCAGATTAATTACAGATCTATTGCCAATAGATTCCTCAGTGGTCTTCAGACCAACAAAGGAATAGATAAGAACATTAGAACCTGCCGGTACACTAATAGAGTAATTACCATCCAAATCGGTGGTAGTACCTACTGTTGTACCCTTGACGAGTACGGTAGCGCCTGGTAGGCCCTGACCGTCTTCTTCGGAAATTACCTTTCCGGTAATTACCCGTTGTTGCGCCGACACTTCGTAACTGAGTGTCATGGTGAAAAGCGCAATAACAAAGAGTAAAGCTTTTCTCATAAGGTATTTT
>NZ_JBGTCA010000262.1:0-2450 GCF_041749095.1 Aquiflexum sp. | reverse complement strand
ATGGTGGAGGAGATTTTATCCACAGACTTGAAAGATACTGTTGCCGTGCTTACCAAAACCAATGAGGAAGCCCTGAAAGTTGTCAGTTTGCTGCTTCAGCGGGGTCTTCCTGCAAGTTTGGTACAAAGCAACGATCTATTCAACCTCTTGCAACTCTACGAAGTGCGGACATTTTTCAAGACCCTCAGGTTACAATCCGGAGAATATACCATTTTGGAAGAAAAATGGATTCAGGCCAAACAGGTCTTGAAAAAGGAGTTTGGCGGCGGTTCCACTTTCGAATGGATCAGCAACATGTTGGAGGATTTTGAAAAAATCTACCCCAAGGTCAGGTTCAAAAGTGACTTGGAGACCTTTATTTCCGAATCCCGCATTGAGGATTTTTACAGACAGTCTTCCGATAGCGTACTTGTTTCCACGATTCACAAAGCCAAGGGCAGGGAGTTTGATCAGGTTTTTCTTTTGTTGCAGCAAAGACTTGTCAGGGAAGATAAGGAAAAACGGCTTTTGTATGTGGGGATGACAAGGGCCAAAAACTTGCTGTCCATTCATTATCAAGGACAGTTTTTGGAAAACCTGAAAGTACCTTTCATGAATTACAAAGAGGAGGCAAACTTATTTGAGGATACAGACACGTTGATATTTCACCTATTGCATCAGGATATCTTTTTAAGTTTTTCCCATAGCCGGCAACACCTGATTTCCCGATTAAGACCTGGGGATATCTTAAGTTATAGGGACAATGATTGTTTTAATGCGCAAGGCCAAGCTGTCCTACGCTTTTCTAAAGCTTTTTGTAAAAACCTTGAAGACCTTGCGGTTAAAGGCTACCATATCCGGAAAGTCAGTGTGAACTGGCTGGTTTATTGGATGGACAGTGACACAGAAAAGGAGGCGTTGGTGGTATTGCCGGAGGTGGTTTTGGGGAGGAAGGCGAAGGATTTATAAGAACCAAGTACAATGTACAATCCGCCACGGCGGACAAGATGTACCAAGTATGGGGAAGTGAGAGGGAAAGGTTTGCGCTTTTCTAGGTTGAGCTTTGTATTGGCCGATAACTTTTAGCCAGTGAAAGCCTGCCCCGTAGCATTTCGGAGAATCTCTGAGGAAAACGTTGGCGTCATTCTGAACGAAGCCACTTGAACCTTGAAATCTCTTCAAAAATCTATGCGAAGTGAAAGCCTGCCCCGTAGCATTTCGGGGAGTCTCAGGAAAATGTTGGCGTCATTCTGAACGCAGCCACTCAAACCTTAAAATCTCTATAAACTTTTAGTGAAGAATCTCTTACAGAAATATGGATTGATTTTTTACCACATAGGGCACAGAGAACACATAGTTTTTTCCCAATTGATCATTTCTTGAACCTTTAGAGGCCCTTCCTATCAAATAACTAAACGGAAATCACCCCTCGTTCCGAGCAGGAACCCTGATGTGAAGTGAATACCAAAAGGATTTGAGTAAAAGACACTCACATGGGCGGGAACCAAAATATCTAGGTTGAGTCACTCTCATTGGCGAAGGAATAAATGCCATAGGCCCGTCCGACTGGTCATCCGGGCGGGCATGACCGAAATTTTAGCCCGGTAATTTATTGTCAGGATCAAATTGATAAAGTGGAACCAAAAGTGCCGTAGGTACGGACGATTTAGTTGTACTCATTACCAGACATTAATTCGAATTGACACTTAAGCGAGTGGGGTAACTCACATTGGAGGAGATTATGATTATAATTTTTTATCTTAGACTTTTAACAAACACTCCAAAAGAAATTATTAAGTAGTGATGGAACTGAAAAAAGAACTGATACTGCAAATCCAGAATATCATTGCCTCGGCAAGAGAAAAGGCTGTTCGCTCAGTGGATACAGAACGTGTAATTATGTACTGGCAAATCGGAAAAGTAATTTTTGAAGAAGAACAAGAAGGAAAAGATAGAGCTGATTATGGTAAGTTTTTGATAAAGGCTATTTCCCAACAATTCAAGCCCCAATTTGGCAGCGGATTTACCTCTCGACAATTAGAGATGAATCGTCAGTTTTATCGGACTTTCCCAATTGCGAACGCACTGCGTTCGCAATTGAGTTGGACTCATTACCGGACATTAATTCGAATTGATAATCAGGACAAAAGGTAGTTTTATATAACAGAATCAACAAAAAACAACTGGACTGCAAGACAACTTGAAAGGCAGATAAACAGCCAACTGTTTGAAAGATTATTGCTAAGCAATGATGTACAATCCGTATTAGCAGTGGCAAGAGAGGAAAAACTACCAAGTGACGCCAAAGAGATCATTAAAGATCCGATGGTGTTGGAGTTTTTGGGTTTGAGAAGGGAAGCCGCTTATTATGAAAAAGATTTAGAAGCGGCAATCATTACTCATTTGCAGGATTTTATACTGGAAATTGGCAATGGATTTTCGTTTGTAGCAAGGCAAAAGCGCATCCATAT
>NZ_JBGTCA010000261.1:0-2414 GCF_041749095.1 Aquiflexum sp. | reverse complement strand
CCTCAACTATCTAGTTCAAGACCCTAATTGATTCCATCAACTTAACAACACAAAAATTCTGAAAACTTATTTTGTTGTGATGTTTTCACTTTTTTCTCCTTCACAATTCTAGGTGCTTTAAATTTACCCTTTACTTTCTTCCCCCCCCCAAAACCTCAATCGGCCTCTTCTGAAAACTATAGATCAAATAAATCAGGGAAGGAAGGATAAAGACACTTCCTACAATCAAGGCAATGCCAAGCGCATTCATAGTTGCCAATCCGGCAGCGGCTTCTTTCAGGCTTATGTCGCCATCTTTAAAGATCATGATAGATGGATGGATGCTGTAAAACAGGGCAAAAAGGATCATACTGACCTGAAAGCCCGCCAAAATCCATAGTGAAAACAAAAAACAGAAATATTGAAAACGAATAAATATTTATCTACTTTAGACAAATTCAAAATCTTTTCAGGCTAGGGAGTTAAAATGTAAAAGGAAATAATGTACAATATGAAATGACCAACTTAATTTCAATCGAAGAAGTAAGTAAGCGTTATGAAACATCGGGAAGTCGGCCCTTGTTGGTCCATGCTTCCGATATGGAATATTATATCTGTAAGTATCCTTTTCACCCAGGTGATGCAAAATTACTCAATGAATATCTAGGTTATCATTTTGCAAAGATTTGGGATATACAAATCCCTGAATTGGGAATATTAAAGCTTAGACCTGAACATCTACCCCAATCAATGTTGGGTATGCAACTTAGTTACCACTCAATAATCAAACCTCTTGTTGGTTTGAAGTTAGTTCCTGATGTGATTGAAATTTTAGATTCAATTTCAGAGGGTATTTCTAACAATGATTTAAAAAAATATAACCGACTGGAATTCTTGAAAATTGCGTTATTTGATTTATGGATTTCCAATGAAGACCGAAATTGTGGAAATATGAACCTTTTGGTAAATTTTCAAAATGAGGTAATTTCTCCTATCGCAATCGATCATGAAAAAATTTTCAACAGTGGAACTTTATTTGGTGAGATTTATGCTCTAACTTATGAAGATTCATTATTTTATTCCTTGTTATTCCATAGGTTATTCCGAAACCGTAACAAAAATAATTTAAAATTATTTGATGAGATAGGCTCATCTTTGCAAATTAACGTTTCTAATTGTCAAGACCATTTGACATCAATTGTTGACGGAATACCCGAAGAATGGGGTTATAATAAAGATGAAATATATAAAAATTTGTTCCACAGTGTGTTTTCCCAAAATTGGATAGAAGAAGTAGGAAAAACTTATAGGGAATTTATTTCACTAATGACTCAAAATCGATGAAAAGTACATACTCTATTATATATTCACCTGTATCCGCCGTTTCGGAGGAAAGAATCAATCTTGGATTGCTTATGATTGATGATCAGGGAACAGGAATGCTCAAATATTCTCATGAAAAGTTAAACATGATAAAAAACTTTTTTTCAGAAGATGGATTCAAACTTTTGAAATCAATCCTTAATACTCTAGAGAAAAATTTTAATCATGAACAGAATGAACTGCTGACCAGAAAGGAAATTAAATCAGACCTTATCCACTACTTTGCTTATTACACCAATAACTTAATTTCTTTTTCTTCTCCAAAAGAGATTGGGTTGGAATTGGATGAAAATAACTTTGCACAATTGTTCACAAAGTGGGTGTTTAAGTCTGAAGTTCATAAGCAAAAGCAAATAATTTATCCAAGTATAAAAAAGGCAAAAGAGAATTTCATTCCCAAAGTTCAAAATAGGGTTAACATCGATTACAAATTAAATGCTGACGAATTTGATTTTATGGTATTCAATATGCAGATTGATATGATAGGCAAAAATGATAGACCTGTTTTGACTCAGTTTTTTGATTTTCAAGCGAATCCTACCTCCCTTAAAAATAAAATCAATGAATATGTAAGTATCATCAAGCCTTTGGAGTTGAAAGAAATGAAGGTTGGGAAATTTTTTATGGTGGGACAAGAGCCTGATAAAGATTACCAAAATCAACATGTAATTTGGAATCACCTCCAAGATTCCCCTTTAATAAAAAATAAAATTTTGGAAATTATCCCTCCCTCTGAATTAGAATTAATTGAATCCTATTTTGAGGAGCATGAAGTTAGGCATTTTGTAGAACCTGATTAAGGGGTTATTTATTCAAAAAAAATGATCATCATAAAAATTAGAAGTATTTTTCGGATTTAGATCCCAGCTGTCCAGCTGTTCGGGGTTTGCAATCCTGAACCCAGATAATGAGGATTTGCAATCCTCAACTATCTAGTTCAAGACCCTAATTGATTCCATCAACTTAACAACACAAAAATTCTGAAAACTTATTTTGTTGTGATGTTTTCACTTTTTTCTCCTTCACAATTCTAGGTGCTTTAAATTTACCCT
>NZ_JBGTCA010000260.1:0-2774 GCF_041749095.1 Aquiflexum sp. | reverse complement strand
ATTCAGGAGTTCTTTGTATCCGATCAAAGGAGGCTGATAAGCCATTCCAGGGACTTTTATGGCTGCTGTGGGATCCAGATTGTGTCCATAATCATATCCCCAGATATACATATCTACGAGTACTCCTATTCCCATCAGGACAATCAACCCGAAAAAGGAATAAGCCATCCATCTTTTTCCAATGATTGCAGACAGGACACCAAACCCAATGATAAATCCAAATACATAAATGAGGTAAGTGAATTCAGGAAACATTTCTACCCCTATGTGTTTCATCCCAATATAGTGGTTGACGCCATTGATGATATCGACATCACCACTGAGCTTATCAATCCATATTTTCATATTCAATCCCTCAGGATATTGTGGTGCCCAAAGGCTGATCTGCCAAAGAGGGGTAAAATATGCTGAGATCATCAGCAAGGAGGCCATCAAGACCAGAAATCTATTTAAAGGGCTGATCGTTTTCATTTCTTTGTTGGATAACCGCCAGTAATGTTGCTGGCGGTATTGCATATTGGGCAATTATTCAGCTTCTCCTGTTGAATATTTTAAAGGCGTATTACTGCCCGCAGGGGATACTCTGATGTAGCCTTGCATTTCCTGATGGAGTGCAGAACAGAAATCCGTACAATAGAATGGGAATACACCAACTCTGTCCGGCACCCATTTTAAAGTGGCAGTTTCTCCTGGCATGACCAGCAATTCAGCGGTATTTGCTCCTTTTACTGCGAAGCCGTGTGGTACATCCCAATCCTGCTCGAGGTTGGTGACATGGAAGTACACTTCGTCACCTATCCTTACACCTTCAATATTGTCAGGCCTGAAATTGGACCGGATGGTGGTCATGTAAACATGCACTCTGTTTCCTTCTCTTTCCACCCTTGCATTGGCAATACCTTTGAGAGCCCTTGGATGGTTATTAGCTTCCAGCTTGTAAAATTTCACCTGCTTGTCTTTGATAAGAGTAGCCGGGAATGCTTCCGCATAGTGCGGTTCTCCGATAGTAGGGAAGTCCAAAAGCAACTGCATCTTGTCACCGGATATGTCATACAATTGAGCTGAGTGGGCCAATTCAGGTCCGGTCGGCAAGTATCTATCTTTGGTGATTTTATTGTAGGCTACCATGTACTTACCGTGAGGCGCACCTGTTGGTCCTCCTGGAATCATCAAGTGACCAACAGAATAATAGGTAGGAACCCTATCCACTACCTCAAGGGTTTCGATGTTCCATTTCACTATTTCAGAAGATACAAACATAGAGGTATAGGCAAATCCCTTACCGTCAAATTCGGTATGCAAAGGCCCCAAGCCAGGTTTTTCAACTTCACCGTGTAATACGGATTCATATCTCAAGACTGGCATGCCTTCAATTGAACCTTCAAAATCTTCTTTATCGATGGCTTCCAACATTTTGGTAAATGAGAAAACGGGAATGATTGCAGCTAATTTACCACTGCCAATAATATACTCTCCTGTTGGGTCAGTATCTGTACCGTGTGGAGATTTTGGACAAGGAATGAAATAGACAATGTCTTTTAATTCTCTTGGATCAAGAGAAAGTATTCCTTCTTTGATGGTGGAAGTAGCAGTATGGGTATCTTCATCCCAAACGTTGTGGGCATATTTGCCTCCGACTTTTTTGCCTTTTCCGGCTTTGATGTATTCTTCAGCTTTTTTCCAGTTTACCGCCATGATAAAGTCCTTATCCTTTTGGGAGGCATTAACCTCCAAAAGTGTATGGGCCATCTCTGTATTGTAAGTAGAAAAGAAGAACCAACCATGGGATTTTTTCTTACCTGCCCGGGCGAGGTCAAAATTGAACGGTGGTGCCTCCAACTGAAAGGCAATGTCCATGTGTCCATGGTCTTTGTCCACACTGATAAATGAAATAGTACCTTTGAAATTCTCCTTATAGGTACTGATCGGTACATCTCTATTATCACCTGTTGGTACAGAAAAACGGGTACCTGCTACCACATACTCTGTGTTTTCAGTAATGAACGGCGAAGAGTGGTTACCACCTGAATTTGGGATTTCAATGATTTCCACTGTTTTGAAAGTAGTTAAATCCACTCTTGCGATTCTTGGCGTGTTATTGGCATTTCCAAAAGCCCATCTTGCATCATGCTGCGCATTGGTAGTGGAAATGGCGATATGGTGAAGGTCATCCCAAGGCACAAACCCGTGGGAAGTATTCAACATTGGCTTGCTTTCTTCAGAATATCCATAACCGTTTTCAGGGTGAACTGAGAAAACAGGTAATATTTTGAATACCCTTCCCGAAGGAAGACCGACTACCGACATCTGACCGTTGAATCCACCCGATACAATGTTATAAAATTCATCATGCTGTCCGGGTGGGACGTAAACTTTACTGGCTGCATCTCCTGAAAGGGCACTTTGGGCTCCTTTAGGTTTACATCCATAGGCAAAAGTCATTGCTATCGCAGCTCCTGCCAACAACCACATTCTTGTTTTCATTTTTGTTTGGGTTTTAAATTAAATTATTTTACAGCGGCATCATTAGTACCGGTTTTTTCAAGATCATTTTTTCTAAGGAATTCCAGGATATCTCTAGAGTCTCCAATAGATATATTCTGATTGGGCATCCTGGTGAGACATTCCTCCAATAGTGCTTGGGCAACAGGATCTTCATCGAGCATCACCTCTACATTGGTGATCATGTTCATGATCCATTCAGGACGTCTTCTGTTGGTGACACCTTCAAATCCAGGCCCTACTAACCGCTTGTCATTGTATTGATGGCATGC
>NZ_JBGTCA010000259.1:0-5643 GCF_041749095.1 Aquiflexum sp. | reverse complement strand
GTCTCTTATAATGTCAAAAGAGATCAGTTCATTTTGGTTCTTTCTTTTGATATCCACTTCTACTTTGCTCCCTCTGGGACCTCGAAGTAAATCAAAAACATCTCTATTGGTAATCCCTGTTCCGGCCACAGTTTTGCCATCTACCTTTATGATTTGATCACCTGATTGAATCCCAAGTTTTTCTGATGGGCCACCGGTTAATGGCGCAACTACATAAATGGTGTCCCTAATGATTCCGAATTCAACGCCTATTCCATCAAATGCACCATCAAGATCAGATTTGGCCAACGAAGCATCTCTTGCGGGAATATAACTGGAATGGGGATCAAGTTTTTCCAACATCCTTTGTATCCCAAACTCTACCAATTCATTTGTATTGACACTGTCAACATAATCCCGGTTGATGTAGGTGATGATTTCCTGTAGTTTATAAATAGCAGCCTTCAGGTCATTTCTGTCTGTCTTGGGTTCAGCAAATGTTGCTCCTATCCAGATGCCTGCCGAAATGGCAAGTGCCAGGATTAAAGGTAATCTGATTTGCTGTTTGGTGTTTTTGATTTCGCTCACAATTTCCTTCGGTTAAATATGCGGTAATTTTTTTTGGGTGTTCAAATAAATTCAACTTACGATTAAACAGTATTTTAAACCATTTCGTTTTTATAAACGCAAGAAATTCAATTTAGATGAATGTTTATGTCCCTTATTTAGCTAAAATAATTTAATTTTGTTTTTATGTTGAATTCCAAAGATATTCAGAAAACTTCAATTAAAGACCTTGTAACTGAGAATTATGTCTTTGCGTCTGTTCTTCATTATTTTGGAATAAGTTTTTTTCAATATGAACAGAATTCTCTGCTTGAAGTCTGTAAAAAATTCAAAATCAATCCCCAACAGCTTATTGATGAACTGGAATCCTGGGCAAAAAGAAAAGAACCTACTTCAGAGGAGCTATTTCTTCACCCCATAGAAGTTCTGGTTTCTTATCTCAAGAGAAAGCATTATTATTTTTTGAGGCAGGAGTTGCCTTTTTTATCCAATATGGTTTCCGGAATTCAGGTAGAAGAACCCATTTACTTAGATATTCTTGCTGACCTAAGGATCATGTTTCCGCTTTTTGTGGATGATTTTATTCATCATATCCATGAGGAAGAAAGTAAACTTTTTCAGCGGATCAAATTACTCCATGAAATCGAGGAAGATGAATATAGAATAGCAGATGCCTTACATATTTTGGAAGGAAGTCCCGTAGCATTGCTTGCCGAAGCCCATGATGCCCATGATGATGAAATGGAAGGTATCAGGAAGTTGACAAATGATTATTTTCTACCTTCCGATGCTTCGATTTCGATGAAAGTATTGTACCACGAACTTCAGGTTTTTGAAAAAGAACTCATCATTCATGCCCAAATTGAAGATCGTTTGCTTTTTCCCAAAGCTGTGGAACTTGAAAAAGAGGTTCTCAGGAAAGTAAGGAAAAAAATAAGCAATAACTGATGGGCAGAATTTTGGCAATTGATTTGGGAACAAAAAGAACAGGTATTGCAGTTACAGATACGCTGAAAATGTTGGCAAATCCGCTGGAAACAGTTGAAACATCAAAACTCATTGTTTTTCTAAATGCTTACTTCACAAAGGAGGAGGTGGACACTATTATATTGGGTTACCCCAAAAGACTTGACGGAACTCCCAATGAAATGACACCAAAAGTTTTGGGCCTTCGGGACAGATTATCAAAAATCTATCCTGATAAAAAACTTGTCTTAATTGACGAGAGATATACTTCCAAAATGGCCATGCAAAGTATGATTGCCATGGGAAGCAAAAAAAAAGACAGAAAAGAAAAAGCAGGCAATCTTGACAAGATCAGTGCCGCCATAATCTTACAATCCTACTTGGAACAAATATGATTTACCCTATAGTCGCTTACGGAAATCCGATTTTAAAAAAAGAAGCGGAAGAAATAAAGGAAGGTGAAGATCTTTCGGAACTGATACAGGATATGTTCAGTACCATGGACCATGCCAATGGTGTGGGATTGGCAGCACCTCAGGTCAATAAAGGAATCCGGCTTTTTGTGATTGACAGTAGTCTGATGCTCGATGAAGAGGATGAGGAAAAAGGCCTGAGAAGAGCATTTATCAACCCGATTATTCTGGATGAATACGGAGATAATTTTGGGTTTGAAGAAGGATGTTTGAGTATACCTGAGCTAAGGGCGGATATCATTAGACCCGAAAAACTGACCATTGAGTATTTTGATGAAAACTGGAATCTCAAAGAGGAAGAGTTCTCAGGCTTGACCGCTAGAGTGATTCAGCATGAATATGACCACCTTGAGGGAATATTATTTATTGATTACCTCAAGGGTCTCAAAAAAAGAATGGTACAGAGCAAATTGACTGACATCAGTAAAGGAAAGGTAACTACTGATTACCGGATGATCTATCCTGTCCGTTGATCCCCGATTTACACTTTGACATCAATTGAATCTCCCCTTTTTTAAAATCAACCAGCAACCAGATTATATCATTATGAATCAAAATACACCGGCACCGCTTAAAATTGCATTGGTTCAGACAGATTTGTATTGGAAAAACAAGACCGCCAACATGGCGATGTTGGAAGAAAAACTCATGAATCTGGATCAGGATGTAGATCTTATCATTCTTCCGGAGATGTTCACTACTGGTTTTACCATGGATGCACAGGAAGTCTCTGAACCAATGAACCTGGATACTACCAAATGGATGAAGCAAATGGCTGCCCGGACAAACGCTGTAGTGACAGGAAGTGTGATCATCAATGACAAAGGTAAATATTTCAATAGATTACTTTGGCTGTCACCTGATGGGAATATTGATGTCTATGATAAAAGGCATCTGTTTAGAATGGCAGATGAGGACGCCCACTTTGACATGGGATTGACAAGAAAGGTCTTTGAATGGAAAGGTTGGAAAATAATGCCTCAAATTTGCTATGATCTAAGGTTTCCGGTATGGTCAAGAAATAAAATGGAGGGAGACGAAATGCAATATGACCTTATATTTTATGTCGCAAATTGGCCCAGCCCAAGGATAAGTGCCTGGGATATCCTGCTGCAGGCAAGGGCTGTCGAAAACCTCAGCTATTCCATCGGCGTCAACAGAATCGGTCAAGATGGCAATGACGTTCCTTATTGCGGACATTCTGCGGCATACAATTTTAAGGGTGAAAGGCTTTCTTATGCAGAAGGAAGTGAAGACATACTTTTTGTTGAACTTGATTTACACACGCTAAGGGAATATAGAAGTAAGTTTCCTGCATGGATGGATGGAGATCGGTTTGAGTTGAAATGAGTTGGGATATCAATTTTCCCGCATTCATGTATTCCAGTTGACTATTTTTCCTATTACAATCTGACTTTTTTCAATTCCGCCGATCAACAAAATCCAACTTTCAAACTGAGATATTTTGATTAATTTAGCCATGAAATTTGAAACTGTCCGACCTTTTGGGGAATTTACCTTAGGTATGGGATCAAAAATCGTTTCCAATGACTTTTTCAAAATATTAATTTGTTAAACATTTGAAATTACAGAAAATGACCACTAAAACAGCTAAAATTCTTTATACGCTGACCGATGAGGCCCCTGCTTTGGCCACTTACTCATTATTGCCCATTGTAAAAGCTTTTACTGATTCTGCAGGGATTGCAGTGGAAACCAGGGATATTTCCCTTTCAGGAAGAATTATTGCTCTTTTCCCCGAATTACTCAATCCTGAGCAAAGAATCAATGATGATTTGTCCGAATTGGGCGATATCGCCAAAACCCCTACTGCCAATATTGTTAAATTGCCGAATATTTCCGCATCCATTCCACAGTTGAAGGAAGCGATAATAGAGCTTCAGTCTAAAGGATATGCCCTGCCTGATTATCCTGATGATCCTAAAAATGATGAGGAAAAATCCATTAAAACAAGGTATGATAAGGTTAAGGGAAGTGCTGTCAATCCTGTTTTGAGAGAAGGCAATTCGGATAGAAGAGCGCCATTGGCTGTAAAGAACTATGCAAAAAACAATCCTCACACTATGGGCAAATGGTCTTCTGATTCAAAGACGCATGTTTCAAGTATGGAAAGAGGTGATTTTTATGGTAGTGAGAAGTCTATCACAGTGGATAAAGCAGGTAAAATTGATATTATTTATGTTGGATCGGACGGCTCTAAAAAAACTCTGAAATCCAATTTGGCATTAAAAGAAGGTGAAGTAATAGATGCCGCTGTTTTGAGTGTTGGAGAATTGAATGAATTCTTCAAAAAACAAATTGAGGATGCCAAAAAATCCGGAGTACTTTTTTCATTACACATGAAAGCAACGATGATGAAGGTGTCAGATCCTATTATTTTTGGTCATGCTGTTAAAGTCTTTTTTGCACCTGTTTTCGAAAAACATGAATCGACATTGAAAGAATTAGGTGTGGATGTAAACAACGGATTTGGAGACCTAATCTCAAAAATCGATGAATTGCCCAAAGATAAAAAAGCAGCCATTCAATCTGATATCAATACCTGCCTATCTAATAGACCGGGTCTTGCCATGGTCAATTCCGATAGGGGAATTACCAATCTGCATGTCCCCAGTGATGTAATCATAGATGCCTCCATGCCCGCCATGATCAGGGAATCCGGACAGATGTGGAACAAAGATGGAAAGCTACAGGACACCAAAGCTGTAATCCCGGATCGGTCCTATGCGGGAGTTTACCAGGAAACCATTGATTTTTGCAAAAAACATGGTGCCTTTGATCCCAAAACAATGGGGAGTGTTCCCAACGTTGGATTGATGGCCCAGAAAGCAGAAGAATACGGCTCCCATGATAAAACTTTTGAAATGGAGTCAGATGGAACTGTGCAGGTTGTTTCCGAAGCCGGCGAAGTTTTGATTGAACACAATGTGAAAAAAGGAGATATCTGGAGAATGTGTCAGACCAAAGATGCTCCTGTACAGGATTGGGTCAAACTTGCTGTGAACAGGGCCCGTGCCACAGGGTTACCTACGGTTTTTTGGCTGGACAAGAATCGGTCACATGATAGAGAATTGATCAAGAAGGTTGAAAAGTACCTTTCTGGTTATGATATTTCCGGACTGAAAATCCAAATTATGTCTCCTGTAGAAGCTACAAGATTCTCTTTGGAAAGAATAATAGATGGAAAAGATACCATTTCTGTGACCGGAAATGTTTTGAGGGATTATCTGACAGATCTGTTTCCGATTTTGGAGTTGGGGACAAGTGCCAAAATGCTTTCCATAGTCCCATTGATGAATGGAGGAGGTTTATTTGAAACCGGTGCAGGTGGCTCTGCTCCGAAACATGTGGAGCAGTTCCTGGCAGAAAATCACCTAAGATGGGATTCCTTAGGTGAATTCCTTGCTTTGGCAGTATCCCTGGAGCATTTAGGGGATACATTCTCCAATGAAAGGGCAAAAGTATTATCGGAAACCCTTGACCAAGCGACAGGAAAGTTTTTGGAAAATGACAAATCTCCTTCAAGGAAGGCCAAGGAATTGGACAATAGAGGCAGTCATTTTTTCTTGGCGTTATATTGGGCTGAGGCTTTGGCTGTACAGGATAAAGATGCAGACCTTCAAAAGACTTTTACACC
>NZ_JBGTCA010000258.1:0-3106 GCF_041749095.1 Aquiflexum sp. | reverse complement strand
AAGTGCACTCTTGTTAAGAGTATCAATCATAGAACCAGCAAAGGTCTCGGCTTTCAATGTGTCGAATGGTTTTTTATCTGTCATAATTTTATTGATTTAGTTTGATGGCATCATATTGTTTACAATTACAGTTAACATTTTGGTATAAAAGCCGTTTTAATGGCTTTTGTACAATGTTGCCAGCATTTAAATTAGTTGGTAAAAGTTCCCAACTCTCAAAAGTTCTACAACATAAATACCAACATTAGCGTGAGAATGAAAAGGATTATGGTGCTAGAAGCTGTTTCAACAAATTCTCATTTTCCAAAAAAATTCTGAACCGCTAGGGACATCATTTCCGGTTGTTCCTCAAATGTACTATGACTTGTACCTGGAAATATCATTAGTTCGCTATCAGGGATGGTTTTGAAGAGATAACCAATATGTTCCAAAGTAAATAAATCATTATCACCATACGCCAGCAAAACTTTGCAGGTAATACTTTCCAACTTCTTCTCTGTAATATAGATTTCATCATTGATCATTCCCCGGAGATCGAGAATTAAGGTTTTCCAATCATTTTCCGGATATAATCGTTGGTATTCAAGATGCCAACCCCCCCATGACTTCTCAACTATTTCCGGAGTGATTGTTGACCAAAAATTTTTCTCTTCATTAGTAAATCCGTCAATATTGGCAAATCCTCCGGATACAAAGACTTTAGATATTACATCTGGTCGATTGGCAGCTAATAATAGCCCTGTGGTAGCTCCATCACTCCATCCAACTACATGGCATTTTTTTATCCCCATCTTATCAATAAATTTGGAAGCATTTTCTGCAAGAATTTGATAACTCAATTTGTTTACTCGATCTGAACGTCCATGTCCCGGAGTGTCCATTGCTATTACAGTGTAGTTTTTGGATAACTCTGGAATCAGTTTGGAAAATTGAGCAATTGACCCGGGTCCTCCATGCAGCAAAAGTACGGTATCACCCGAGCCATATTCTTCGTAGTACACACTTTTCCCGGACAGTTCAACATATTTACCATTATTTGATCCATAGATGATTTGCTGACTCCTAAGAGGCATAGTGAATGCTTGGGCAAGAATCAAAACCATAAGGAAAACATTTAATTTAAATGACATTGTTCGATGAATTTACTAAATAAAGATACCAAATTGAACAATAGTTTTTCATTTGTGATCAATTCCATTCAAGATTATAACTAGTAACGTCTGGCTAGAAACATGCGGATTTGGAATACATTTCTTTCAACTAATAGCCATATTAATAATATGTACCTAATTCCCATTACTTAAATTTAGTCTCTTTGAGGCTTATTTACAATATACCGAAATGGATTTTTCCTGGACAAATTCAAATGGTATTATTACACAAGGCGGACCTTTTTTTTCATAAAAAATTTATCAACATCCCATTTTCCCGGATTGTTGATGATGTAATTTGAAATACGATGATACGATTTTTCATTACGTATGATATTTTCACAATAATTGCGTTGCCATACGATATCCATTAATAAAGGATTAGAGGGTGTAATTGCAAAGTCCACCTAGCCTCGGAAAAATTATTGGTTCCCTTCTATCGATTCAATTACTTTAAGCATGTCTATGCCTTTGCCCAGAATGGGTTTCCATAAATCCCCTTTTTTTTCAAAACGATCTAGGATGTTTTTGATGGTAAACTGTGAAGGTGACAATTTATGGTTTACCTCAGCCCATTCGAGAGGGGTACTGACGGTAGCGCCGGGTTTGGGTCTTGCGGAATATGGTGCCGCCAAGGTTTGACCCTGTCTGTTTTGTAAATAATCTACATAAATCCTGTTTTTTCGCTGATTAAGCGGTCGATTGAGGGTGGTGGTTTTTGGCAGTTTATCATTTACCTTTTGGGCGATGAGCTGTGCAAAAATCCTGGCAATATCATAATCATATTTTGCACCAAGCGGAATATAAACATGTAATCCGGTGGCACCAGATGTTTTGCAATAGCATTCCACTTCCAATCCGTCCATTATTTCCTTTACCACATTGGCTGCATCCACTACTAGTTTAAAATCAGGTTTCTTCTTGGGTGGATCCAAATCAATCACCACCCAATCGGGCTTTTCAGGGTTTTTGGTGGTGGAATTCCAGGGATTAAATTCTATACAACCCAAGTTGGCCATATAGATCAAAGTTGCCTTGTCATTACATAACAGATAGTCAATGTCCTTTTCTGTTGATTCAGAATATACTTCAAAGGTTTTAAGCCAAGAAGGTATCTTATCTTTTTCTACATTCTTTTGGTAAAAGCTTTGCCCGTTAATGCCACTTGGAAAACGGTTCATAGATTGAGGCCTGTTTTTCAAGTAGGGCAAAATGATATCCGCTATTTCAGTATAGTAATGTACCAGATCACCTTTGGTAATCCCTTCACCGGGAAAATACTCTTTGTGCTGATTGGTGAGTTTGACTGTGGTTTTGCCAATCTTTATACTTCGATCATTTTCAGTTTTGGATTGCTCTTCCTTTTCGATATCGGCTGTATCTTTAGGTTTACTTTTAGTTTTAGATGCAGACTTTTCCTGTTTTTCCGATGATTCTTTATTTGAGGTCTGATTACTGTTGGCCTGTACATCAGTAAGCTGCTTATCAGTCCTTAAACCCATAAACACTGGGTGTCTTAAATTTCCATCCTGTGTAAATTCCGTGAACTTTACCTGGGCGACAAACTTGGGTTCCATCCACTGGATTTTACGGATAATTTTTATCTTTTCCTGAAGCGGTGAAGTATCGGTAAAATGTGGTTCAAATTGAGTATGCATTTCCTTGAGGTCTGAGTCACTGAATCCGGTTCCACAGTTGCCTATGTACTTCAATTCTTTCCCGTGGAATTGGGCAAGCAAAAGCGACCCAAAATACTTTCTTGATCCTTTGGTCTCAGTTATTCCTACAATAATTGCTTCTTCCTGATTGATCAGTTTTATTTTCAGCCATTCCTTACTTCTGCGGCCTGAACGGTACACACTGTGGCCATCCTTTGCAATGATTCTTCAAGATTTTTTTTGGTTGCCGCTTTTAAAAAATCCATGCCTTTTTCTTCAATGTGATCTGAGTAAAAA
>NZ_JBGTCA010000257.1:0-3511 GCF_041749095.1 Aquiflexum sp. | reverse complement strand
GACAGAATGGAAAAAGTCATTCCCTCCATTACTCCTGAAAATATGATTGACAACTCCCCTAAAATGAAACCATATGATTTCGGTACGACACATCCATAAAAAATTCGGAAAACTTGAAGTTTTGAAAGATTTCAACTTGGAGTTTGAATCAGGCAAAAGTTATGCATTGATGGGCCCAAACGGTTCCGGAAAAACCACGCTGATCAAAATAATCTTGGGGATGGTCATTCCCAATTCAGGTGATGTCCTAGTTAAAGGAGAATCCATCAAAGGTAAATTTGCCTATCGATCCAATATCGGTTATATGCCACAGATTGGCCGCTACCCTGACAATATCCGAATCGGACAACTTTTCAGCATGATGCAGGACATGAGACCGGGAATAAAGGATTATGATCTTGAACTGATAGAAGCTTTTGGACTAGACAAAACCTTGGACAAACCTATGCACACCCTTAGCGGTGGAACCCGTCAAAAAGTGAGTGCTGCGCTTGCATTTATGTTCAGGGCTGATATCCTGATCTTGGATGAACCTACAGCAGGTCTTGATCCGATGGCAGTGGAAACCTTGAAGAATAAAATCAAAAAAGAGCGGGATGCAGGGAAACTCATCTTGATCACCTCCCACATTCTCAGCGAACTGGATGAACTGACAGATCATGCCATCTATATCAACGAAGGAGAAGTCTTTTTCAATGATACCATCACCGGACTGAAGGATATCACTGGGGAGGAAAAGTTCTCGACAGCTATCGCCAGATTGATGGAGTGGAGTTTAAAAAAAAAGAAGACAATAAATGATTTAAGCCATGTTTAAGTTACTGAAATATTCCCTTTATGATATAGTAAAAAGTAGGTTTGCCATATTATATACCATCTTTATGGTCTTGGTGGCCGTTTCCATCTACCAGGTATCTGAGGACATGAGCAAAGTCTCTTTAAGCTTACTCAATATCATGTTGATGATCGTCCCATTGATAGCTGCTGTATTTGCAACTACACACTTTTTCAATAACCTGGAATTTACCGAGCTGATGCTAGCGCAACCTGTAAAGAGACGTGATGTTTTCTTGAGCCAGGTTTTGGCTGTAGTCATCATGCTCAGTGCCGCCATCGTGATTGGATTTGGAATTCCTATGGTACTTTGGGGAGCGGACAGCACTGTTCTCATCTTGCTGGGCATTGGAATAGCCTTAAGTGTAGTCTTTGCAGGATTGGCGTTCCTAGCCTCTGTTCTTACGCGGGACAAAGCCAAGGCCATTGGTATTAGCTTGTCTTTCTGGATTTATTTCTCGCTGATCTATGATGGATTTGTACTTTATCTGATTTATAGTTTGGCTGATTACCCATTGGAAAAAACAACCTTAGGACTCGTCTTCTTCAATCCCGTTGACCTTGGTCGGATCATCATGTTGATGCAATTGGACATCTCCGCACTTATGGGATACACAGGGGCCTTTTTCCAAAATTTCTTCGGATCTGCCAAGGGAATATTGCTCTCTTCAGCGATGATGTTGATTTGGATGCTATGGCCATTGGGAGTTGCGATGAGGGTATTTAGGAAAAAGGATTTTTAAATTTCAGTAAGAAAATCCAGAGAAAATGAAAAAGCAATCTATTACAGCGGCTGAGTTTGATCAAAAGTTTGAGGATAATGAGGATTTGTCTGATTTTTTAAATCTTGAAAAGGCAAGCAAACCAGGATTAAAGCCCAAACGTGTCAGTGTGGATTTTCCTGAATGGATGGTTCAGGAGTTGGATAAGTTAGCCCAACGATTAGGAATTACCCGCCAAAGTCTTATCAAGGTTTTCATCTCTGAAAAATTGAAAGAGACATAAAATTTTCGCAACACAATTCCTTTTACTCATGCCATTGAGTTAATTTACTCAATACATTGAGTAAATTATTAAAAACATATATTATTACATGATATTCAATTAGTTACGAAAATATTTTTTAGCATAAAAAACAAAGAAAAGACAGCCATATAGACTGCCTTTTTTTAAAACAAATCCACGACATCCATTTGCAAAAACACCTGCCATGGAATCCCATCTGCACCGATCAGCAGGGATTTTTCAGGTTTGAACTTTTTATCGAAAGCATTTAAGCCTGATAATTTTCCAGTCTTACCGGACTTCACTTCAAGTCCAATCACCCGCTTCTTGTATTCAACCACATAATCCACTTCGTCATTGCCCTCCCTCCAATAATGCAAAGAAAGCTTTTTGTCCTTGAATACCTGATTGATCAGGTGCGCACCCACAGCAGATTCCACCCACCTTCCCCATGCCTCATGGTCTTCAAGCAAAGTATCGAGACTTTCATTGGAAATGCCCGACATGATCGCGGTGTTATGAACCTGAAACTTGGGACTGGAAGAGCGCTTTCTGACCATGTTTGGACTGTATTTTTCCAATCCCGCCAACAACCCGGCATCATTCAACAGCTCCAAATAATTTGCCAAGGTGGTGGTGTTACCTGCATCGGTCAGTTGTCCCATGATTTTGGTAAAGCTCAGAATCTGTCCCGAATACGCCGATCCCAATTCAAACAAACGCTTCATCAAAGCAGGTTTATCCACCCGGGTTAGCATAAGGATATCTTTGGAAATACTCGTCTCCAAGAGCGCATCGCGGACATAGCTTTTCCACCTGTCTTCATCCTCTCTCAGCGTAATCGCACCGGGATAACCCCCAAACCACACAAACTCCTCAGCCGTCAGACCAAAAGCATCCTTCATTTCCTTGTAGGACCAATGCCCAAGATAAGTAGCTTCAAACCTTCCTGCCAAAGATTCTGTCAGTCCCTGCTGCAGCATCAACCTCGATGAACCCAGCAACACCACCCGGATATCCCTACCCTCAGCGGCATCCCTATCCCATTCGGCTTTGATCTGCTCGGACCAGTTGTCGATTTTTTGGACTTCATCGATGACCAGGAGAAAAGGTTTTTCAGCCTGTTGTTGCTGTCGGACCCGGACATTTTCCCATTGCTGTGCTATCCACAAGCCATCTCCCGCCGGCACAGCATCCGCCGCCACCAAATGATGGGGATAATCAAGTTCTTCCATAATCTGCCTGACCAAGGTAGTCTTACCCACCTGCCGAGGCCCATAGATGACCTGTATAAACCTCCTCGGTTCATCCTTCAACCGTTTCAACAATCCGGCTTTTTCTGTCCTTTGGTATACCATAGTTATTTTACTCAATGTATTGAGCAAATTTACTCAATACATTGAGTAAATTCAAAATATTTAGATATATAATTTATTATCAGTGGTTTGTGAAATATAATTAAGCGGTTTTTGCCAATGGTTCAAATCTTCAATGGTTCAAGTCTTCAGACTTGGACCAGCACTTTGCATTCTTCAGACTGCTTTACCATGGAATGCACTAAAATCACCCAAATAAACATAACCTGAAAATCTGAATAATTACAATCACCCTTATAGTTCAAAATATTCAGACCTATCCGCAAAAGGAAGATCTTATTTATTTCATAACAAGC